>JBFXDW010000055.1:0-12613 GCA_050180745.1 Bdellovibrionales bacterium | reverse complement strand
AAAAAACCGAAGCTGTCCTGAAGGCCCAAACCCTCAACACCTTCCGAAACCTCGCTGCCCCTGAATATTAAACTTTAAAGAAATAAGAAAACTGCGTCCGCAATCACGCTTTATTCAACAAGGCCTCATGAAACTAATAAAATTTCTTGAATCTATGTTATAATGGGAATCTTCTTTTAAGGAATCGTTTTTTTAGGAGACATGATATGAGTGAAAATAAACTGCCACCTATTACTGAAGTTTTATCTAAACGAATTTTAACCTCTTTGTCTGAGGCGCCACACGGCATGACACGCGATATGCTTTTTGATTCTGTAAAAGAAGTGTCTGGAACAACCATTGAGCAGTTCCATTATGCTTTTGTAGGGTTGAAAGGCCATAAAAATCAAGTGAAGGACGCTCTTGTTTTTCCGGAAAAAGGAGTGTGTTTTCGTGGCTATGTTCTGAGCGTTGAGGGCGAACGTGCCTGTGATTGGATGGCGGGTCGCCGTTCTGATGCAGTAGAAAAAAGGCTTCGCAAAGCGATTGTTCGGCGTCTTAAACAGCAAAAAGATCAGACACAAGGTTTGTTTTTCTCTGATCTTCCTAAACAGAAGGGTGTCAAAGATGCGCGGATGCACGCGGCCATTCGTGACTTAGAAGAGGCTGGTGTGGTGCGAAGTGAGCTTGTTGCTCCTGAAGGTCATTGTCGGACACGCATTACTTTAAAGCCTACCCCTACCCTAAACTAACAGGGGCTGATTGTGCTCTAGATGATGTGGATCTCCTTCCACGGGCTCTTGGCGCTGTTGTGGAGTAGTTATTTGCTTGAATTATAATAATATTTTATGAAATTAAAGAAATTTACCCAATTTTATGTTATAATCTCATGCGTTGGTTCTGATAATCTTTTTTACAATCCTTTTATAACTTTTTTAGAGGTATAATATGAGCACGAAAACAAAAAAAACTATTTCCAATAATGCTCTTTTCCAAAAGCTTCTTCTTCACCTTCTTAAAGAAGAGAAAGGCTACTGTTTTGGTTCCTTTCCTTTTTCGGTTGAGGGGCAGAGCTTTGAATTTGAACGAGTTCATAGGGCTTTGAATGACTTGCAAGATAAAGGTTATGTTAAACCGGTGAAGGTTCCTTCAAGGGGATGGAGTTCAGATGGGCATGCTTTAACCGTTAAGGGAGAGCGTTTTTGCGACAAAATGAAAGGACGCAACTTTAAAGCTGTGGAGAAAGAACTTCGTCAGGGTATTGTTCGTCGTCTTGGATCGCAACTCGATATAACAAAAGCTATGCACCCAGATTGTTTCCCAAAACCAGAAGGGGTAGGAACCGCACGAATGGATGCTGCTATTGATATTATGATAGCAAAAGAAATTCTAAAAAAACAGATGGTTCATTCGGGGTGGTTTCCGATCGATGGTTATGCGCTTACGCCCAAGGCTGTTCAGCGTGTGAATCGGGTAAAATCGTCTCACGCGGTTCTTGTGCTTTAGGGCGTGTCATTTAAAAAAGCCGGAAGAAAATCTTCCGGCTTTTTTTGTAGTTTGATGCTTTATGTAGGTTTGCAGAATTACTGCATATAACCGCCTCCGTTAACGGAGAGGGTTTCACCCGTGATAAACCCAGAGCTTTCCGCGACGAGGAACTTAATCGCATCTGCAATCTCTTGAGGTTCGCCAAGGCGGCCAACAGGAATTGTTGCGATAATGCCTTTCAGAACATCTTCAGGAATGGCTTCCATCATTGACGTATTCACATATCCTGGCGCTATAGCATTCACTGTGATGCCCTTAAAGGCTGATTCACGAGCTAAGGCTTTTGTAAAGCCAATAATACCTGCTTTGGCAGCTGAATAGTTCGTTTGGCCCATTTGCCCAGCTAGGCCATTGATTGAACTGACGCTGACGATCCGTCCCCACTTATTATCACGCATAGGTGTAATAACTGCGCGAGACATGTTAAAGACGGAATAAAGGTCTGTTTTCAGGACCAAATCCCAATTTTCAACGCTAAGCTTATGCATCATGGCGTCGCGTGCCAGACCTGCGTTATTAATCAGAACCTCAATGCTGCGGCCAAAATCGGCGGTTACTTTGGCTACGCCATCAGCACAAGCGGCCGCATCACCGACATCCCACGCATAGACTTTGATGCCCGTTTCTTCTTCAAAAGCCTTTGTGGTGTCGTCAAGAACGATGTTCGTGGCGACTACATCGTAACCGGCGTTTTTCAGCGTCTTACTTGTGCAAGCGCCGATGCCCGTTGCGCCACCGGTAACAATTGCTAGTCTACCCATTATTTTTCTCCTTAAACTGTTTAAGTGAACAAAACTAAATCAGAGCAGAGAATACACTTCGAATCTTAGCAGTTCGTTACCAAGATGGCCTACAATCGTAGTTTTTATGCTTAAAGTGTTAGTTTGAGCGTGGTTTTAAGCAGTTCTGGGAGAAAATCTATGGTTTTCATCCCTTGTTTGAAGCGGAAAACAGGCCAGCCCAGATGAGCGGCGCTTTTGTAAAGCCCTGCATGTTTGGGGAGTGGCGGGTGGCTTAAATCTATAAGGATTCCTCTGCCTCCTTGGCTGGCGAGCGTTTTGAGGCGCGTGCGCCAGCTTTCGGCTTTATCCGCAAAAGGGGCGGCTAAGACTAGGCAATAGGGGGACGGTAGAGGAATTATCGCTGTACGAAGCGCTTCGCTGTGAGCCTCTTTCATGCTCATGAGGCGCTGGGATTCTACGTGCGTTATCGTATGGGCGGGTCTGGTTTCTGGGGATAGCCAACAGACGGCACGATCATCGCTTAGTAAAAGGCGTGCCAGTGCCAAAAGCAAGATCTGGGCTGATATATTGTGCTCATCATAATCTGTCCATAAAACAACCGGAGGTTGCTGTATCGACTCATAATCGCGCACCAACAATTCATCTTTACGCCCCGATTGCCGCCAGTCAATCCTTTGATAAGCCTCGCCACCCTGATAGGGCCGAAAATACCATCCAGCTTCACGTGTCAGGCGGCTTGTGTGCCGAGGCACGAGTGTAGCCAGTCGGGCGGCTTCCGCTTCAACGGAAAGGGCTGGAGGGGAAATAGGAGGGGAAATAAAAGCGTCTTCGTTCATTAGAATTTCTGAATTTTTTCAGCTAAACGCTCAAGAATTAAATCAAGAGACACGCCGTCAGCGCGGGCAGCATAATTAAGCGCCATCCGGTGGCGCAGTACAGGAAGCAGCATTTCTTCCAGATCGTTCATATTAGGTGTAGCGCGACCGTGAAGCGTGGCTCGGGCTCGGATTGTCAGAGCTAAGGCTAATGCGGCGCGTGGTCCCGGTCCCCAATGGACGTATTGCCTGACTTCAGGAATATCTGTTGTTTCAGGTCTTCCTGCACGCACAAGCGCCAGAATAGAATTGGTTCCACTTTCATCAAGCGGCATTTGGCGGACCGTTTTTTGGAATTCTCGTAAGTCGCTGGCATAGACGATGGCTTTGGGTGTGGGCTCCTCGACTAAACTTTGCGTGATGATTTGTTTTTCAGCTTGCAGCGAGGGATAGGTGATCTCAATCTGCATCATGAAGCGATCAAGCTCTGCCTCGGGTAAGGGGTAGGTTCCCTCAAGCTCAAGAGGGTTCATCGTTGCCAGCACGTGAAAGGGCGAAGGTAAAGCGTGTTCTCGCCCTGTGACGGTAACGTTTCCCTCTTCCATGGCCTGCAACAGGGCCGATTGGGTGCGAGGGCTAGCGCGGTTGATTTCATCCACCATTAAGAATTGGCAAAAGAGGGGCCCTTCGATAAAGCGGAAATTGCGGCGGCCATAATCGACTTCTTCTAAAATCTCGGCGCCAATCAAATCGCTTGGCATGAGGTCGGGAGTGCATTGAATGCGTTTGTTGTCGAGCCCCATGACTTTAGCGAGTGTTGTGACGAGCTTTGTTTTGGCAAGGCCCGGAACGCCGCGCAGCATCATATGGCCACCGGAAAGCAGGACGACAAGCGCTTGTTCGATGACTTGATCTTGGCCATAAATGACTTTTCTGATTTCGTCGCGAACAAGGTTAATTTTGCTGCTGGTTGATTCAAAGGCCACGTGGAACGAGGGAGGCGTTTCTATGTCTGACATGGGGAAAAACTTGTTTCAAAGGAGGGTGGAGAGAAGATAAACTGTGTTGTATCTTTTAACAAGACAAGTTCTTACTGTGCCGCATGCCTATGAATGTTATCAATGTTACTCCTCCTGACTGGCTGATGAGAGGTCCTGTGCCGGATATTTTTGCGGCGCTGGCGGCGCGCGGCTGCGAGGCGCGTGTTGTAGGTGGAGCTGTGCGTGACATGCTACTGGGGCGGGCGGTTAAGGATATTGATCTGGCCGTGAATGTAGAGCCTGCTCAGGTCTGTGAGATCATGCGGGAGGCAGGATATAAAACGGTGCCAACAGGTATTAAGTTTGGGACTGTTCTAATTCTGGCAGGGCAAGGACAGGGCTATGAGATAACAAGTTTGCGTCGCGATATAGAAACGGATGGGCGGCACGCAAAAGTAACTTACACCCGCGATTGGGCTGAGGATGCGCAGCGTCGAGATTTTACGATTAACGCGCTGTACATGGACGGTGAGGGCAAGATTTACGATTTTGTCGGTGGCTTGCTTGATATCGAACAGAAAAAACTTCGTTTTATTGGCGCTCCCGAAGATCGGATACAAGAAGATTTACTGCGTATTTTACGCTATTTCCGCTTTATCGCGGAACTGTCTTTTGCAGAGGATGAACATGCTCTTGCGGCGTGTTCTTCTTTTGCGGGGCAGTTATCCTCGCTTTCCTCTCAGCGCATTCGTGAGGAGCTGATGCGCCTGCTTATGGCACCGGATGCAGGGCGTGCTTTAAGGTTGATTGAAAGGGAGCGTGTTTTTAAGACCCTTTTACCCGAAGCAGATCAGTTTTCTCGGTTTGAAAATTTAATAAAGCGTTTTCCTGAATCTGATTTTTGGGTACGTTTTGCGGCGCTTTTGAGTGAAATCACAAACAATGTCAAAACGCGACTGGGCCTTTCAGAAAAACGGCTGCGGATGCTTGAAAATTGTTTGTCCTTAGCTTCCTGTATAGAAAATATCAAAACGCCTTTTGAGCTTCGTCAGGCCCTTTATGTTGAAGGCGAAGAAGTCGTGCGTGCAGGGCTTGCTTTATATGAGGCAGAACAGGGAGCGCCCCATTCTGAGTTATGGAATGTGATAGAGCTTTGGGAAAATCCGGTATTTCCTTTGCAGGGGAGAGATATGAAAGCCTGTGGCCTTTCTTCTGGTCCTGAAATCGGCTACATTCTGCGCGAAGTTAAAAGCTGGTGGCAGGCGGGTGATCTTCGCGCTTCAAGAGAGGCGTGTTTAAAGCAAGCAATGGATTTAATGCAAGCTCATCGGCGTTAAGTCATGCTGTGAGATGGTGGCAAAAGCCAGTTTGCGATTAGGTATGCTGGTCAAAGGTGTGCCGTCTGCGGCGTGGATCATATGGGTTTTGCGACCATTGACAATGGTAGGGCGGACATAAACGAACTCTTTCATTCCCATGGCAGCAAAGGCGTCAGCGCTCATGTGATGAGTGTTAGAGGGTATATGCAGCATGGTCTATTCCTCCTCTCTTTGTCTTCTTTTCAGTCTAACCTGAATGTTATAATCTTTTATTAATCTTTTTCCTCCTTTATACAGGAGGTAAGTTGAATCAACATATTGATTCTAGAATCAAGGTGAGGAGAATGATGAACGAAAGAGCTCTTTATTGGCCGACGTTTGTAGCGGCGGCTTTGTCTTTGCTCCTGTTTATTGTGAGTATGTCTCTCGCAAATGGGAACCGTAATGTGCAGGAACAAATCGCACAGCGTCAAAGTGTCATTAATGTTGCACGCAATGTTATGCCATTAAATCAACAATTATCTCAGGCTCTTTATGATGCTTCTGTGAAAGAGAAAGACAAAGCTCTTGAAGACCTTTTGGTTTCGCAGGGCGTTCGTTTGCCTGAGCCAGCAAAATCTGATGAAAAGAAATAAGCGAGGGTTGATATGAAAGAAAAAGTCACAACTATTGAGTTGCTCATCCCTATGGCACTTATGGCTTTCACCATGATGTTGCTCTTTGCATTCCAGATCTCAAGGATCTTGGATGAGCGGGATGCTTTAAATCAAACCTATGGTCAGCTTGAAGCTCCATTTATGGAAAGTCAAAACCTGAACAAGCAGTTCGGTGGCCTCGTAACCGGTTCACAAAAACTGGCTCAGGAAGGGAATAAGACAGCTCAGGGGATTGTTACACAGCTAAAGCGTATTGGCATCATTATGGAGCCTACTCAGCCAGAAGGGAAGGAGCCTGTTCCAGGTGCTCATAAGTTACTGCCGGAGGGTCCTAAGAAGCCATAAGGTGGTTATTCTCGTAGAGCCTGTTCAGAACTGGCTCTAAGAAATAGGGATGCTTAAAAAGAAAGCCCCAGCCTCATTCTGAGGCTGGGGCTTTTCGTTGTTGTTTATGCGTTTCTTCTATTCCCTTTGCAATCCGAATAGGGGCACAACCTATGGCCTCGGCGCGGCAGCAGTGAAGCGCCATTTCTGGGTCACAGAACTCGCACAAAGCTTGGGGGTACGGCAGGATCACCTCATCCTTATTAATCTGAAAGCCTTTCTTTTTGAACTGCTTGAGTACACGTGAAAATGTCTCGGGCTTGATGTTCAGATAAGCGGCAATCAGGGCCTTTTCAAAAGGAAGTTTAAGCGGTGCTCCTTCAAGACCCGTATCTAGGTGTAGGTTGACCAGAAACCAGCCAACTCGATGGAGGGCGTCATGAAGCGTGATTTGTTCAAAGTGGGCTACACTATTTTGAAGCCTGTCTGAGATTATTTGCATCATATTGCGGGCTAAGTTTTGCTGGCGCGTAATTTGTTCACGCAAGATGGGCAAAGATAAAGACAGCACTTTGCTTTCCGTTACGGTGCGGACGCTGATAGTCGCAACGTTCTGGCTTAATCCCATATCGACAAGACAGTCTTTTGCTGTCAGAATTTGGAGGATGACTTCGCTGCCTTCCTCGGCGGACTTATAACTTTTAGCCATGCCTTTCATGATGACGTAAAAGCGTGAGACGGGTTCGTCTTGCATGATGAGCGGTTGGTTTTTCTCGAGCGTAAGGATTTTGGCGCTTTTCAAAACATTACGTAATGCATTTTCCGTTACGCCGCGAAAGAGAGGCATGTTGGCTATAAAATGAAAAGAATTCTCAATATCGCTATCAAGCGCGTTAACGAGGTTGCCAAAAGATTCGTTTTTTTCGTCGTTAAGAGAAGCCTTTTCTAGCGTTTTAATGAGTGTTTTATAAAAGGCTTCAAGAGGTGCGTCAAAGCCGTGAAACCAAACCGCAATGGGTGTGCTCGCGATAAGGCCTTTGGCGTAACCTTCTTTGAGTTTGTGTAGGAAATCATCAAGAATGATCTGGCTTTCTGGATTATCGAGCTTCAAATCATGCATGGAGCGCCGTAGTTTTTCATCAGCGATATTAAGGAAAAGCCGTTCACGTGCCAGATACGCTCGGGCAAGAGTTTGCATGCGGGCGGGGGCGGATGCCGATATTTCTCCGCGTCCATAGATCGTAAGGCCTGCATCTCGCAGCTGTTCCAAGTAGCTCAGCGCCGCCAAGAAATGAATGAGCGCACTGATGCCCGAAGGAGTGAGGCCTTTCCACTCGACCATCAAAGCAAGGGCTGTTTGATGGATGGGTTGTTGGAGCTGATAGAGGTACCATTCGGCCAGAGCTTGGCGGCTCATGCTCTCACTGAATGCTGTATCTGAGCGCAGCGTGAAAGACTGGATGATGCGTTGAGGCAGAAAGATGGACTGTGGCAAGTCAGAATGGCGGATTTGAGACAGGATGGCTTCGTTGCGTGCGGCTTGAGCATCGAAGGCCTCACGCTCGCCAAGGGCGCTTGTCGTGCGGCTGAGAAGGGCGTAGCCTTTCTCGCGCTGGAGTCCGGATAGCAATGAAAATATGAGTAGTTTTGTTTCATCCATGGGGCTACAATCTGGTGCTCATTCTTGATATATGTCAAGAATAAACGATTAAAGAAGAGGTTTTGCAATGGATATTGATAAGTGGGATCGGCGTTTTATGCTCTTGGCTCATCAGGTGGCGACATGGAGTAAAGAGACAGGACGGCATGTTGGCGCTGTGATTGTCGGTACCGATAATGAGATTGTCTCAACGGGATATAATGGCTTTCCTCGTGGCGTGCGTGATGATGTGCCAGAGCGGAACAGCAAGGAAAATGGAGCCAAATATATTTGGAGCTCTCATGCTGAGCGCAGTGCGATTTATAACGCCGCACGAATAGGTGTTTCTCTGAGAGGGACGAAGATTTATGTGCCATGGTTCCCTTGTGCCAATTGTGCTATAGCGATCATTCAGTCGGGAATTGCCGAGGTTGTTGCATATGATCCTGACCTTTATGACGGCCGCTGGGCAAGTGAGTTTGCAATTTCCAAAACGATGTTTGAGGAAGCAGGGGTTAAGGTGCGTTATATTCCTAAATTGCAAGAGCTGGAGGATGGAAGCCAGATAGCGAATGGTAGTGGTCAGTAAACAGCAAAATTCTGAACAGGCTCTTAGGGCGTGCCGTCAAATAAAAGGAACGGATGGTTAACGATAAAGCATTTAGCTGGAAGGAAAGACGCACAGGCTATATAAACATATTGCCAAGCGGCTTGACGCTCCAGATGAATACTTTATCGTTAATCCGTAGGACGCGGCGAAAAAAGCCGCCAACGTCTTCAAAAAGCTTGCAAGTATGTTCATACGAGCTTCGCTTTTTTCATAGTTGGACAACTTTTTTCTCATCGCGCCATCCCTTTCTTTTATTTGACGACACGCCCTAGGATTCGGCAATCAGGTTTTAGGAGAACTTCCTTTGCATGTCTCTCTCTGCTCCTCACACCCTCTCCGTCACCCCAGCACCCGCCTTCGCGAGCACAGGCCCCGGCAGGGGTCCCGTTTATTTTTTTTCAGAAATTGCAAGAAAAGAAAATGTTGAAAGTTTCGGAACTACCAAAATGGGATTCCAGACCTATGCTTGCTAACGCTCGCGTGTCTGGAATGATGGAAGGAGTGGAATGTGAAGGGCTGAGAGAGACATGCAAAGGAAGCTCTTCTTAACCTAGGGTTCCGAACTCAGGTAAAGCAAAGGTAACCAGAACGTGGGTAGAGACAAATCAACAATCAGAAGGAAGATAAAAACCACCCTCCCCTTGCGGGAGGGTCGAAAATTCTGGGTGCGATAGCACACGGAATTTTCGGGGAGGGGTTATCATTTCCCAAATTTGGATTTTTGACCCCTCCCCGAAACATTTTATTCCCTTCGGTAATCTAATGTTTCGACCCTCCCGCAAGGGGAGGGTGGTTAAAACATTTTATTAACCCGAGTTCGAAGCCCTGCTTCTTAACCCTAAGTTCTTTTTTTGTGGTCCCTGTTTTCTGGAGATACTTTTATGTCCCACACAACATTTCCCATTTCATTAGCGCGTAAAATTCTGTGTTTTGTGCCTGTGCCAATTATGGTGCGGGGGACAGAGATTGTTATGGCGCTCATAAAAAAACGTCACCCAAAATTATTTAAAAATATGGCTGCGCTTGATTCTGCGTGGGTTTGTCTTGATCCCACGGATATTCCTTTTCAGTTTGTTTTACGTATGGGGGAGGGAGCTAGTTTTTCTCTTTATACAGGCGGTAGAGACTCCTTTGATGCCACGATTGCTGGTGATCTGGAGGCGCTGATTGATATGCTGGAGGGGCGCGCTGATGGAGACGCTCTTTTCTTTGCGCGACGTTTAAAGATAACCGGAAATACGGAAACCGTAGTGGCTTTACGCAATACACTGGATCGTGAAGAGATTGTTTTGCGCGATGAGATTTGCGCCGCGTTGGGGCCGTTTGGGGACTATTTAAAAGCTTAAGGATAGACAGGCTCTAATCTTTCATTTGTGAGAGAATAGGGGAAATGGAAAAATTTTTTATTTCTTGCAGAATTTATTTGCTTTCATGGTGTAAAACACGTAATAATCTGTCCATGATGACAACGCAAGCAACATACGCCGGTCTCTGGCGCAGCACCAACGGAGCTTTTAGCCCCGCTTTTGGTGCGTCTAGCTTTGCGTACTTTAGCTTTGGTTATTATTTCCGGTAGGACCGGAAACATATTAACGCTTTAAGCGCACCTCGACTCCCAAAAAATAAATCTGTTTAATCTCCTCAATAAAAGGAAGGAATATTATTATGACGACTCTAACTCTATCTACCGCTTCAGCTCTTTCAAATTTATTCCCTTCAGTTAAACCGGGTCACATTCGAAACGGGGAAGAACATAATCGTGCACATATAGAAGTAGCAAAGAATGTTCTTGCTGAACAGAAGGTGGCTCCTTCTGTTAGTGAAGATCTAGGTAGGGCACTCTGTGCAATTGATAAAATATGTAATGGAGGAACAATAGAAGAAAAGGGGGCTGCTATTACAACCTTGAATTCTGTTCTAGGAAGCCTTGATCAAGCTTCTGATATCCTTCGGGCCTACAAGAAAAGCTCCCATGAAGTGAAACCTCCAGCAAGAGAGCTACTTTTGGATTGGCATGATATGCATCTTGGGACAAAGCATCAGCCTAATTCTGTTGCTGGGTGTTGCCCCCCCATTCAAGATGTCGTGACGCTTGCAGCCAAAGTTCAGGGTATTGCAGAGGCTGTTCGGCGGAACTTAAAGCCCGTGTCTAAGGCCAAGCAACATGCTCTCGCACTTTAAGCAAGTAGGCAAAGAAAAAGGGAGGGACCAATTGGTTACTCCCTTTATTCTGCGTGCTTTTATGACTACAGCTTTAACTGATTTTCTATGGCTTTAGGCGTGAGTTGGCTTTTAAAAAAGCGACATGCCTTTGAGAACTCATCTGCATAGGCGGGGTCGAGAGAAAGCACCATGCTTTCATCTGCTGGGTTTGCTGTGATTTGAAGCGCCATTTTCTCTCTCCAAGGTTCAGAAATAGCGTTAAATATTCTTGAAGTAACACCCGTTAGGAAATGTTGTACAAATTCCTTTGAATAGTCTGTTTCTGCATGAGAAACAGTTACTTTAAGAAGTTCCTCACAAGGCTCACCTTCCTTGTTGCAATTTATAACAACATTATTCCCAAAAACCGATTGAGCCGCGTTTTTGACATCCTCTATCTTAAATTTTCCGGCTCGTTCCTTGCCAGACCACAGATTGGCGATTACCCGTTCCACAGCAGAGACGTGTATTGGATTAAGCGCATCATCTTTGCTAATACTTAGATAACCATTTGGGTTACGGGAGGTTGGCATATGGAGATGAAAAAGGTCCTTTTCGCCAGCTGCGTCTAGTGCTTCTGTAAGAGCGCGTGATTGGAAACTTGTTGAGGCGCGGATGAACAGCTTTAGGACATTCACGGGTTCACCCATGCCCCAGACTTCTTTTCCCCACTCGGCTTCTACACGGCCGGATGTTTCTTTGATTTCGTTCTCTAAAGTTTGTAAAACATCTTCTTGTAGATATCCATCTAGCATAATTATTTCCTGTTTTATGGGGGATCAGAGTTTTAGCTGCTCTTTTACAGCTTGAGGAGAAAGTTTATTTTTTAGAGAGTTGCACGCTTCTGGGAACTTATCCGCATGTTCTTTACCGATAGATAAGGCCAAAATAGCTCGTTCAATATAAGGGGTAAAAACGGGATCACCTACGTCCTTCTCCTGAACGCTTAAATAGCCCCGTGGATTATCGGCGGTTGGCCCATGGAACTGAAACATACTGCTTGTGTCCATGCCTATAAAGGAACCAGAAATATTTCGTGCAGCTCTCATTGCTTCGCGAAGCGCACGTATCTGGAAGCAGGTAGAGGCTTTAATGGATAGTTGTAGAACGTTAACGCTGGTCCCTGACGAGCCCCATGGTTCCATACTCCATTCCGCTTTTACTCGACCCTTAGTCCCTTTGATGGCTGTGTCTAATGTATCTTTTCCTTGTTTTTGTTCCATAATCAGTTCCTTCTTTATAGGATTCTTATAAGTTCAGTACCGATTTTATAGCTTGGGGCGTAAGTCTGTCTTTCGATACGCGACATGCTCTTGAAAACTCTTCGGCGTAGGCTGGATTAAAGCGAATATCTATGCTCCTTTTATCAGGAGATTCTACCATAACATCAAGACAAATTTTATCTTTAAAGGGATCAGGAATGTTATTCCTTATTGCCATTGATATTGTCGATGTGATTCTTTCTTGATTTTTCTGGAAAGAGGTAATCTCTTTGTAAGGAACGACAACACTTATCTTCTTAGATGGTGGGTTGGTGGGGGTGTCTGTGCACGTTAGAATCTTTCCAAAGGCTGCTCGTGCGGATATTTCAATACCCTTTATCCTAAATCTATCCGCACGCTGTTTTCCATTCATTAGACTCTCAATTGTGCGCGTAATATAAGGGAAAGACGCCGGATCAAGCGCCTTTGCTTTTGCGATGTTTAACGAGCCTATTGTCCCAGATGGATTAGGAAGAGTGATGTGGAATAAATCCCTCGTACCCACGCCAACAGTAGAGACTGGGGTTGTCTCTGCT
>JBFXDW010000054.1:0-12675 GCA_050180745.1 Bdellovibrionales bacterium | reverse complement strand
CTCATATTCGGATCGGATTGCAATAGACCATATCGGAGGCGGTCGGATTAAATATGCTTGATTTTGCGCCGTTTTCTTCATTCCCCCGAACGTCCTTAGACGCTATCAAATGAGGTAATGGCGGAGAGGGGGGGATTTGAACCCCCGGTACGTTGTTCACGCACAACGGTTTTCGAGACCGCCGCATTCGACCACTCTGCCACCTCTCCGTTAGGTTTTCTAGCGAGGCGTATCCCCGCCGTGTCTCCTCGCAAGCGCTTTCTAGAAAAAGCCGAGCTTTAGAAAACCTTACGTCCCCCGAAGCCCGTCTCTGTCCAACATAATTCAAAAGCCAAAGCTGAAGAGGGTGTAGGGGGACTATTTCAACCCTTTCACTCTTCTGCTCTTTCTTCTTTGCCTTTCAGCGCTCTGCTTCTTAGCGGATTTAGGCAAAGAAACCAATGTTATTTTTACGTCTTTACTCCTCTACTCCTCTACTCCTCTACTTTTCTACTTTTCAAAACACTCATTAACCAACATAAGCAGAAAAAGCTATAGATCTACCTCTCCAGCGGCTTGTACTTAATCCGGTGAGGCGTGTCGGCATCTGTGCCTAAACGGCGATGGCGGTCGGCTTCATAATCTTGATAATTGCCTTCAAACCAGACAACCTGACTATCTCCCTCAAACGCCAAGATGTGCGTGGCAATCCTATCTAAAAACCAACGATCATGGCTGATGACCACAACGCATCCGGGAAAATCGATAATCGCATCTTCAAGTGCTCGTAAGGTTTCTATGTCCAAGTCATTGCTCGGCTCGTCAAGCAGCAAAACATTTGCGCCGGATTTCAGCATTTTTGCCATGTGAACGCGGTTGCGTTCTCCGCCCGAGAGTTTGCCGACATTCTTTTGTTGATCCGGTCCTTTGAATCCAAACGAGGCGACATAGGCGCGACTTTGCATGGTGCGTTTGCCTAGGTCTATGACATCAAGACCATCCGAGATTTCTTCCCACACATTGTGGTTTGGGTTCAGAGATTCGCGGCTTTGATCGACATAGCCGAGCACGGCTGTATCGCCCACGCGGATGTCGCCCTTATCAGGAGTCTCACTGCCTGTTATCATGCGAAAGAGCGTTGATTTGCCTGCGCCATTGGCTCCAACAATTCCAACAATACCGCCTGCAGGCAGTTTGAAGGACAAATCTTCAATGAGGAGGCGCTCTCCATAGGCCTTATGAAGATGCGTGGTCTCTACAACAACTTGTCCCAGGCGAGGAGGTGTAGGAATAAGGATTTGTGCGGTTCCTGGAGCTTTATCAGAATTTTTGGCCAAAAGATCTTCATAGGCTGTAATCCGCGCTTTGCTCTTGGTTTGTCTTGCTTTAGGCGAGGTTCTGATCCATTCCAGCTCACGCGCAAGGGTCCGTTGCCGCGCTGTTTCATCTGACTCTTCTTGAACGAGGCGTTTTTGTTTTTGTTCCAGCCATGAAGAGTAATTGCCTTCGTAAGGAATGCCGTTGCCGCGATCGAGCTCTAGAATCCAGCCCGTCACACTGTCTAAAAAGTACCGATCATGGGTGACGAGGATGACCGCGCCGGGATATTCGACAAGATGTTGTTGCAACCACGCGATGGATTCGGCATCCAGATGGTTGGTTGGCTCATCCAGCAGCAACAAATCCGGTTTTTGCATCAAAAGACGGCACAAAGCTACGCGGCGGCGCTCACCGCCTGACAGCTTGCTTACATCTTGATTGCCAACAGGGCAGCGCAGGGCATCCATAGCAATCTCGACGCGGCGCGAGAGGTCCCATGCGTCCTCGGCTTCTATGATCTCTTGCAGCTCGGCTTGCTCATCAATTAGCTTTTGCATCTCATCGGGATCTTCAACCTCGCCCAGCAAGATGCTGACTTCCTCAAAGCGATCGACGGTTTTTTTGATATCCCCAAGGCCCGCAAGGATGTTTTCCTCTGCTGTTAGTGTGGGGTCGAGCGCTGGTTCTTGGGGCAGATAGCCCACCGTAGCGCCTTCTGCGGCCCACGCCTCGCCTGCGAAATCGCTATCGAGGCCCGCCATGATTTTCATCAGGGTTGATTTACCCGCACCATTAGGGCCCAGAATGCCGATTTTAGCACCAGGGAAGAAAGAGAGATGAATGTTATTCAAGACCGTCTTGCCATTGGAGAAAGTCTTGGTTACGCCATTCATGACGTATACATATTGATATGAAGCCATGGTAAGCTGTTAGCATATCTTCTTTGAGCAGCGCAATACGGAGACTTTGGCTTTCCTTAACTTTTGGCTCTTTCTTATTAATTTCAGGTGGCTTGCATGAGGGGGAGGGATAGGCTATAGAAAAGGCCTCCTTGGCCGAGGTGGCCTTGGAAAATCGCACATGCGTCCGGCGCTTTGAGGGAGACATCCTCTCAGCTCCATCCGGTTTCCTTATAAGGAACAACAGGATGCATGGTGGCTTAACCGGAAAAGGATATAAAGACATGACTATGCCTGTCGTGACTCTTAAAGAGTTATTTGAAGCTGGCGTCCATTTTGGACACAACACCCGCCGTTGGAACCCTAAGATGCACCAATATCTCTTTGGTGTTCGTAATGGCGTTCATATTATTGATCTTGAACAAACCGTTCCTATGATGCAACGCGCGCTGCAACAATTGCGCGACACGGCTGCTTCAGGTGGACGCGTTTTGTTTGTTGGCACCAAGCGCCAAGCACAAGAAAAAATTGCTGAAGCAGCTAAACGTTGCGGACAGTATTACGTCAATCATCGTTGGCTTGGTGGTATGTTGACGAACTGGGAAACAGTATCTCAATCAATTAAAAAATTGCGCGAACTTGATGAAAAGCTAACAACACAAGGTGCGAAATTCACCAAGAAAGAAGCTCTGACCATGACGCGTCATCGCGACAAGCTAGAGCGGGCTCTTGGTGGTATTAAGGACATGGGCGGCGTGCCTGACATCATTTTTGTGATTGATACGGGCAAAGAAAGCCTTGCTATTCAAGAAGCGCAAAAGCTGGGATTGCCGGTTGTGGCCGTGTTGGACAGCAATGCTAATCCTGACGGGATTACGTATCCTATTCCAGGGAATGACGATGCGGCGCGGGCGATTGAACTCTATACGGATATGGTAGCTCAAGCTGTTCTGGACGGCATTGAGGCTGAAGTTGCGGCTGGAGGCAAAGATATAGGCGCAGCCGTTAACGTGCCAAAGAGCGAAACGACAGTGGTTGCCGAAGAAACAGAGAATAAGGAGTAAGAAATATGGCCGATATTACAGCCTCTATGGTGAAGGACCTGCGCGAAAAGACTGGCGCGGGCATGATGGACTGCAAAAAAGCGCTTGTTGAAGCTGAAGGTGATATGGAAGCGGCGATTGACTGGTTGCGTAAAAAAGGCTTATCAGCAGCGGCAAAGAAGTCAGGTCGTGTTGCGGCCGAGGGTCTTGTTGCGGTTGTTGACATGGGAACAAAGGCTGTTGCTTTGGAAGTCAATGCAGAGACGGACTTTGTCGCTCGTAATGATCAATTCCAAGCTTTTGTGGCTAAAACGGCGAAAACAGCGCTCGAGACGGGTGTTGATTTCGATACGTTGAAAAGCAACACAAGCGAAGAGTTGACGAACCTGATTGCCACCATTGGCGAGAACATGAACCTACGCCGGATGGAAGCTGTTTCAGTATCAAACGGTGTTGTGGCCAGCTATGTTCATAATGCAGTTGTGCCAGGGCTTGGCAAAATTGGCGTTTTGGTTGGTCTTGAATCGACGGCTGATGCGGCCAAGCTTTTAGCTTTAGGCAAGCAAATCGCGATGCACATTGCGGCGGCGGGTCCTGTAGCTTTGTCGGCAGATGATGTTGATGCTGAGATGATTGAGCGGGAAAAGAATATCCTTTCCGATCAAGCGCGTGAAAGCGGCAAGCCTGAGGCTATTATCGAGAAAATGGTCGAAGGCCGGATGCGCAAATATTATGAGGATGTTTGTCTTCTTGAGCAAATCTATGTCGTTGATGGCGAAAGCCGCGTTAAGGACGTTGTTGCCACCACCGCCAAAGAGCTTGGTGCGGATGTGAAGCTGACGGGCTTTGTTCGTTTTGTCCTCGGTGAGGGCATTGAAAAGGAAGAGAGCGACTTTGCTGCTGAAGTTGCTTCGATGGCAGGTTAAACCCTAAATGTCGCGGGCGACTATGGCGTTGCTGCGGCGCTCGGATCCTCAGGTACTTTTTTGTACATTCCGGTCCTGCGCTCCTCGCGCCACCATATTCGCCTCGCGACAGCGGGTTTAACAAGCTCTCCTCAAAAAGGCCGGATTTTCCGGCCTTTTTTATGTTCTTGTCGCGAGGGGGAGATGAACATATACTTCTCTGTGTT
The DNA here is from genome assembly GCA_050180745.1 of Bdellovibrionales bacterium. Classification (GTDB taxonomy): domain Bacteria; phylum Pseudomonadota; class Alphaproteobacteria; order UBA9219; family UBA9219; genus JBFXDW01. The sequence goes on along the minus strand of JBFXDW010000054.1, from coordinate 8,302 downwards.
CTGTATGTGGAGTTATAAATGAAGCCTGCCTTTAATCATATTGCGATTGCCGTTCTTTTTGTCTTTATGGCCTTTTTGTATTGGGGCCAAAGGCAACAAACGGAGGGACCTACAAAAAAAGAAACGGCTTTTGAGCGTGTTTTGCGTACAGGCGTTATTCGGTGTGGCTATTATATTTTTCCTCCAGTTTTAAGCCTTGATTTGGACACAGGTAAATTTTACGGGTTTTCCGTGGATTTTATGGAGCGTATGACATCGCAGATGGGTTTAAAGGTTGAATGGACCGAGGAAGTTACCTTCGCTAATTGGATTCCAGCGCTGCAAAGCAAGCGGTTTGATGCTGTTTGTACGCCTATGTGGCCGGATCTTCCGATGTATAAGGCGGTATCTTTTACAGATCCCATGTTTTATTCCGGTTTGTCGCCGCTTGTTCGTACCAGCGATACAAGATTTGAAAATGATTTGAATCGCGTGAATCAGCCTGATGTTACGATTCTGACTCAAGAAGGGAATATGACAGATCGTGTGTCTCGGGATGCTTTTCCTCGTGCTAAATTCTATACACTTTCTGCTAATGTAGAAGGGTCCCAGTATTTTCAGGATGTTATTTCTAAAAAAGCGGACGCAGTATTGACTGATCGCAATGGGCTTTACCAATTTGGTAAAGAAAACGGCGCTGTTTTACGATTGGTTGCGCCAGATCAGCCTGTTAAACTTCAGTCTTTTCCTCTTGTGGTGGGGCTTGGCGAGCTCCTTTTAAAGGATTTGTTCGACCAAGCTATCCGTGAGATGAATAATAATGGCGATATTGATCGCATGTTGCGTAAGTGGGAGCCAGAACCCGGAAAAACCTATTTGCGGGTAATGCGGCCTTTTGTAGCGGCGGAGAAATAATTAGAGGTCAAGCTTGCGGGGAGGAGCCTAAAAGCGTAATGTGTCCGCCGAATTGATCTTGTGAGGCGAAATGGCTGAAGACCTTAAATATAAACGTGTTTTGCTGAAATTGTCGGGCGAGGCTCTGATGGGGACTCGCGACTATGGGCTTGATCCAGAAACGGTACAGCGCGTTGCTGAAGAAATTAGCGATGTTGTGGCCAAGGGCGTGCAGGTTTGTGTTGTCATTGGAGCGGGCAACATTTTTCGCGGCGTATCTGGGGCCTCCGAAGGGATGGATCGAGCGACAGCCGATTATATGGGCATGCTGGCTACAGTCATCAATGCGCTGGCTATGCAAAATGCACTCGAGAAGGTCGGCGTTCAAACCCGTGTGCAGTCGGCTATTCCTATGTCTTCGGTGTGTGAGCCTTACATTCGTCGTCGCGCGATGCGCCATATGGAAAAGGGGCGCGTTGTTATTTTTGGAGCGGGGACGGGAAACCCCTTCTTTACAACTGATTCAGCGGCGGCATTGCGGGCGTCCGAGATGCAGTGTGATGCTCTGATTAAGGGCACCAAAGTTGATGGCGTTTACAATGCCGATCCGGTTAAAGTCACGGATGCTAAGCGCTATGAGCGCTTGTCTTACATGGATGTGTTAGCGCAGGATTTACAAGTGATGGATACGTCGGCCATTTCTTTGGCGCGGCAGAGCCACATTCCTATTCTTGTGTTTTCAATATTCCATCACGGGGCTTTTGCGCAAGTGGTACAAGGCAAGGGCCTATTTACGACGATTTCAGATGAAGGAACAAAGCTATGCTAGACTTGGACAATGTTGAGCATCGTATGGAAGGTGCTGTTGAATCATTGATGCGCGATTTCTCGGGGTTGCGGACGGGGCGGGCTTCAACGAGCCTTTTAGAGCCTGTGCATGTTGATGCTTATGGTTCGATGATGCCTCTTAATCAAGTGGCAACGGTGGGCGTGCCTGAGCCTCGGCTTCTGACGGTGCAGGTGTGGGATACAGGCCTGACCAAAGCTGTGGAGAAGGCTATTGCTGAAGCTGGACTTGGTCTTAATCCGCAGGCTGAAGGCTCTTTGATTCGCGTGCCAATTCCTGATCTCAGCCAAGAGCGCCGTCAAGAGCTCGTTAAAGTTGCGCATAAATATGCTGAAAGCGCACGTATTGCGGTTCGTAATGTGCGTCGTGATGCGATGGATGAAGTTAAGGCAGATGAAAAGAACAGCGAGATTTCAGAGGACGATAAAAAGCGTCTTGAAACAAAAATCCAAGCGTTGACGGATGGGGCGGTTAAGAAAATCGACGATTCTGTGGCTAAGAAAGAAAAAGACATTATGGCGGTATAATACGCCATTAAGCGCAGTTTATTGGTCTGCAAAGCGAATGTTGCTGCGCTTCCGGTGCTCAAGTACTTTTAATGTACGTTCCGCTCCGGTTCTCACAACATTCGCTTTTCGGCGCAATATCCTGCACTTACTGACGCATTATATTAATCTAAAGCAGCAAGTATGGAAGCTAAACTAGACATCTCTCCCCTTCACGTTGCGATCATCATGGATGGCAATGGACGATGGGCGCGGCAAAAGAACCAGCCTCGGACTCTGGGGCATAAGGCCGGAATTGATGCCCTGCGGCGCACGCTAGAGGCGGCGCGTAATTTGCCTATTCGATATCTAACTTTCTATAGCTTTTCTGCGGAGAACTGGAGCCGTCCCGAATCAGAAGTTAATGAGCTTATGGGGCTTTTACGTTTTTATCTCAAACACGAGATCAAGACACTTGTAAAAAACAAGGTTCGTTTTCGTGTTATTGGAGATAGAGCGCGGCTAGATGACGATATCAGGGCTATGATTCAAGAGGCGGAAGAGGCAACAAAGGCCCATACGGCGCTTGATCTGACTTTGGCGCTTAGCTACGGTGGACGGCAGGAGATTCTAGAGGCGGTGAGGGCGCTGGCTCGGAAGGTAGAGGTGGGAGAGCTCTGCGCGGATGGTATTAATGAAGCCATTTTTGAAGAGCATCTTTACACAAAAAGCATTCCGGATCCGGATCTTGTTATTCGTACCAGTGGAGAGAAACGAATCTCTAACTTTTTGCTTTGGCAATCGGCTTATGCCGAGTATGTTTTTGAAGATGTTTTGTGGCCCGATTTTGGGGATGAGCATCTTCGTGCGGCCTTGGATGCATATGCAGCGCGTGAGCGGCGGTTTGGAAGATAGGGGGCGCTCGCTATCGTTCGTCTGTCCGGAATAACGAGGAATAATACGGTAATAACGAAAATCGCTATGATAAATCACAACTTTCTTCTTCGTACGTTTTCAACATTGGCCCTTGTGCCTGTGGTGCTGTTTATCGTGTGGGCAGGCGGTGTTCTTTATGATTTTTGTGTCACGCTGCTTATTCTAGGCTGTTTTTCTGAATGGATAGGCTTAACGCATCCTACGGTGCGGGGGCGTGTGCGGGTAATAGGCTATCTAGGCCTTTTTACCAGTTTGTTCTTTGTTCCTTTGTGGGGCATAGGAATTTCTTTACTTCTTTCTCTGATCACATGGCAGGCTGTCTTGCTCAGCGCGGGGCGTTTTCCGGATGAGGATAAAAAGGCTCATTATACAAAAGCTTTGTGGCTGAGTGTGGGGATTCCTTATCTGGCGTGGAGTGGTATCGCGCTAGTCGATATGAATGCAGGGCGTTCTGGTTTTGCGCTTATCTTGAATTTATTGTTTATCGTATGGGCAACGGATATAGGGGCCTATTTGGTTGGAAGTACGGTTGGCGGCCCCAAAATTTGGCCACAAATTAGCCCTAAAAAAACATGGGCAGGTTTGTTGGGGGGAATCGTTTCTGCCGCGCTAGTAGGATATAGTCTTCTCTTTTTCTTTGAGATGGGGACGGGCCCTGTTCTGGGAGGGCTTTTTGCTATTGTCGCGCAAGCAGGTGACTTTTTTGAATCTTATCTCAAGAGACGTGCGGGGGTTAAAGATAGCGGTCGTTTAATTCCTGGGCATGGAGGCCTTTTAGATCGTGTTGATGGGCTGCTTTCTGTAGCGCTCCTTATTTTTGTGTGGATGATACTATGACAAAGACTACGCCACGGCGTGTAACGATTTTGGGGTCAACGGGATCTGTTGGTACGCAAACTATAGACCTTATCCAGCGCCAGCCTGATGCATATGAGGTTGTTGCGCTTTCGGCTAACCGGAATGTGGATGCGTTGGCTGCGCAGGCACGTGCCTTAAAGGCGGGGTGTGCGGTTATTGCGGATGAAAGCAAATATCAAGCTTTAAAAGAAGCGCTTGCGGGAACAGATATTGAGGTCAAGGCGGGCGCGGCGGCGCTTGTTGAAGCGGCTGAGATGGAGAGCGACTGGCTGATGGCGGCTATTGTGGGGGCGGCGGGGCTACCTTCTACTCTGGCAGCGGCCAAGCGCGGCAAGAAGATTGCGTTTGCCAATAAAGAGACTCTCGTTTGTGCGGGGCCATTGATGATGGATATGGTGGCGCGTTATGGGTGCACGTTGCTGCCGGTGGATAGCGAACACAATGCCATTTATCAGGTATTTAATGAGGATCAGAAAAAGAGCATTACGCGTTTGATTATCACAGCCTCTGGCGGGCCATTCCGTACCAAAACGCGGGAAGAAATGGCCGTTATGACGCCCGAGCAGGCGGGTAAGCATCCGGTTTGGAATATGGGGGCTAAAATCTCGATTGATAGCGCCACGCTGATGAATAAAACGTTGGAAGTGATTGAGGCGGCGCATTTATTCCAAATGGAAAGTGAACGCATTGATGTTCTGGTTCATCCGCAGTCGATTATTCACAGTATGGTTGAATATGAAGATGGCTCGACCTTGGCACAGTTGGGCTCGCCCGATATGCGTGTGCCGATTGGATATTGCTTGGCATGGCCTGACCGGATGGCAACTCCGGCGCCGAAACTTGATTTGGCCAAGATAGGCCAGCTTACTTTTGAAGAGCCTGACGCCGAGAAATTTCCTGCCTTACGTTTGGGGCGTGAGGCCCTTCAACGAGGTGGTACAGCTCCGGCGTTGATGAATGCGGCGAACGAAGTTGCGGTACAGGCTTTCTTAGACGAAAAGATAGGCTTTTTGGATATTGAAAAAATCATCGAGGCTACGCTTCACAATGGTCCGGTTATGGCGCTATCTTCATTGGAAGTGTTGGCGGAAGCGGACAAAGAAGCGCGGGCGTTTGCAACAGCAAGCATTTAGGATTTAGCATTTGGCATTTAGGGAGGCTTCGTTGTTTTTTTCTTTTTTAACATTCAATACTCTTTCCGTCATCGCGAACGGAGTACATTCGCGCTTTGCGCGGAGGTGCGAAGTGTGGCGATTCAGTCCCTTGTTTGCAAATTTTATGAACAGTGATATTTCTCGGTTTGGATCACCACGTCATACATGTTTCGCTTTTGCAAAACATTCATTCCTCGTGATGACGGAGAAGGTATAAAAAACAGCTTCCCCCTAAATGCCAAATGCTAAATCCTAAATGCTTTTAATAAGGACTATCTCAAAATGGAACAAATCATCTCCTTCATCACAGAAACAGGCTGGCATGTGCTGCCGTTTCTTTTTGTCTTGGGCATCGTTGTTTTTGTGCATGAATTCGGCCATTTCTGGGTTGCGCGGCGCGCTGGTGTTAAAATTGAAACCTTCTCAATAGGGTTTGGGAAAGAGGTATGCCATTGGTTTGACTCCAAAGGAACGCGGTGGCGCGTTGCGTGGATGCCTTTGGGTGGCTATGTCAAGATGTTTGGGGATGCCGATCCTTCCAGCTTTGGGCCTGATGAAGCGGTGAAGGATTTTACGGACGAAGAAAAGAAAGTAGCTTTTTATACGCAAAAGCTATGGAAGCGTTTTGCGATTGTTGCTGCGGGGCCGGGCTCTAATTACTTGTTTGCGATTGTGTTGTTAGTGTTGCTCTATGGATTGAGCGGGCAGCCCTTTACGGCAACGGAAATCAGTCAGGTGATAGAAAACAGTGCAGCTTCGCGTGCGGGGGTTGAGGTCGGTGATAGGGTGTTGTCTATTGATGGCGTGCCGATGGAGAGTTTTGAATCCATCCGTCGCACGATTGCGCTCAACACAGGTGAGACAATAGATATTCTTGTGGATCGTGGCGGTATTGAAACTCATCTTACGGCGACTCCAGATGTTGAAAAGCAAACAGACCGACTCGGTGGTGCGCATGTTACGGGCAAGCTCGGTATTGTCTCAACCAAGTCGGAAGTGCGCGAGTTGGGGCCTCTTGAGGCGGTACGTGAGGCTTTCAAAGAGGTTTGGAGCGTAACTACAGGCACGCTTAAAGGCGTTGGTCAAATGATTATGGGGACACGGGGGACTGAAGAGCTGGGTGGCCCATTGCGAATCGCAGAAATGTCGGGCAAAGTTGCACGAGATGGCATAGCCGCGCTTGTCTGGTTTCTTGTGGTGATTTCGGTCAATCTGGGGCTTATCAATCTATTCCCTATCCCCCTTTTGGATGGGGGGCATTTGTTGTTCTATATTGCTGAAGGGTTACGTGGGAAGCCTCTTAGCGATAATGTGCAGGAATATAGTGCACGCGTAGGCATGACGATCGTGGTGGCACTAATGATCTTTGCAACTTGGAATGATTTGGTGCATTTTAAGCTTGTATCTTACGTTCAAGGACTTTTTTCTTGATGGCAATCTTGTGGGCAAAAAAAACTCTTAAGGGTACTCTTTTAACGGCTTCGGCTTTGGGCGGTGCTTTTGTGGGTGCAACTGTGCCGTCAGTAGTGATGGCTGAAGGGTTTGTGCCGTTGATGCAGAATGTTGCTCCTCTTTCTGCGGGGGCTGTGATTGAAGATATCCGTATTGAGGGAGCTCAGCGGCTTGATCGTGCGACGATTTTATCTTCCATTCGTATTGAAAAAGGTGATGTGGCAACTCCGGATGCGATTAGCCGCTCTATAAAAACGTTGTTTGCGACAGGGCTTTTTGCTGACCTCCATATGGCTGTAGAAGGGGGGGCTCTCATTATAGATGTTGTTGAGAATCCTGTCGTTAACAGCATCAAGTTTGAAGGCACAGATACAATCAACCAAGAAGATCTGGAAAAAGAAATTCAGCTTAAGCCGCGTTATGTTTATACATTGCCTCAGGTTCAACAAGACGTACAGCGTATTTTAGAACTGTATCGCCGTTCGGGTCGTTTTGCTGCGACATGTGAGCCTCATATCGAAACGTTGGAGCAAAATCGCGTTGATGTGACGTTTAAAATTGATGAAGGTCAGTTTACGGGCGTGCGGCGTATAGAATTTGTAGGCAATAAGAATTTTTCAGATTCGATGTTGCGTTCACAAATTAATACAAGTGAAAGTGCGTGGTGGAAGTTTTTTTCAGGATCAGATTATTATGATCCAGATCGCGTGAATTATGACAAAGAATTGCTGCGCCGTTTTTATCTTCAGCATGGTTATGTCGATTTTCGGGTTATCTCTGCTGCTGCAGAAATGACGCCCGATAAGCGCGATTTCTTTCTGACCTTTTCGGTTGATGAAGGCGAGCGTTATAGGTTTGGTAAGATCAAGATTGAAAGCGATATCAAAGATCTTGATACAGCCAGTTTACGCACAGAGCTTTTGACCCTTGAAGGAGCTTTCTATGATTCTTCAGAAGTTGAGAAGAGCGTCACAAAGCTGACAGAGATTTTAGGCGACAAGCAATATGCCTTTATTGATATCTTGCCGGATGTAGAAAAGCATAAAGATGAACTCGTTGTCGATTTGACCTATCGTATCAAGTCCGGAAAACGCGTTTATATTGGGCGCATAGATATAGCAGGCAATACGCGGACGCTTGATAAGGTCGTGCGGCGGGAGATTCCTGTGGCTGAGGGTGATCCTTACAGCATTTCAAAAATTAAACGCGGAGAACAAAAAATCAGGGACCTTGGGTATTTTGAGTCCGTTAAAGTTACGCCTGTTCCGGGGAGTCAGCCGGATCGCTCGGACATCAAAGTTGAGGTCAAAGAAAAATCAACAGGTGAGATTTCAGTTGGTGCAGGCTTTTCGTCAACGGATGGACCTTTGGGGGATTTTTCTATTCGTGAACGCAATTTTATGGGTAAAGGACAAGATGTTCGTTTCGGGGCGACGATCTCAGGTTCAACCAAGCAGCTCGATGTCAGTTTTACGGAACCTTATTTTCTTGATCGTGATTTATCGGCGGGAGTTGATGTGTTTCATATCCGTAGAGATCAACAGGATGAAAGCAGCTATGATGCGATTAAGACGGGCTTTAGTTTCCGTCTTGGATATCCTTTGTCCTCTTACTTGCGCCAGAGTTTAAGCTATACGCTACGGCAAGATGAAATCAGCGATATAAGTGATGATGCTTCGCGCTTTATTCGTGATCAG
>JBFXDW010000053.1:0-13264 GCA_050180745.1 Bdellovibrionales bacterium | reverse complement strand
TTTGGCTCCCAAAGCCGATTTCTTCGGTGTGGCAGGGCGTTTCTTTTCCGCAAGCACACCTGCTTTTTCTAATAAGCGTGAAACGCGATCCGTTGGTTGAGCGCCAACGCTCAGCCAATGTTTGACTCGTGCATCATCAAAGCTAACACGCTCTTTATGGTCGCTGGGCAACATTGGGTTATAAGAGCCAATACGCTCAATAAAACGGCCATCCCGAGGCGCACGGCTGTCGGCGACTACAATGTGATAATAGGGGCGTTTTTTGGCTCCGTGACGGGCTAGACGCATGCTGATCATTTTCTTTTTCCTTTTCTTTTCTGTTTCGAGGTTGTTTTTAAAGTTCAATCATTGCCGCGCTCTCATAGCGGGCAAGATATTTCTTGCAAGGCCGGATTTGCCCATCTTGCGTAATTGCTTGAACATTTTCCGGCTTTGCATGAATTGTTTAATCAGGCGATTGACATCTGCAACATCAACGCCAGCGCCTTTGGCTATTCTCCGTTTGCGGCTAGCGCCAATCAGATTGACATCTTTTCTCTCTGCCTTGGTCATAGACTGGATGATGGCTTCCTGACGCTTGATCGCTTTGTCGTCGATGTTTGCCTCATCAAGTTGTTTCTTGAGCTTTCCAATCCCTGGGAGCATAGACATTAGGCTTCCAAGGCCGCCCATTTTGCGCATTTGCTGCATTTGCTTGAGCATGTCCTCGAAGTCAAAATCCTTTCCAGACATGAATTTTTTGGCCATCTCCTCGGCTTCGCCTTGTTTGATGACAGCGCTGGCTTTTTCGACGAGCGAGACAACATCGCCCATATCCAAGATGCGGCTGGCAAGGCGGTCGGGATGATAAACCTCAAGGGCGTCAATTTTTTCGCCTACACCAAGATATTTGATGGGTTTGCCTGTGACAGCGCGCATGGAAAGAGCCGCGCCGCCGCGTGCATCGCCGTCAATGCGCGTCATGCAAATGCCGGTGATGCCGATCTTTTGATCAAAGATAAGGGCTGTATTAACGGCATCTTGGCCCGTCATAGCATCAACAACCAGCAGTTTTTCATGGGGTTGTGCGATTTGGCTAATGGAGTCCGCTTCTGCCATCAGCTCTTCATCAATTGCCAAACGGCCCGCCGTGTCGAGGATGAGCACGTCATAGCCTTCAAGTCGTGCGGTTTCGAGCGCGCGTTTTGTAATCTCGTTTGGTTGTTGGCCTGCGATAATCGGCAGACTGTGGCCGCTGATTTGTGTAGCCAGAATGGCTAATTGTTCCTGCGCGGCGGGACGGCGCGTATCTAAGGAGGCTAAAAGAACCTTTTTTTTCTCTGCGCCCAGCTTTCTTGCGAGTTTAGCTGCGCTTGTGGTTTTGCCCGAGCCTTGCAATCCCAGCATCATAATAATAGCGGGAGGAGCAACGTTGATGTTGAGTTCTTCGGCATGTTCTCCCAGAAGCTCGATCAGATTATCGTGGACAATTTTTATGATTTGCTGCCCAGGCGTGACGGAGCGAATAACTTCTTGTCCAACGGCACGTTCTTTGATGCGTTTAACGAAGTCTTTGACAACGGGCAATGCTACGTCGGCTTCCAAAAGCGCTACGCGCACCTCTCGCATCGCGGCGTTGACATCATCTTCTGTCAAGGCTCCGCGGCGGGTGAGGCGATCAAACACGCCGGTTAGTTTTTGGCTCAGGCTTTCGAACATCAAACAAAAAACTCATGCAAAAAAGGACCAGTGCTCGCAACGCGAGGACTGATCGGACACGGGCATGCTCAAGCTTTTGCTCTCCCATGCTATGCTTCAAGCAACAGGTAACTGTCGGAAACGGCTCTTTCTATAACCTAAAAGACAGCATAGAGTCAAATGCTTGCTTTTTAAAAACCGTTGTGAAACTATCCTTTTGATCTTCACCCCTTTTGCTATGGTTAATGTTATGAAGCATCGCGTCTCTTTTTTAACCGTTCTTCTTTCGGCTTTGGTTGCGTTTGGGGTTGTGCGTTTTATGGAGCCTGCCTCTATTGTGGTGCCAACAGCGGAGGCCAAAGAATCTGCCTTTGATCGTATGATGCGGACGAATAAGCTGCGGTGCGGGTATTACTTGTTTCCGCCTGTTGCGATGCGGGACCCTAATACCGGCGAGATGTCAGGCTTGACCGTTGATATGATGAATGTCATTGCAGAAAAAACGGGGCTTGAAATAGAGTGGGCCGAAGAATCAACCTTTGGCAACTGGATTCCAGCACTTCAGGCGGGGCGCTATGATGCTATGTGTGCGCCCATGTGGCCGGATATGGCTTTAGCGCGGGAAGTTATCTTTACAAGACCGCTTTATTATGCGGCGTTGGCTCCGTTGGTGCGGGAAGATGATACGCGTTTTGATGGGCCGGAGGGCCTCGCAAAATTAAACAGCCCAGAAATAACGATTGTGGCTCAAGACGGTAATACGATCTTGCATCTGGCGAAAAAAGCATTCCCTAAGGCGAAGATTATGACTCTGGCTGCCAATGTTGATGGACCATCTGTTGTACAGAATGTTGTGACGAAAAAAGCGGATGCCCTGATTTTAGATCGCAATGGCCTTATGGAATACAACAAGCGCGGATTTTATCTGAAAATGATTCATCCTGAATCGCCGGTAAAGGGCCAGCCTTTTGTTCTTCCTCTGCAGCATAAAGAAACAGAGCTGCGGGAGTTCTTGGATAATGCAATCATGGATCTTCTGGATAGTGGTACGATGGCGCGGCTTTTGGATAAGTGGGAGGCCGAACCGGGCAAAACCTTTATGCGTGTAGCCGTTCCTTACGAGAATGGATTTAAAAACTAAGGAGGATTCTAGATGAAAATATCACAAATCTTTTTCGTTGTGTTCTTGTCTGCTGCTGTTGCTTTCGGGGTAGGCCAATATGGAAAAACAAGAACAGAAAACGCCGTTACAAAAGAAACGGCGTTTGACCGCGTGATGAGGACAAACAAGCTGCGGTGCAGTTATGTTGTTTTGCCGCCCGAATTTAGCCGTGATCCAAACACAGGGGTGAAGTCTGGAGTGTCAGTTGATCTGATTCAGGAAATCTCTAAGCGCCTCAATTTAGAAATAGAATGGGGTGAAGAGGTTAATTTTGCAACTGTGGCAGAAGATTTAAAAGCAGGGCGGCATGATGCCTTTTGTTTTACCTCTTACCGCTGGGTGCCCTCAGCACGCGTGAATGAGTACACGGATCCTCTTTTCTATAGCGCGACTTACGCTTATGTGCGTGCGGACGATACGCGCTTTGACAATAATCTAGCAGCTATCAATGACCCTGCGATTCATGTTGCAACGATTGATGGAGAAGCCGCGGCCTTCATTAAAGCACAGGATTATCCGTTATCTACGGCTTATTCCATGCCGCAAAATACGGATGTTAGTTTCCTGTTACAGGCTGTCGTGGACAAAAAGGCAGACATCACCTTTACCAATCCTCTGGTCGTGATGGGGTATCTGGAATCCCATCCGAATGTTTTAAAACGGGTTGTTGTTAAGGAGCCAATCCAGATTCATTCGCACTCTTTTGTGCTGGCGAAGGGTGAGCATAATTTGCTTTCTATGTTCAATGTTGTCCTTGACGAGCTACATCAAGACGGCACCATGGACCGTATTTTGGACAAGTACGAATCCATTCCCAACAGCTTTGTCCGAGTGAAACGGGTCCTGCCATGAAACTACGTTTCTTTTTAACTTGTGTGCTTTGTTCTGCGCTTACGGCTTTTGCTGTGGCGAAATATAGTGGCGGCGCGGCTTTTGGATAAGTGGGAGGCCGAACCGGGCAAAACCTTTATGCGCGTAGCCGTTCCTTACGAGAATGGATTTGTAGAAGAATCAGCTCGTTAACCATAATTTCGTGCATAAAAGTAAAAGCTAGCTTGCATTTGGTGTTAGTTTTTTCTAGAAAGGCCTCTTCCAGTTAACAAAAAGTCCAGAGCATGTCTTTTGGCCCATAGGCGAAAAAAGGCGGTCTTGGCAAGGGAACTAAACAAATGAAACAAAATATACATCCCGACTATCACGAAATCACCGTTGTTATGACTGATGGGACAGAATTCAAAACGCACAGCACCTATGGCAAGGCGGGGGACCGCATGCAGCTTGATGTTGATGCGAAGACGCACCCTGCGTGGACGGGTCAACATCGTATGGTTGATCGCGGCGGACAATTGGCCAAATTCAACAAGCGCTTTGCTGGTCTTGGGGCACCGAAAAAAGAAGAAGCAGATGCTCCTGCAAAAGAAGAAAAGATTAAGATTACCAAAGGCAAAAAGAAATAAATTTTTCTTTGGTTTGATAAAAAGAAAAGCCCCGCATTGCGGGGCTTTTTTGTTGGTTGTGTGGCCTTACTGTTAAGCGCGGCTTTTCGCCAGATCAGCCAATTGGCGTTGCAGGTTTGCAATTTTTTGTTGCATATCATCTGATTCGCCTGATGGATACGTCGTTTTCTTTTGAACGTTTGGCATCGGTGTTGCCTTTGTCTCCGTTACTGGCTTTGGGTTTTGATTCTCTGGTTTGAGAGTCGTGATCGAAGCTGTCGGGGCCGTTTCCGTTTTAGTTTCTGGCGCTTTTGCTTCTGTCTTAGCCTCCGCTTTGGTCTCTGTTGAGGCTTTTTGCGTTGGCGGCGTTACAGGGCAAGCCGTTACAGTTTTTTCTTTTGTTGTCGAGCCTGTGTTTGTTGCACAACTTGTCGTTGGGCAGCTCTTCGGTGAGCAGGTTGCTGTCGTTGAGCAACTTGTCTTTGTTGCCGTTGTCGCCGTTTTTGTTGCTGTTTTTCCTGTTTCTTCGCCCATAATCCCTGCGAAAATGGCATCGCCCAAGTTGCCCGAGAAGGGAGAAAACATGTTCATGGTTTGCTCAAACATAGCCATGTTTTGCTTGCTCATTTCCTCTAGCGTTGTGCCAAAGGGGAACATATTGCCAATAGGGCTCTTGAAGTATTCACGAATCCGGTCCTGATTTGTGGACAAGGATTCCATGCTTTGCTCAAGATATTTAGGCACCATCCATTGCAAAGAATCGCCGTAAAAACCAATCAACTGACGTAAGAAGCTGATCGGCAGTAAGTTTTGTTGGCCTGATTTGCTTTCTTCTTCGACAATAATTTGAGTCAGGACAGAGCGCGTGATGTCTTCGCTCGTTTTAGCGTCATAGACATTGAATTCCATGCCTTCTTTGACCATTTGGGACAAATCTTCAAGCGTGACATAGGCGCTCGTAGCCGTATTATAGAGACGGCGATTGGCATATTTCTTTATCGTTACAGAAGTCTTTGATGCTGTTTCACTCATGGCGTTTCTCTTGTCCTAAGTTTGTAGTCGTCGCAGGAACCTTACGCGCTCGGTCAATTATGACCAGAACAGTGCTGGAAGGAGATATGAGTTGATTGTGAACATTTATTAACAAAAACTCAAGCCCATATTAATCATAAATTCATTTTTTTGCTTCCTGTGGCCTACAAGTTGTGGTCTACTCTTTTTATGACTCTGCATGACCAAACCGAAAAAGCCAAAAGCGACTGGAATAAACTTGCTAAAGATGCGTTAGACCTTTGGCAAAACCATCTCACGTCATTGGCAAATGATCCCCAAGCCAAAGAAGAAATGGCACAACTTGTTGGCCCTATGGGCAAGATGTTTTCAGATTGGACTGATATGGTCCAAAATAGCATGGCGGGTATAATGCCCAATACGACTTCTCGTGCTTCGCGTGCAACGCAGGCAGAGCCTGCTTCTGAAGCTTCACCTTCTCAAGCAGCACCATCTCAACAGGACAAAGAAGAAACCGCAAAAGCGGACGATGTCGGTTCTGTTTCGGCGGAGCCAGTTGTTTGCAAAACCCAGGAGGAAGACGATCAAGGAGTTGAGGATCAAGCCTATGAGTCACAGCCAAGCCAATCAACCTCAGCGCCTGTTTCAGAAGAACCATCCCTTCCTTCCTCAGGCAGTAAAGCGAGCCCCAGTTCAACGGGTCAGAGTGGGAGCGCCGTTTCTTCCGATGGCCACCGTAACATGGTTGAGCTTGCCGATCGTTTGGCCTTTCTTGAGCGCGAATTGGAGGAGCTCCGCGTTAAGCGAGAGCAAGAAAAAGGCGGACAAGTCTCAGGCAACTTCGGCGAAGATTCCCTCGACAGCGTTAATCAACCTCGCCAGCAAGTGGCTGGCTCCGATCAGAGATAAGCTGCCCGACGATTTTTCAGAACGTGATTCGGAAGATTTTCACGAAGCGCTTAATCAAGAAGCTTTGCGGCGTTTCGGTGATTTTCTAAAGGGTGTGGTTTCATACCAGCAATGTCAGGTCGTGCGGGATGTGGGGCCTGTTCCCTGTTTGTGGCAGGCGGGGACAACAAGGCTGCTTGATTATGGCGTTGATGAGAATGCGCCAATTATCTTGGTCGTGCCTTCTCTTGTGAACCGATTCGATATTCTGGATATTGATCAGGATCGTTCTTTTTTGCGCTTTTTGGCGGGGCAGGGCTTTCGTCCCCTTGTTGTTGATTGGGGCGAACCAGGAGTCGAAGAAAATCAATTTGCGATAGAAGACTATATCACGCAGCGTTTAAAGCCGATTCTTTCTCTGGCGGGGCAGAATGGGCCCGTTCATCTTCTTGGCTATTGCATGGGCGGGACTTTGGCGTTGGCGCTGGCTTTGATGGAAAGCGCGCACGTGAAGACTTTGTCTTTGTTGGCTACGCCATGGGATTTTAGCGGTGGGGTAGGCGGTGTGCCCGCTTATGCTTCTTCTGTTGGAAGGCTGTTTATGCAGCAGGCCTTGCGGGCGCAGGATTATCTTCAAGAGGTCGGTGTGTTGCCTGCCTCTTTCTTGCAGGCTGTGTTTGCCTCGTTTCAACCGCTCAACATTTTGCAGAAATTTTCTAATATGGCGCGTTTTGAGAATGATCCTGATGCCATGCGCTATTTTGCGTTGACTGAGGATTGGCTGAATGACGGCGTGCCGCTAGCCTTGCGCGTTTCACAGGAGGCCCTTCGCGATTGGTATGGCGATAATTTGCCACTGCAAGGTAAATGGAAAATCAGCGACTTTACTGTGGACCCCTCTATGCTTTCGATGCCCGCTTTTATTCTGGCGGCTAAACGCGACCGGATTGTACCGCTGGATTCGGCGGTGCCGTTGGCAAAACTGATTCCCAATGCCTTGCTTCATACGCCTGACATGGGGCATATTGGTTTAATGGTTTCCGGACGAGCCGAAGAGCTGGCATGGAAACCGTTAGTCTCGTGGTTGCGTTTAAACGGTTAGAGAGACTGCATGTTCGGAAGACGTTGATCCTGTCTCTAATTCCGATGAAGGGCTCTCTTGGACTTGCGTTGCTGCGGCTTTGGCTGGATTGGGTGCGGTTGTGGTTTCTTTTGTTGTGCCGTCTTCGTAAACGGTCGTTGTTGTGACAGAACCATCAGCGTTTTGAACGCGGGTTTGGCTTTCAATGGCTGTACTTGAATCTGAAGAGGTTGTTGTTCCTGCCGCTTGGCTGATTTCAGAGATTGAGGTCATGAGTTTTTCCTTTGATTATGAAGAACGCGCTATGAGGATACACGTGCGATTTCTCAAAATACTGCGCAGAAAGGTAAAAATTCAAAAGAGGAGTTTGCCGTAGAGGCGTTTTCTGTCCAAAAAACCAGAATTTGAGCTGAATTCATCCATTTTAACCATGATTTCATTGAAAACTATTATATTTGTTCCAAAACTATTAATCGTCTGTTATCCTAAACGTGTCATATTCCAAAGGAGGGGGCCATGGTATCCCGTGTATTAACATCCCGTGAGATGAGAGCTCATGAGCAAATGATGCAACAAGAGATGGATATTGGTGTCGTAAATGCGGCGCAGGGAATTGTGTTTGAGCGCCTATTTGCCGTGATGCAAGAATATGGAAAGGATGCACCAGAGACTCTCCCTCTTAAAGAGGATTTTCGTAAGTACACAGAACTCCTTCGAGGAGTTCAATGTGGAGAAGAAAAGGCAATACAAGAAGCACGAACGAGCGTTAGAGAATTTGTTGATGAGAATGGAGTGGCCTTTGTTTATGAAGGCGGAGAGACAAAAATAATTCCAAGACGAGAGTTATTACATGGACAATCAAAACCTGACCAACTTCGACCTAAATAGTGAAACCATTGATCTCATTTTTGAGGCCGTAGGAGAACAACTTACGTATGGCTTGAAAAGTGGGATTAGCCCACACCTTGCTCTCATTGTCGGTCAGCCCGGCGCAGGTAAATCGACCATTCTTGATAAAATTGTTGACGAATTTGGGGCTGAAAACTTGCCCGTGGTATATGGACGATCGCCTCTATCATCCTTTTAATAAAGCCATTTTTAAAGCTCATCCGTTTCTCTATGACGACATTACTGGCCGCGCGGCGGGCAAGTGGAATGCCAAGCTGCTTGAGTTGGTGCGGGATAAAAAGTTTGAGACGATCTATCAAACGACATTGGCGAAGCGTTTTTTTGCTGAGAAGATCATCAGGGAGTTTGGAGGACAGGGGTACGACGTCAGCCTTCACTGTCTTTCTGTTCCGTCAAAAATCAGCATTCTTGGCATATATGACCGATTTGAGCGCGATCACCAGACGGACAATGTTCCTCGCTGGGTCGACATCCCCTATCACGACATGGCCTATGTCGAGTTTCCTATAAACGCGCAGGCGTTTGAAACCGAATTGCCGTTAACCCGCGTTGCCGCTTATCGTCGCGATGGAAAAGTCGTTTACGAAAACAAACGTGCTGCCGATGTCTGGAACAAGGAACCGCGTGTGCAAGCCGCCATCGAAAAGGATCGGTCAAAGCCGTGGAACCAGAAGCAAAAGAACATACATGTCGCAAAATGGACCGATGTTGTCGCTCGGTATGTGCGGCGTTTCGCGGGCGCATCAGAAGAATTCGGACAGCGCGTTGTGGAAAGCAAAGCGTTTCTTAAAGAGGCAACGCTGTTCGCCAGCGCTGTTCCTGCGAAAAAGGGGGAGGCTGTTCCGAACGGTGTCGATGCCACAACGACGCACCACCACATCTTTATCCAAAGAGATTGCGATGGAAAACTGATAGCATTTGATCGTTCTCCTGTCGCTGCGCCAACTGTTCCTGCCGCCAGTGCGAAAGTCGCGGCTTCTGTTGCTGTAAGCTCTCCCAAAGGCCCCGCTTAGATCCTGTTCAGAATCTTAGCCGCTTAACGAAGATCAACAAAACAACCAATGAGAAAATGGCGGGCTTTTGCTTCAAAAGTGAGCGCTTCTTGTAACATATTGATTATGCCCTAAAATTATTTTTGGCTGGCGCTATATGCTTGATGTTTATATACCCTAAGGGGCGGCATTTTTTATGAAAAGCAGGAAACAATGAGCGAAACAATCATTCTCCATGGACCAGAAGATTTTGAGGGCATGCGCAAAGCAGGCCGTCTAGCGGCTGAACTCTTAGATTATATTACGCCTTACGTTGTGCCTGGTGTGAATACAGGAAAACTCGATGATATGTGTGATGCGTTTACCCGCGATCATGGCGCCGTTTCGGCGCCGATGAATTATAGAGGCTATCCGCGGAATACATGTATTTCGGTCAATCATGTTGTCTGTCACGGCATTCCGGGCGAGAAAAATCTGCAGGAAGGTGATATTGCGAATATAGACGTAACTGTGATTTTGGATGGCTGGTATGGAGATAGCTCGCGCATGTTTTTGGTCGGAGAGGCGGGGATAAAAGCCAAAAAGCTGGTTGATGTGACGTATGAATCCATGATGCGTGGCATCGCAGTGGTGCGGGAGGGCGCAACGCTGGGCGATATTGGCTATGCTATACAGAGCTATGTTGAGCCTTTAGGCTATTCCGTGGTGCGAGATTTTTGCGGCCATGGGTTGGGGCAGGTGTTTCACACGGCACCATCTGTGTTGCATTATGGTCAAAAAGGGAAAGGAACAGTGTTGAAAGCGGGAATGTTTTTGACCATAGAGCCTATGATTAATGCTGGAAAATTTGGCGTTAAAGTCTTGAATGATGGCTGGACGGCTGTGACGAAAGATAAGTCTCTTTCCGCGCAGTTTGAGCATTCTCTGGCGGTGACCAAAGACGGGTATGAGATTTTTACGCAGAGCCCCAAGGGGTGGCACAAGCCCCCTTACGTATATATAGCCGATCCAATATAAATTGATATTTCTACCTTGATCTTTTTCACCATGGCGTTGTTAAAGTTCTTGGCTATATGTCTATATGGCCTGCGAACTTTGCCTTGCCACGGCAAAAAATCTCGGCGGTATAAATGATCAATTTATATGGCTCGGCTATAACTTTGCTGGACACAGCATTTCATACCTGTATAAAATTCAAAAAGACAAAAGGCGTTGTGTGGGGTATAGTTTTTTGCAAACTATAAATCTGTACAACGCTTTTTTTACGTCTTTCCTTATGACAAAATCAAAGACTTCTCCTCAAGACGAACCGCACTACATTGGGCACAGGCAACGTTTAAGAACGCGCTTGCTGCAAGGTGAGGGCGAGTCTCTTCATGATTACGAACTTTTGGAATCCCTTTTGTTTGCTGTGATTCCTCGTCGTGATGTCAAGCCTTTGGCAAAACAACTTCTCAAACAAGCGGGCGGTTTGTGGCCATTATTGCATGCGGATGTTGCGCAGCTTCATGCGTGGGGGTTGATGGAAACGAGCATTGCTCTTTTACGGACCGTAGGCCTTATCAATTTGCGTGCGCAGAAAAATGAAATTTTAGACAAGCCCCTTTTGAATAATTGGCAGCGCATTGTTGATTATTGTCGTGCGTCTATGGCGCATAAAAAAATCGAAGAATTTCGCCTTCTTTTTTTAGATCGTAAAAACCACCTCATTCATGAAGAAGTGCAGCAGCGTGGTACGATAGATCACACGCCCGCATATCCGCGTGAGATTGTGCGGCGTGCCCTAGATGTTGGGGCAGGTGCTCTTGTCTTGTGTCACAACCATCCGAGCGGGGATGTCGCTCCAAGCAAAGCAGATATTGAGATGACGCGTGAGATTGTTGCGGCTTGCGCTCCTTTGGGGGTCGTGATCCATGATCACATTATTATTGGGGCGAGTGAGGTAACGAGTTTTAAAGAGCTTGCGTTGTTATAGGCTATATAAAGAGCTGTTTATGAGGCTCTTGGAATCGAAAAGATGTAAAATATCTCTTAATCCGGAGTTCACTATGGGGTTAAACGGGCTGTTTTTTTTTGTTTTTTTGGTTCTCGAAAGCATTTAAAAGGCCGTGCTCCTGTGGAAAACTATCGATTTTTGTGATTTTAGGGGCCAATAAGAGGCCTGTTTTGAAAGAAAAATTTCAAAAAAAACAAGTGTTTCTGCGAAGTTTAGGCCGGACTTAACTTTTTTTTAATTATCCACAGAAAATTCGCATTTTTCCTCTAGACAGACGGATTAAATCTGAGTACATTCCCCTTCACCGACGGACACAAACCGTGGCTGGCGGAAGCTGATTTATTGACACTGCGATATGCGCACCCAAGTAGGGTTAAGCTTGGGGGCACTAAGTATCGCCTTTTTTGGCGGGTAGTTGTTGATGGAGGAAGCGCGACGGAGCTTTTGCTCTGTTTGTTCTTGGACATCGTGAATTGGAAATGAGAAGGGATGCGCAGACGGTGCAGCCGTGATGGGAAAGGTTTTGACTTCAGGATTTATTCTGGAACTCTGGTCTTTCTGGTCTTGGTTACCTATATGGCGCGGGCTGATTGCCTCAAGTTATCAGTGCCGCGTGTTTCGGTTTTGCTATGTTTGTGACATCCCAAGTCGACAAGTTCGTACCTCTTTGACCTTCGGGTAAGAGAGGCACTATTTTAAATAAATGAACCCTGACTTGGTTTTGTTGTAACGGCAAAGCTAAGTGATTTTGTAATTTCGATTACAAATATCAAATTCAACTTGAGAGTTTGATCATGGCTCAGAACGAACGCTGGCGGCAGGCCTAACACATGCAAGTCGAACGAGAAACTTCCTTCGGGAAGTGGACAGTGGCGCACGGGAGAGTAACACGTGGGAACCTACCTTTTGGTTTGGGATAACGTCGGGAAACTGACGCTAATACCGAATAAGCCCCTTGGGGGAAAGATTTATCGCCAATAGATGGGCCCGCGTTGGATTAGCTAGTTGGTGAGGTAATGGCTCACCAAGGCTACGATCTATAGCTGGTCTGAGAGGATGATCAGCCTCACTGGGACTGAGACACGGCCCAGACTCCTACGGGAGGCAGCAGTGGGGAATATTGGACAATGGGGGAAACCCTGATCCAGCCATGCCGCGTGAATGATGAAGGCCTTCGGGTTGTAAAATTCTTTTGGTGGGGAAGATTATGACGGTACCCACAGAATAAGCTCCGGCTAACTTCGTGCCAGCAGCCGCGGTAATACGAAGGGAGCTAGCGTTGTTCGGAATTACTGGGCGTAAAGGGCGCGTAGGCGGCTTAGTCAGTCAGGTGTGAAATCCCGGGGCTCAACCTCGGAATTGCGCTTGATACTGCTTTGCTTGAATTCGGTAGAGGTGAGTGGAATTCCCAGTGTAGAGGTGAAATTCGTAGATATTGGGAAGAACACCGGTGGCGAAGGCGGCTCACTGGACCGACATTGACGCTGAGGCGCGAAAGCGTGGGGAGCAAACAGGATTAGATACCCTGGTAGTCCACGCCGTAAACGATGCATGCTAGACGTTTGGAGGCTTTAGCCTCTGGGTGTCGCAGTTAACACATTAAGCATGCCGCCTGGGGAGTACGGCCGCAAGGTTGAAACTCAAATGAATTGACGGGGGCCCGCACAAGCGGTGGAGTATGTGGTTTAATTCGACGCAACGCGAAGAACCTTACCAGCTCTTGACATGTGAAGTATGGATCTAGGAGACTAGATCCTTCGGTTCGGCCGGCTTCAACACAGGTGCTGCATGGCTGTCGTCAGCTCGTGTCGTGAGATGTTGGGTTAAGTCCCGCAACGAGCGCAACCCTCATCTTTAGTTGCTACCAGGTTATGCTGGGCACTCTAGAGAAACTGCCGGTGATAAGCCGGAGGAAGGCGGGGATGACGTCAAGTCCTCATGGCCCTTACGGGCTGGGCTACACACGTACTACAATGGTGGTGACAGTGGGCAGCGAAGGCGCGAGCCTGAGCGAATCCCAAAAAGCCATCTCAGTTCGGATTGTTCTCTGCAACTCGAGAGCATGAAGTTGGAATCGCTAGTAATCGTGGATCAGCATGCCACGGTGAATAC
>JBFXDW010000052.1:0-13836 GCA_050180745.1 Bdellovibrionales bacterium | reverse complement strand
CGGGGCTAAATCTTCTACCTTCGCTCATGGACGATCTCCTTGGTTTCTCACAAAGAATCGTCCACCTTTTTTCTTAAGATTGGATTCACATTCCTAATTTTTTAGGCGATTTATTCAACAAGGCCATGAAGAATAAAAAAACTTATACGCCAGAAGAGATGCCCCAACAGGATGAGTTGATACTTTAACAGCGTTGACAACAAAGGGTTTTAAAATACTCGCCCCTTTCCTAAGAATCGGCCTTAGATCTATCTCGACCCTAAGACCAGGGGAATAAACATCAGCACCTGTACCATATGAAGGAGAGGGAGAAGGACTCGAACTAAATAAACTAATTGGTTTATAGGGACCGTGGTTGAGCTGATGCATCATATCCCCATTAGGAGCATCTATGTTTGGCCTTCCCATCTCTTCCCAGTGCCGGTATTGGGTACCACTTAAATCATCTTTATCCATAATATGCTCCTTGTGTAAAAAAATCTTAAGGCTGGCGCGTGGGAGCAGACGACAAAAGCCGCCGCCCGAGGCGGATGGCACCAGCACCGGCGATAAGAGGGCCGCGAACAAGAGCTCGCAAAGTCGCACTCTTTGCCAATGGTGCCGCAAGTGTAGGCCCGTTACGATAATACCAAGAACAGAAAGCACGCCCCACAGGGTTCTTCATCAACACTTCGCTTCTGAAACGGCGGAACTCTTTAACAATAGGATGATTTCCATCCCCACACGCCGCCGTTGCCACGGCACAGTGAGTATCCTTAATCAGGCCATGATAAACCATCCCTTGCAAGGTATGGTGTCCCGACATAAGTAAGGCGTTATTGATCACCCATACACTGGCCGCAGTAACACCCAAGCGCTTTCCCCACTTCTTTGCACGGAACCCAAACGAACTTGTATCAAAACTCTCTCCGTCCGCTCTTTTCCCAACAAGCTGTACAATTTTAGGGACTAAATGATTTTCTGCCGAAACCTCGTAATCATCAGATGCTACATGAGTTTTTGCCAAAGGCGCAGCATACACTAATTGTTGCTTGGGCGCCTTCTTAGGATTTACCGGAGAAAATACTGCATATGCAGAAACGAAGTCATGCGTTTTTGAATTATTCGTCACTGACACAGAAACTTGATAAAAGGCTGGTTTGATACCTGTGTCATCAACAGTTTTAGGCATCAACTTCCACCTCATCTCAGCCCGAAGACCTAAATGTTCTTGGGAAATACGCCCTTGCCCCGTGATATTCCACCATGTTTGTTTAAAATTAATAAGATACTTAATCATAAAAACCTCCTGAAAATACAAGAAAAAGCCCTACATTGTAACATTACAAGAGGGGCTAAAGAAAAAGAAAATAAATACTTTCACCCGCAAGAAGACGGGGTTAAGAAAACTTCTTAACCCCGTTCTCTAACTGCAACTTCTTCAACAGATCAGATCATATCTTATCCAAAAGATCTTTTTGGAATTGAAGATCCTTTGCCCGTGCATTAGCGGCATTGGCATCAGCAACCGCTGCCTGCCGTTGGTCAGACCACTTTTTACCTGCCGCTGTAGCCTGAGTAAATATCTTAGGCACATTATCCTTCATCATCAAGTTAGCAACAGCACCACCCGCAAGATTAATAGCTCCTGGATCACCGATTGTTTCTTCATGCGGTTTTTGCAGTCCAATCCAACTCAATGCAACTAAGGGGAATAAACCAATCGTTTTAAAACTTTGGTTTGCTAACATGATAACCAAAGCAGCATAAATAACTGTGTAAACAATCTTTGCCATTACGCTAACGGGCCCCGTCAAAGCCCCCGTACCCACGGCCGCAATTGTAAACATCTCATTTAAAAGGGCTAAAGAAACTTTAAACATCATAAAACCAACAACAAGCCCGAAAATCATCAGAACAGGCCGCAAAATAATTTGCATGGCAACTGTATAGCCATATTTACCCTGTGGTCCCGCAAGGCCATCACCACCCGGGTGAATGTGCGCAAGAGACAACAAAGGCATCAAAACAACAGCCTCACACACGCTTAGCACCCACTTCAGCGCCCCAAAGAAAAAACGATAAAAGGGGAAAAGAGGCACCATAAAAGCGATGGAAAAACCAATTGCATAAAGCGTAATCGCAATCATAGAAAGAATGGTCGCCGCAAAACCAGCGATAGGCGCCAACTTAATGACAGGCACCACCGCAACAAGTTCTGCAACCGCAGCCGTAACCAGAGCCTTGTCTCCCAAGAAGAGGGCCTTTTGGCCATAGGATGACAACTCTTCAAAAGGATCTTGACTAAAACCAAACTTAATTCCCAACCCCCCTTCCTCGTTAAACAATCCTGCACTAACGGCCATACCTTCAACGATACCCAACAATCCTTCAACAGGATTAAGAGACATAAAAATACCCTGCAGTTGATCTTTCAACTTGCCCGAGCCCGCAAGAGCTAAGCTTTTCTCTTCTGCCGTCATAGAACCAACAAGACTGGCTGCTGCTTCATTCTTAATCTGCACGCCCATTTTATCTAAAATATGCTGATACGTGAAGGTTGCCTCTTGTATCGAACTAGTTAGCCCCTTGATCGTGGACATCTTAATAATGTCCGCTGAGGAATTTAACATCCACGGCTCATTCGCTTTTGGCAATGAATCCGCCATAACAGAAAATTTCTGTGCCTGCACACGCGCAATTGTATTAAACCATGTCCCCGCATAGAGCCATCCATACTCTCGGATACTTTCAAAATCATTTTTTATTACCTTCTCTGCATTTCCTTGGGACTCTTGAATACCTGCCTCAATTGCAGCCTTCACATCTTTTTGAAAATTGCTTAGCAGATCTTCATATTCCACCTTCATTTCGTCATATTTTTCTTTTTTAATATTGGCTCCGTCAGTGCCAAAAAGATAATAGCTCTGATTAAATCCATCAATAGAAGTCGTTAAAGACTTAAATCGAGCAAGAATCTTGTCATAGACTTTTACGTATACGTTATATTCTGGGCGCTCTGGAATCGTGTACCCCCCACAGAAGCTCTGCTCCTGCGCACGCCCGTGCTCCGTTGCCGTCCAACTAACCGCTGCAACTCCCTTCACAGTGTATCCAAATAAATTATCGCCTGTATGAATGGCCGTTGCGATATCGGTTACGTCATAGCCCGACATGAAACTAAGTTGTTGCTCCTCTAAATAATGATCCGCAAATTTCGCACACGCATCATAAAGAATAAGATCCCTTACAAGGGACTTGACATTTTGCTGAACCGCACAGGAAGGTGAATCTGATGGTTTATCACAGCTCACATCATTCGATGCCTTACTCCACGAAGATAAGAAATAATCCCACCCATTACTGCCCAACCCTGAGCCCCATTTGGCAATTTTCAAAACAAGATATTGCCCCGCATTATAGCCTGTAACACTACACCCCCCCCCCGATGTAGTACCACTTGAAGAAATCGGAACCAAAAGCGCGATCGCAAAGACAAGACGAATAGGGCCCCAAACCTGATTAGCCCCTTCAAACGGCTTTCCACTCTGAGCCGTTTTGGCAATCATCGACACCAAATGATAGAGGAGCATAATGCCCGCAAAAACGAGAACAGCGCTGCTGAAAAAACCAAGAGCCGTACTTAAAGCGGACACCAAGGAACAATCCGCTGAACCGCCCCCCTCAAAGAGAGACATGGCCTCCCCGAGAAATAAATGGTTGATAAAACTACTCGCAACATCTTTTGAAGCAGGAGAATCGAACATACCGTTCGTACTTCCCGCCGCATGCGCGGTGCCCATAAACAAAGACAAGACAAGCGAAACAAGAAATGTCACAACCATCGCAAGCATACTGATAACAGCGGCAAAGGTAAGCGCACCGGGAAGACCTTCCCTCGTAAAGCGGACATTCCCCCATGCGGTGCCAATCACGCTACGCCAAGACAAGCGCAGCTTCTCATCTGTCAATGCGGGGTGATCCTTGGGAAACAATCCGGCGACTGCAAAAACAAGCGCAACCATGCGCGGAAACATACGCAAGCTATCCAGCACAGGTTGGACTTCTGTACCACGATTGGGATTGAACAAAAGCCCAAAGAGAGAGTCTTTTTTCTTCTCTTGCCCCTCTTGCGAAGAGTCGCTTTTTTTATCGCTTGAAAACAGCATTAAAAAATCTCCCGATCGAACAGATCTATACTTTCCATTTCAAGAGTCGGAAAAAAACAAGTGAGCCCTCTAGCCTTCGCTAGGGTGACGGTCGGGGTTAAAAGACAGGCCTGCCCACAATTCCGTCATGCCAGCGAAGGCTGGCATCCCATTTTTTAAATTGCACTCTTCCAACTCTTCTTGCGTAACGAGTATATCCCGCATGAAACATTCCGGCATAGTACATTATTACCCCCGCTAGGGTTAAAGAGTTTTTAATTACTTTCAATATGTTGGTAGAAAATAAGAAGCCTTAACACCTCTTTCGTCATTCCCGCGAAAGCGGGAATCCAGAAGCAAAGCGTCTGCGGCGCATATGAGAATAGACCTCTTGCATAACAAGCAGTAACTTAACCCGAATAATGAGTTTAATTCGTTGACAGAAAAAGAAAATGGGATTCCCGCCTTCGCGGGAATGACGGATTTGTTGAGAGAACTATCCCTTAACCCCACCCATCACCCCCGTGAAAACGGGGGGCCCATTTGTTTTCTTGCACTTTACTACGTATCCAAACCCATAACTCTGGTTAACTTATTGAAAAAAAAGAAAAATGGGATGCCAGCCGGAGCCTGTGCTCGCGAAGGCGGGTACTGGCATGACGGAATTGTGGATAGGTCTATCCTCTACTCCTAAACATCACCCCCGCACCAGCTTTCGCGGAAATGACAGAGAACTTATTGAAATTTAAGAGAGAGACTGAAAAAACGGAGCTTTCTTAACTCGTTAAAGCTCTAAGCGCTCTTCCGACCCCGCAACGCCTGCTCAAACAGCTCGGCATCAATGACGGGAGGAATAACCCCACACCCTCCATTGCTATAAGAGCGGCTAAAGGCCAAAAGCCCCACCCGATTGCACAGATTCGCCAAATCCGCCGGAGAAAACCCATGCGTCATTGAGGCTAATCGGTCAAAATCTATATCCGCCGCCATAGGCATTTTCTTGACCGCACCCTGTAAAATCTCACGCCGCGCCCGCGCCTCGGGCAGAGACAGCATGAGCGAGAAGTCAAATCGCCCTACCCGCAGCACATCATTCGTCAAGCGATCAGGCCGACTCGTCGCCGCCACAACAACTATCCCTGACAGCGCGGCAACAGAATCCACTTCCATCATCAACAGCTCAACCAACGGCTGGCTCTGGTAAGTGCCTTCGGGTTTCATCTCTCCATCAAACAGCGCTTCAATATCATCCAGAAAGACAATACAAGGCGCTTTCCGTCGCGCCAGTGCAAAAATATCCTTCACATACTGCTTAGCACTGCCATCCTCCTCCCGCACCACGAGCTGGCGGCAGTTGACCTCTACGAGATTAAGCGGCACGTAGGAAGCCAAGGCCCTCACCAACGAGCTCTTCCCCGTCCCCTGCCCTCCTGACAGCAAAATCGAGCATGGCGGCCTGATCCCCGCAACAGTGAATCTCTCATGCTGGGAAAGCGCTAAAAGCAGTGTTTCATGAAGCTGTTGCTTGGCATCATCCACGCCCACTATATCGTCCCAGAAAACAGCCGGTATATCGCTGCGCACCACGTCAGGAAGGCTCATCGTCAGACTGCGCAAGGAAGCCATAAGCGCACGCTGAGTCAAGGGCTCTTCCCCTGCCAGCAAAGAAGCTTCCTCAACAATCCCTACAAGCTCTCGCGCGCTCAGACCATTAGCGAGCTCTGCCAGCGCCGCAAGATCGACATCAGCGTCAGCTCTCTTATCGCGCATGGCCAGAAGAAGAACCTCATGCCGTCCCCAGCGGTTAGGCAAATCGACATCAAAATGCGAATCAAACAAGCGCCCTGCCATCAGTCGTGGATCAGGCATGCCTGCACAAACGGTAAAGATCAACACATCCGGATAAAGGGCGACCTCGCCAAGAATCGAGGTGATTTGCGCCAAAACCTTATGCGCTTCCTGAGGCAATGTGCTGCCACTAAGGACCTCGACATGATCAAAAAGGATGATCAAAGGCCCACCACGTGCCAGATCAGACAATGACAAAGACACATCAGCATGCCCTCCGGATATGAGCTGGTCTAAAAGCTGGTGCGCTTCAAAAACATGGAGCTTAGCTCCTATATCCTGCGCCAAACGCTTCACAAGCGAAGCCTTGCCACATCCCGCAGGTCCCGATAACAGCACAGAGCCCGCACATTTACATTGACGCCCCTTCTTAAACCGCGCTCCGGCTAACATGCGGCACGTCATGTAAAGGTCGCGCAAGCCACCAAGTGGCAACAAAGGGTTGTTTTCTGATTCGGGTGCGATCACAGCAAATTCAGTCGCGCGAGAAATGCTTACCGCACCGCTGGGCTGCGTCTGTGCAATTTTGGCCAAAAGAGGATAACGATCAAGGCTGGGAATGTCTTTGCGATCTCCCTCACTCAGGACATCGCCTCTCCAAAGGCTCCCGAACTGCCCCTTACGAACAGACAGATGCAAGTAATCAAGATCGTTATCTGCCTCCAAGCTCACACGCTCCGCCTTTTGGAGCATCACGCGCCGCTGCTGAAACTGCACCGAACGCCCTTCAAGAAACCCTATATTGCGCGCCGTAAGAGCGCTCACCCGTGCCGTCTTTTGATTACGGTCTTCCATAAAAGCGGGAAGCACTTTAACAAAACTGACGCGCGCTCCTTCCATCCGCACGACATCACCAACCGCTACATCAAGAAGATGCATGTCCGTAACATCAAGGCGCACAGTACCGTCAGGCGTATCGCCGCCAACGAGGAGCGTGAGAGAAAAATCAGAAGAAGTCATCGCGAATAAGTCCAGATAAGAAACAAGGACAGGAAAGAGAGATTCACTATAGCTCTACTCGCGCTCGGACTCAAATGCTTATATCCCGCGCCTATATGCCTTCAACGCCTCTATACCCGCCTTAAAAAGCTCGGGAGCTTCTTTGCATAGTGAAGCGACCTTATCTGCCTCTCCATGATGCGCGGCCTGCTCAAGATCAGCCATGGTAGCACTGAGCGCTAACAGCCCACAGTTACCAGCGCTGCTTTTAAGCGTATGCGCACCATCGCGTATCTCAAAAATATCTTCTGACTCTAATGTTTTCATGCGCTCGGGCGAATCGCTAAGAAAAGTGTCCACAACCTCGATAACAGAATCCGGCCCCAGCATGTCCTTCATGCGATCAAGGGCCTGTGGATCAAACATAGGAACTCTGATTTCCTGCACAGCCGCTTCTTCTTTTTTAACAAACGCCCGTTTATACGCGGAAGCAGAAAGAGACACGTCAAGCCAACGCGCTAATGTTTTTAGCAATTCATCATATTCAAGAGGCTTATGAAGATAATCGTTCATCCCCACCTCAAGGCACATATCACGGTCCCCTGTCATCGCATGGGCAGTTAACGCGATGATCGGAACGGAAGCATTATGACCACCCTCCTCACGAATGTGACATGTTGCCAACATCCCGTCCATCTCAGGCATAGAAATATCCATCAAAATAAGATCATATTTCTTGGCTTTTGCTGCCGCGACCGCCTCTTTACCGTTACAGGCTTCTTCGACCTTAAAGCCTGCTTTTTCTAGATAGCGTCCTGCAACAAGACGGTTCGTTTCATTGTCCTCCACCAGCAAAAGCGTAAATTGTTCAGGCGGTTTACCTTGATGATGTACAGGCTCATGCAGTATTCCTTCCCCCGACGAGGCTAACTGTGAACCCTCGGCTGTTGCTAAAGGCAACATGAACCAGAATTTACTTCCCTTACCGACCTGACTTTCAACACCAATCTCTCCATCCAACAAGGTGATAAGTCGCTTACATATGGCAAGGCCTAGGCCAGTGCCTCCGAAACGCCGCGTGGTCGAGTGATCTATCTGCGAGAATTCACGAAATAACTTCTCTTGCTCATTCACAGAAATCCCTTCGCCCGTGTCCTGAACTTCAAACCTAATCAGATGCCCCGCCTTGCCTCGCACATCTTGTTCCATCAGAGGAAGAACACGCAGGCTCACAGAACCTTTCTCCGTAAATTTGATCGCATTACTGACAAGATTCAAAAGAACCTGATGAAGGCGACCAACATCTCCTAACAAACAAGACGGGACACCATCAAGAACAGAGACCTCTAACCGCAACGCCTTCCCCCCGACCATGGGCTGGGCTAAAGAAACAACACCATCAAGTAGATGCTTGAGGACAAAAGGCTCATTGATAATTTTGACCTTTCCAGCCTCCATCTTAGCATAATCAAGAATGTCGTTGATAATCCGGTGAAGCGCCTTGCTTGATGTCATGGCTATCCCTAGAAGATGGTGCTGCTCTTCATCCAAATCTGTTTCATCAATCAAACGCAAAACGCCCTGAATGCCATTGATAGGCGTTCTTATCTCGTGGCTCATCATGGCTAAGAAATTAGTTTTCACAGCAGCCGCCTGCTCAGCCATTTTCTTGGCTTGGACAAGCTCTTCCTGAGCGCTGCGAATCTTGGTCATATCACTAAAGAGGCTTACAAAATAACGGACAGCGCCGTCTTCCCCAACAATAGGACTTAAGTGCCACTCGCTCCAAAAAGGCGAGCCATCCTTACGATACACCATAAGATTAAGTGTTGTCCCCTCACGCAGGGACATAGCACGATGAAAGGCATTAATGGTGTGACTCTCTGTTTTCCAGCCAAACAGAAAATTCGTATCTTTCTCAGGTATTTCGGAAAGTTGATAGCCTGTCATTTCTTCAAAGGCATGATTGACAAAAACGACAGGCATATCTGGCTTACTCACATCACGAATGAGCACCCCAATACGAGTGGACTGTAAAGCCGCCGCGAATAAAGTATTCACCCCTTCCGCAGCCTTCACCCGTTCCGCATAACGGCGATAGTAATAAATTCCCTCGATCAGCCCTCCGACAAGAGCCAAACCGCACATTAACGCTACCACCGTAAATAAAATGCGATGCTTCCGATCACTGGTAAGTTGATCAACAATCTTAACAGTTTGTTTGGTTTGAGCATTCACCACCTCATAACTTAAATCATAAACATCCTGATATAAGGCGTGCAAGGTATTATCAAAAGCGTTTACGTTTCTGCTTTCCAACAACTGCGCCAATTCTAGATATCTTTTCTGAAGCACAACAAGTTTTCCAAATTGGGAAGGCCCCATTCTGCCAAGGTGTTCTAAATAAAGAAAATGGCGCGCCATATCACCAATTAACTGGTGGACATCGTCCACCTTTTTCCGGAGCATGATTAAATCTGCATCTTTGCCGAGTTCAGAAAAATGCGGCATGCTATAGATTTTCTGCGCAAGCTCTATCAGAAAATGAGGCATCTTTTCATCAGCAACCTGCCGAACATCGGAAGCTTTTGTGAACTCAAAACGCTCAAAATAAATAAATCCCACCATACACAACACAAAAAGGATGGCAGGAATAATCAGAATTCGACGAATCGAAGGGATTTCGAGATCGGACAAGGAATTGCCTTTTGAATGGTGACACAAATCAAGGGTACAGAAAGGGAAGGATGGCGCAAAGAGTAGCAAAAAAGCTTTAAAACAAGGCTTACAATAGTAGGCAAGGACTCGTTCACCTATTATAAGGATATCTGATGTTAAAAACCAGCGACATCAAAGAAAACATAAAAAGCAACAAGACTCAATCCACATGCTTAAAATCGCCGCCTATCTATTCATTATCATTACATTTATTTCATTTGCTGCCCATGCAAATAGCCCCCTGAGCGGCTCCGGACTACCCTTGCCGCGTTTTGTCTCCTTGCGCACCAATCAGGTCAATTTACGGACAGGCCCCGGCACACGCTACCCAATCGAGTGGGTTTTTCGCCAACAAGGCTTGCCCTTGGAAGTCACTGCTGAATATGATGTATGGCGCAGGGTCCGTGACTGGGAAGGCACAGAAGGCTGGGTCCATAAAAGCACACTTTCAGGACAACGTTATGCGATCGTCAAAGGAGAAAAAAATAAAAAATTACGTGCAAGCAAGACGTTAGACGCACCCGTTAAAGCACTACTTGATCCCAAAACAATTGGCCATATCACCGCATGTGAAACAAACTGGTGTGAAGTTACGTTTGAAAATGTTACAGGATATCTTCCCAAAAGCGCTTTTTGGGGCGCCTATCGTAACGAAGTCTTCAATTAAGGGGAACCCTCTTGAGTTCACTTGAAAACCGTCAAATCTTATTGATTATCTCGGGCGGCATCGCCGCCTATAAAAGCCTTGAGCTTATCCGCCTGTTACGCGAGGAAGGTGCCAGAGTTCGCTGCCTTCTCACCAAAGGAGGCGCTGAATTCATCACACCTCTTTCAGCTTCTACCTTATCCGGGCAAGAAGTTTATATGGATATGTTCTCCTCTCAAGAGGGGAAACGGCTAAACCATATTAACCTGTCTCGTGACAGTGATTTGATCGTCATAGCCCCCGCGACAGCCGATATGATCGCTAAGATGGCTCACGGCATCGCCGATACGCTTGCCAGCACCGTTATGCTGGCCGCCGCCGATAAGCCTACAATCATCGCTCCAGCTATGAACAGTCGCATGTGGCAACACCCTGCCACACAAGAAAATATAGCAACGCTAGCAAAGCGCGGGATTAAACAGACGGGCCCCGGTACTGGCTTTCTGGCCTGTGGCGAAGATGGTCAAGGCCGCATGAGCACGCCTGAAGACATTCTTGCAGCAATCAAGACACATTTTGCCTCCGAAGGGCCCCTGTTTGGCAAGAAAGCTCTTGTCACAAGCGGACCAACATATGAGCCTCTTGATCCCATCCGCTTCATCGGAAATCGTTCCTCAGGTAAACAAGGTCATGCTATTGCCGCAACCTTGGCCGCTTATGGCGCAGATGTCACCCTTGTGACAGGTCCAACGGCCCTGCCGGACCCTACCACCATGAAGGTTGTCCACGTGGGCACAGCCTGCGAAATGATGAATGCCTGCCAATCAGAAGGGACCTTTGATATCGCCGTGTGCGCCGCCGCTGTAGCCGACTGGCGCCCCACAACGATAGCCGATGGTAAAATCAAGAAAACAGGCGAGCTGCCAGCACTCACTTTGACGGAAAACCCAGATATTCTAGCTCAGATATCGCAAGCGACTATAGGTCGCCCTGCTTTAGTCGTTGGATTTGCGGCAGAAACAGATGATGTTCTTAAAAATGCAAAAGATAAATTCGCCCGTAAAAAATGCGATTGGCTGATTGTCAATGATGTCAAAGAGGGCCGTATCTTTGGCGGCGATGACAACGAAGTTACATTTTTGCGCATGAACCAAGAAGGTGATATCTCTTGCGAGAGCTGGCCCTTATGCAGCAAACACAAAATCGCGCAAAAACTTGCCCGCGAAATCGCTGAATATTTTCAAGGAAAATGCTAGAGCGTGTTCAAATAAGCAACAAAAAACAAAGAAAGGATGTAAGCAAAGTGCAAACTGCAAAAGTACAAATTAAACGCCTCCCCCATGCTGAAGGGTTAGATTTACCGTCTTATGCCACAGAACATGCCGCAGGAATGGATTTATGCGCCGCCACGCATGAAGATATTGTTTTGAATGTAGGAGAGAGAAAATTGATCCCCACAGGCCTAGCCATAGCCCTGCCCGAAGGATTTGAGGCGCAGATTCGCCCTCGCTCAGGCTTAGCTCTTAAAAATGGCCTGTCTGTTTTAAACAGCCCCGGCACAATAGATGCCGATTACCGCGGCGAGGTCAAAATTATTCTGGCCAATTTAGGCAATGAAGCCTTTACCGTCACACGCGGCATGCGGATTGCCCAAATGATTGTCGCACCCTATACGCAAGCCATATGGGATGAAGTGCAAGACCTCTCCTCCACCGCACGCGGCGCAGGAGGCTTTGGCTCAACAGGAGTTGAGGCGTAGCCTTGTAAGCGTTTCATGTTATTGCTGAACAAATCCTATTTGCTTCCGATCCGCCAAAGAAATTCAACCTGTTTACGAAAACTTGTGGCAAATGTTTCATTGCATAAGACAAAGGCCTTTCGTTGCTGCCAAAGGATAAAAAAGCAAATAGCTTCTATAGCCTATGTCTCTGGTACATGCCTTTCCCCGATTGGCCATAGCAGCGGGGTTTGCAAAAACATTCGATTCCTCATGTTTTTGGCCTTCGGCCTCGCGGGGCTTCGCCCCGTCTCGCTCAAAACGCTCGTTAATCTCGCGTTTTGTGAACCCACTTCGTGGGTGCACACATTTCCACTCCGACCAATAAAAAAGGGGGAGCAGGCACATTCGTGCCTGTCTCTCCCCCTTTTTATTGGTCGGGGCAGCGGGATTTGAACCCACGACCCCCTGTCCCCCAGACAGATGCGCTACCAGGCTGCGCTATGCCCCGACCTCGCCAGAAACGGCACTATAATAACCTTGAAAACCGAAAGCAAACGCTTCTTTTCCCAAATTTCCTAAATTTGCGCTAAACATTGCCTAACAGGCCGTCTTCGCGTAAACCCATAGGAAAGCCCCATATCACTCTTATTCATAGAACATGTCCGTACCGCCCAAACCCCACATCCTCTTCTTTGTTGCCGAAGACTGGTCATTCCTTTCACACCGAATTGGTATTGCGCGTGCCGCCGTCAAGGCTGGCTATCGCGTCAGCCTTATGACTCGCGTCTGCGAAGGACGACAACAGATCGAAGAAGCTGGCATTGAGCTCCATCACTTTGCCCTAGACCGTGCAGGCATTAACCCTTTTCAAGAACTGCTCACCTTCTTCCGCATCGTGCGTATGTATCACAAGATAAAACCCGATTTTGTCCATCAAGTCGCCATGAAACCCGTCGTTTATGGCTCGCTCGCAGCAAGGCTCCTGCGGATCAGGGGACGGGTAAATGCTCTTATCGGCATGGGGTTTGTTTTTTCCTCTCCAACCCTTCTCGCGCACATCATCCGTCCTTGTTTAAAGTTGATGCTGCATATTGCCTTAGGCGGCAAAAAAGCCCGCCTTATCTTACAAAATGAAGATGATGTCGCTTTCTTTGAGACACAGAAAATTCTCCCTTCTTCCTCTATCCGCCTGATTAGAGGGTCTGGCGTTGATCCCTCGCATTATGTCATGACTCCTGAAGGTTTGGATCAAACACCCATCATCATCCTCCCTGCCCGTTTTTTAAAAGACAAGGGTATTGCCGAATTCGTCGAAGCTGCACGCATTTTGAAAGACAGAAATGTTCGCGCGCGCATGGTGCTTGTAGGAAAACCAGACCCTATGAACCCTAGCTCATTCTCGGACGCGCAAATCATGGCATGGATAGATGAAGGTGTGGTCGAAAACTGGGGCTGGTCTAAAGACATGCGCCCCATACTCCAACAAGCCAACATCGTGTGCCTTCCTTCCTATCGCGAGGGCCTTCCCAAAGCGCTTCTGGAAGCCGCCTCTTGCGGACGCGCTATGGTGACAACGGATGTTCCCGGCTGTCGTGAGCTGGTAAAGGCTGGACAAAATGGTTGGGTTGTACCTGTACGGAATGCGCGCGCCCTAGCTGGCGCACTTGAAGAAGCTATCGCACGCCCCGACATGCGTGCAACCTATATCAAGAAAAGCAGAGAGCTAATCGAATCCATCTTCTCTGACACGCATATTCATGAGCAAACTCTGGCCGTCTATCGCGAGATACAATGACGAGGATTCTCATTACAGGCGCAAATGGTTTTATCGGAACCCA
>JBFXDW010000051.1:0-13944 GCA_050180745.1 Bdellovibrionales bacterium | reverse complement strand
AAGGCATTCATAAATTACGGCCAGGGCATGTGGCAATTTTGCATGAGAATAAAAAAGAGCCAGACATCACCGCTTATTGGTGTTTGTCGGACGTAGCTGATGCTGGTGCTAAAAATCCGTTTCGAGGTTCTGTTGACGAGGCGATGGAAGAGGTTGAGCGGCTTTTGTTGAATGCGGTAAGAGGTCAGATGATGGCCGATGTGCCTCTGGGATGCTTCTTGTCGGGAGGGGTGGATTCCTCGCTAACAACAGCGCTGATGCAAAGCTTAAGCGATAAGCCGATTAAAACGTTCTCGATCGGGTTTGAAGAAGAGGCTTATAATGAGGCACCCTATGCGCGTGCTGTTGCCACTCATCTGGGGACAGATCATCAGGAGATGATTGTTACCGAGCAACAGGCGCGAGACGTTGTTCCCAAACTGCCGCAGATTTATAGCGAGCCTTTTTCAGATTCTTCGCAAATCCCAACCTATCTTGTCTCACAATTGGCGCGCAGCAAAGTTACGGTGTCTTTGTCGGGGGATGCGGGGGATGAGTTGTTCTCGGGCTATCGGCGCTACCAGCTTGGCGATGGCTTGTGGCAAAAGCTGGAAATGTTTCCGGAAGGAGCGCGCCATATGGCGGCCAAGGCGTTTCAAAGTGTGTCCCCTGATTTGTGGAATAGCGCTGTTCCCCGCTTTTTGTGTCGTGAAAATGCAGGCGATAAAATCCATAAAGTTGCGGACATTATCGACAGCCCTTCTGGAAACGAGCTTTATCGACGGCTTGTCTCACATTGGAGAAATCCTGAAAAATTGGTTCTTGGCGGAAAAGAACCGCCAACAATGTTGACTGGATTAGATGCTGTGCCGTTGATGCCGAATTTTGTTCAGCGCATGATGCTCCTTGATCAGCAAAGCTATTTACCGGACGATATTTTGGTCAAGCTTGATCGGGCTGGGATGGGGGTTGCTCTTGAATCGCGTGTGCCGATGTTAGACCATAGGCTGATTGAGTTTACATGGCGCTTACCGTTATCTGTTTTGCGTCATGGGGGAAAGAGTAAGGCTCCTTTGCGTGCGGTGCTTTATAAGCATGTTCCTTGCAATCTTATTGAGCGTCCTAAGGTCGGATTTGGTGTCCCTCTTGATCGTTGGTTGCGTGGGAGCTTAAGAGACTGGGCTGAAGATTTATTGTCCGAAAAACGTCTTCGGGAGGACGGTTTTTTTAATGCTGCCATGGTGCGCGCTGTTTGGGCAGAGCATCTTTCGGGCCGTTATAATCGTGCCTATTGGTTGTGGGATATTTTGATGTTTCAAGCGTTTGTTGGGGGTCGGGGAAGCTTCCCTAAATGCTAAATGCCAAATCCTAAATGCTTCCCCGACCCCTGATACCTAGTCCCTGATCCCTATCTTACTTTACGTGGGCGTGTGTCGGTGATGAAGTCATCAAAATTATCTTCAGAAAGAGCTGCAATTTCTTCTTCCGTTAAATTGGCATAATCAGGGATATAATGTTCGGTGGGTGATGGCGTATTGCGCAGCTCTGCTAAGCGTTGTGCGGCAGAGCGTGTGGCTGCATCAATTTGTTCACGAACCGAACGCATCGCGTCTTTTACTTTGTTTTTTTGTTTTTGAAGCGGCGTTATTTTTACTTTCTTGTGTGAGCCGTTCTTGTCGCTAGAAACATCCTTTTTGTTGCGTGTGAACTCTTCCAAGGTTGTTTGCTTGTCTTTTCCTTGTTGGGGTTCTGTTTTTTGTGTTAGTGCGGCGACAGGGGTGCCGCCTGTTGTTGGCGGCATTTCTTTCTTCGGGAGGTAGGTAAGCAGCGATTGCTTAACGGCTACGGGTTCTTGCGGTAAGGGCCGCCGTCCTGTTGATTCAATGTTTTCCAAACGAGGAAGGACTTCTTCAATATGATCAAGAAGAGTTTGTAGCGCTTGTTTTTTTGCTTTTAGATCATCTGTTGCTTTACGGCGTGCATAATAGGAGGCGAAGTCACTGGCTTGTCCATAGATAGAGGCTAGTTGGCGTGATAAATCGGCACCCAACATACCAAGGCGAGAGATGTTCGCTTGAAAGACCAGAACGCGAATACGTGGCCATACGGCAGTATCGCTTTCTTCCATGTTATTCCATTTGTTGATGCGTGCACGTCCAATAGCGCGGGCGGCCATAAGCTCGCCGCGGAGCGCCGCTGCCATTGCGCTAAGGTCGCGTCGTGCTTCGCGTTGTCGTCCCCAAAGATGTCCGCCAGCTAGAACGAAAGAAGAGAGCAGAAACAAAATCCCTGTAGCAAAAATTTGGTTGCGTTCCAGCCATGCTAAGGGATCAAAGTTGTGGGCGGGCTCTGAAGTCTCCTCCGGAGCAGTTTCCTTTGCTATTTCAATTTCTGTTCCTGTTTGTGTGACTTCATTTTTCTCTCCGGCTGGGCCTAGAGATACCGTCACGGAAGGTATTAGCTCTTCTGGAGAGAGCGAGATGTGTTCTGGAGATACGTTCTCTGCTATCTCTGTTGGCTTGACTGCAGGACGGGGGAGTTCCTCTGTTTGATTCGCTGCTGCCCGCTCTGTGACCTCGATCAAGGCGGTAGCAGGGGCGCGTGTTGAGGCTTCTTCTTTTGTTTTGGAAACTTCGTCTGCGGACTGTTTGATGCTTTCGCTGCTTGCTGCGGGAGGAACTTGTGTTTGCCATAAACCAAGTCTTTGTTTTTGGGCGGCATGTTCCGAGGCTAGATAGGGTTCAGCTAAACCTGTAAGGGATAACGTCTTGCGTTCAGCAACAGCGAGGCCGCGACGGAGAAGTTCGATTCCAAAATCAGAGTTAGATTCATTCGCGCATGTTGCCAAATAGATGCCTTCGCGTGTGCGGTCTTTGATTTGGCAGTTTATCGTTCCCTTGGCCAGGGCATCCAAAACGATCCGTGTTTGGGGCCCCATAGGGGCCTCCATTTTGGGAGAAATAATACCAAAGAGGCGAAGTTTAAAACCTTCGATGCGTAAGAGGTTTGTGTCTAGAACGGTTGCGGTACCCGAGAGAATTCGATTTTTAGGCAAATCCTTCGTTGGAGAGGAAAGCGTTAAGCTTTTGACCGGTGTGCGAGGCGCTTTTTGGGGTGCGGGGGCGAGTTGGCCATAAGCATGAGATGATGAAGCCATAAGCGAAATGGCAAGTATTCCTAATGAGCCGACTAACGACAAACGCGATATAGACATAAGCGACACCACTCTCTGCGATTGATCCTCGAAAAAGAGTTCTACGCTATTTTGAATTACTTTTGAAGGTCTAAGTCAGGGTGTCGAGGGTTGTCTTTTGTCGTTCTTGCTCGGCTTTGATGACGCGTGCATTGGCTTTATAGGCGATTTCAGCCAATAAAAGGTCTGTCATTTCAGAGGCTAAGTCAACATTAGGTTCGGCGACAAGCCCGTCCTCATTCGCATCTGGATCGCTGGGCGCATACATAGGATTGTAAGAAGGAGTTCTTGCTACGGTTGTTGTCCGGACCTCGCCCGTGTTTGTTGTAAGGTTAACAACGTCTCTTGGTTCAAAGGCGGTCGAGGATTCACCCGTTGTTTCAGGTAAAGTGCCCCGTGAAGAGGCGTTGGCGATGTTTGTCGCGCTGTTGGCAACACGTGCTATCGCGGCATTAAGGCCGGAAAGAGCAGATGAAAATACGGATGACATGCTGTTGTCCCTCCTTTTTCCAAAGAAACTCCCATTATAACAGCTCATGGTTAATAGTTTCTCAAGAAATACTACGAAAACACTAATGAATCTGCCAAAAAATCGACCATTTTAAGAAAAAAAATATCTTCTATTAACGAGGGATTCAGCAATCTGCGATAGGGTGAACTTAATCGAACGGGTTAGTGTCTTTAGGCAAATCAGAGGGATTTTCTGGGGCCTGATCCATAGATAGATTAAGAGAGAGTATCATGGCACAGGAATTTGACTTTCAGTATCTTGCCCCGTCAGCAGATGAGACGTTAGAGCGTCTTATCGCAATGACCAACCAAACAAACCTGGTTGCGCTTGACAAGACGCTGGCAGCCATCTCGCGCTCATCTGGCAGCTATGCGGCAGCAGCGGCTCGGGCGGGCAGCATTGGCGAGCGGATTGTTCGTGCAGTGCATGAGGTTGGCATGACATTACCCGCGCATCAGCGCGCGAGCTAAGGGCTCTCTTTTCCCTGTTTTGGCTGCGGTTTAGCGCAGCCTCAGTGAAAGGTCCGCTTGTGCGGGCCTTTGTTTTTTGCTCTAGAGGTTGGGGGTTAGGGATCAGGTAAATCTTGGTTGTTTCTTTTTCTCTCACCGACCCCCGATCTCCGACTCCAGACCCCTCTATTAGCTAAATCTTCATAATACTGGCTTTATAGAGAAAGCAGCATCTTGAATTTTATGGCTTTTGAATTTAGTTTCAGAAGCTGCGCCTGTTTTGGCCTGTCTGATTTGGTTTTTGAGAATGATCCTTTACATAATGCCTACGGATGAAAGTGTTGCGCAAGCTTATCTAGGGGAGCGTGCCTGATGCTTAATATGCTCGATCAACTCATAGCTTCTGTTCTGCTGGCCGCCAAGCAACCTGTTGAATCTTTTATACAACTTGAAACTGCTGATGACGATACGACGCTGATCGCGAGTGATGGCTCGATGGTGTCTTTTATCCGTATTCATGGCACGCGCCAGATCATTGGAGATGAGGAATATCGCTGGATTATTGATCAAGCGACCACAAAGCTCGGCTCGCGCTTTGATCGCAAGGGCTATGCGCTACAGGTCTATTTTATGCGTGATCCTTCTATGGCAGGGGCTGACCTTCGGCGTGTCATGAAGGGTAATCGTGTTGCTGCATCGGCGATGGAGCTTGATTTAGACGATTTGCTGGATGAACGGGGCCGCCATTTAGCGCGCTTTTTGGCGCATGAGGAGATTTTCTTCGTTGTTTGGACTCGTCCTGCGGCATGTGGGACTAGCGAGCTTGACGATGCTATGCGTACGCGCCGAGACCGTAAATGGATCAAAGCGCCCAAGGCGCAGAACCCTATCTTATCTTTGGAGCCGTTGCGGTCTCGTCATAAGAGCTTTGTTTCGGGTGTTGTTGCCGCGTTACAGGAAATGTCGATCAAGGGGATGCTTGAGGATATTCATGATGCGCTGGCGGCTGTGCGGGGGAGCATCTATCCCCTTTTAAGCAATGAAAAATGGCGGGCTAATGTGCCGGGGGACCCTATCATTCCTCGTGCAACGGAAGAAGAAAAAGATGCCTCCGACGTTTTGTGGCCACCCTTGCGGCAGCAAATATGTGTTGGTGATGCCAAGACAGTTTCTCCGACTCTTGTGCAAATTGGCGATCTTTTATGGGGCGGGATTGATATGACATTGGCTCCGGCCGATCCCACGCCATTTCCTCAGTTGCTTGCGCGTTTGATTGATGGTGACATTCCTTTCCATATGTCCTTCTTGATTGAAAGTGGCGGTGTCGCGAGTACAGCGTTGCGGTCTTTTGGTGCGGCGATGCTGGCCTTTACGAATGAAGTAAACAAGCAGATCCGCGAATCTTTACGTAGTTTGCAGGAACTTGCGCAGAGTGATCCTGTTGTCCGGTTGCGTATTTCTCTTTCTACCTATGGCCCCGTTCGTGATCGTAGGCTTGTGGAAAATCGTTTAGCAACCATGACACAAGCGATTGAATCTTGGGGTTATTGTCAGGCTTCCTCTGCAGGAGGTGATCCTCTTGAGGCTGTTTTATCCTCTTCATTGGGGATTGCGTGTGCTTCTACCGCGCCGCCTGCTGTGGCTCCGTTCCGTGAGGCTATGAAGCTTTTGCCGTGGCAACGGGCATGTTCCCCCTTTACTGAAGGGTCTGTTACGTTCCGTACGGCCGATGGGCGTATTTGGCCCTATCAGATGGGCAGCAGCCTGACGACATTGTGGTTTGATTTGATTTTCGCACAGCCTGGTGCAGGTAAGTCCGTTTTGATGAACGCATTGAATTTGGGGACAATTTTGTCGTCAGGAAATGCGCGTTTGCCCTATATCGCGATTTTGGATATTGGGCCGTCTTCGGCGGGGCTCATTTCTCTTATCCGTGATGCTTTGCCTCCAGAGCGGGCTCATGAGGCTATGCATTTTAAGCTGCGCATGACGCCTAATTATGCGATTAATCCTTTCGATACGCAGCTTGGATGTCGTTATCCTTTGCCGGAAGAGCGGGCCTATCTGACAGAGCTTTTGACGCTTCTTTGTACGTCTCCGGGACAGAGCGCGCCTTATGACGGTATGGCACAGTTGGTGGGGCTTTGCGTTGATGAGATGTATCGGTGGCGGGATGATGAAGGCGCAAATACGGAAGCGCGTCCTTATTTGCCCCATATCGAGCCTGATGTTGATGAAGTTCTCAAGAAGTACAACATTCACCTTCCGGTCGATCCTTATTGGTGGGACGTGGTGGATGCGTTATTTGAAAAAGAGGCGTATCACGAATGCACGTTGGCGCAGCGTCATGCGGTGCCGACCCTTGTTGATGCGGTAACCGCTGCACGGCGGCCTCAAATCCGAGCGCTTTTGGAAGAAACTTCCATTGGGGCTTCAGCGGAAACAATCATTCATGCATTTGAGCGTCTTGTGGCCTCTGCGGTACGGGAATTTCCCATTTTGGCGTCTGTCACGCGTTTTGATGTTGGTGCATCACGTATTGCGGCTGTGGATTTGCAAGAGGTTGCACCGCAGGGCGATGATATTGCGGACAGGCAAACGGCTATCATGTACATGTTGGCGCGGTATGTTCTGGTCCATTCATGGTGGTTGGGGCCGGAATCCATTAAAATGATGCCAGAGAAGTATCGGCACTATCATGAGGCTCGCCTTGTCGATATTCGTGAAAGTCCCAAGCGGATTTGCTTTGACGAGTTCCACCGTACCAGTAAAACTCCCGCTGTTCGTGCTCAAGTTATCCGCGATGTGCGGGAAGGCCGGAAATGGGGTGTTCAGATCGTTCTGGCCTCTCAGCTTTTGGACGACTTTAGCAGTGATATGGTGGATTTGGCCACGGGCGTTTGGATATGTGGTACGGCGGTGTCCGATCGGGCAATCAGCGATACAGCCGATCGGTTTGGCTTATCAGAGACTGCGCGATGGGTCATGCGTTATCGCTTAACAGGTCCGCGGCCAAGCGGGGCTCCTGTTTTGTTCCTTCTCAACACCAATGAAGGACGCTATGAGCAACATTTGGTCAACACTTTGGGCCCTATTGAGTTGTGGGCTTTATCGACTTCAACGGAGGACGTGGCGTTAAGAACGCAGCTTTATCACGCGCTTGGAGCTTCTCCTGCGCGTCGTATTTTGGCGCGGTTCTTTCCTGGAGGTTCGGCGCGGCAAGAAATTCGCCGCCGCGTGGTTAAGCATACGGAAGAGGGAGAGATTGAATCTGGCGCGACCAATGCCGTTATTAAGGAATTGGCAAAAGAGCTGATTACCTTTGCCCATACCCATCAAGAGGAAAAATAGGACAACACTTTCTTCTCTTGAGCAAAAAACCAATGAATCATGGTTAACGAGATGGAAAGGGCTTGTTGCAATTATAGTTGTGGGGCAGATTAGGCTCAGAGCCAGTTCATAATCTAGATTCCGGCGTTGGCTTTTTGCCTGTTTTCTGCGGTTCGCTGCGCACGTACCCCAACGTACGCTTACGCTGCGATCCTCGAAACCGAATAAAAATCCTTAGCCGGAACAAGATTCTGAACAGGCTCTCAGAACTCTAGAATTTGTAGACCGTTTTGTTTCAATAGGTTATACATAACCTATATTTCTGTATGTAGGATTACGGTACCATGGCTCAAAATAATGATGAACCTCTTTGGCTTCTAATTCTCTTCCTTGCTATGTTGGCTGGCTTTGGCTGGTTGATATGGTATTTGCTGCGTCCCGAATTTTTGGAAGTGTTGCGCTATCTGCGTTTGGTAGAGCTTGCGCCTCTGGCACTCTTTAATGATAACGCAAGTGCGTGTTTTAGTTGGTTGCGTGTGGCGCCAATTAATGATAATGCGCCT
Source organism: Bdellovibrionales bacterium (assembly GCA_050180745.1). Taxonomy (GTDB): domain Bacteria; phylum Pseudomonadota; class Alphaproteobacteria; order UBA9219; family UBA9219; genus JBFXDW01. The sequence continues at coordinate 5,919 of JBFXDW010000051.1, read as the reverse complement.
TCAGGCAGCATCTTGATGGCATCGGCAAATTGTTTTGGTGTCGATCGCTTAAAAGAATTATCTTACGAAGAGGCTAAAGAATATTACAACCTTTCTGCAGCAAGCATTGGCGAGGTTGGGCGCTTTGCTGGATCTTTTTATAAATGGATCATTATTTCGATAGCAGGCTTTTTTGCGTACCACATGGCTTTTGTAACAGAGCGAAATAAATTCAAGCAAAAGATGACGCTTGAAAGCTTTATCGAGGTGCAGTCGCGCACGTGGCTTACGCTTAAACCCTTGGTTGATTTTAATCCAACGAAACACAGCGCACGTATTTTGGGCAGTAAGATGCCTAAAAAAATACCTACCTTTGCTGAAGCAATGGTCCCAGAAGAATGGTTGGCTTTTAATAAGATTCCGATCGAAAAAGGCATTCCTGATAAAGATCTGACGCGTCGCGCTTTGATGAATCAATTGGGCCCGCGCTTTAAGGGGTTCAATGATTTGCCTCCTTATATTTTGTTATTGTTTGCTGCCTTTGCATTAAAGGGAGCTCAAAAGCGTGATGAAAGTGATGCTTTCTTGGGTAAAGTTACGCTTTGCTGGTCACAAAAGAGAGGGTTTAGGCCTACGCGCGAGATTCTTAATGAGGCTAAAAAGTACCTCAAAGACCCTGAAATTGGTGGTTTGGCGCTTGAGGTTGCTCAAAGGCATGCATTTCGTTCAACGGCTTTCTTGGGCGTTTTGAAGTGGGCACGATCTCAAGGCGGTGTTTTGGCCTCTGCACAATTCTTATGGTTGCGCGGCGTTGATCGGGCTTTATGGTATGCGGGCAATAATCTAGGCCGCCGGACTTTCCATACAGAAGGGGCTGGCGCCATGGCACATTTTATGGCTGAGGATTTAGCTCAAAAGGCGCTGCCAATTCCTCGGCTTGAAACAGCCATTGTTACAATTAATCAGTATTTGGCAAGCCATCAACCCAAAATACCGGAGGCTGAATAAAGTGAAGACAATGTCCCTTCGTTTTTTTAATAAACCAGCCAAAGCGAGACTTTCTTCCGGAAAAAAAGGAGAGGCTTTGTTTGCCTCTTTTCAGGATAGTGTAGAGCCTACGTTATGGCACTGTCCTTTGCGTCAGCTTAAAAACGCAACAATTTCTCTGCGTGAAATCGACGGTGTTTTTGAGCTTGTGACGAAAGAAAGAGATAAAGATTTTATCGTTATCGCTAGGTTTGATGAAGAAGAGCAAGCAATGCAGGCTCTGCATGCTCTGCGGAAGGCGTTTTTAAATGAGACCGTCTTTCCTCGCTTTGGGCCTTGGGCGCGATTGATTTTTGCCTTGCTTTTTCTTATGGCGGCTTTGTTTTTTATCCTTATTCCGTCATCAGGAGAGATCGCGAAAGTGAAAGCTAGTCTTCAGGGGCAGATTACACAAAAGATAAACGAACAAAAAGATTCATCAAAAAAATCACATGAAATCATTCCGGGCGTTCCAGTGAATGCCGATGATGTACTTGTGCCGCCTTTGGATTAAGGCAGGTAGGGGAGTTGTTAAATGGTTTTACAGGCTAAACATTACGTTAAACATGCGGATCTTTTACGCGATGCACGGCCCGTGTCTGTTCGCATTAAAGAATTTTGGAGTGCTCCCGACATTTCTGTTGTTACTTTTATCGGATTGATCTGTGTTTTTCTTTTCGTTGGGTATATCACGACGTTTTGGGACATTTTTCTGGCGATCACTATTCTTTATGGCCGCTGGGTTAAAAACTATGGAATTGAACTGCCGTTCAAGATGCCTAAATATGCAAGCCATCTACCCGATCCGCATAATCCGTTTCCTGGCAAAGGTGGAGCAGGCCCTAGCGAGGGCATCCTTTATCTTGGTAACGTTGATGATGCCAAGAGCGCCGATCATGGTAAGGAAATGTGGCTGACCAACAGTGATGCGCGGACCCATATTCTTTATATTGGGACGACGGGGTCAGGTAAAACGGAAGGATTGAAAGCGATTGTCACGAATTCGTTAGCGTGGGGATCGGGCTTTGTGTTTATCGATGGTAAGGCCGATACGGATTTGTGGGCTTCGTTATTCTCTTTGGCGCGGCGCTTTGGTCGAGATGATGATCTGTTGGTGTTGAACTACATGACGGCGAACTCGGACGATGGTGCTGTTTCCAACACCATGAACCCTTTTGCAAATGGTTCGGCTTCTTATTTGACGAACATGGTCGTGAGTTTGATGCCTGATGCAGGCGGCGATAACGCTATGTGGAAAGAGCGTGCTGTTGCTTTGATGGGCGCGCTCATGCCTGCACTGACATGGAAGCGCGACAAGGGCGGGCTTCTTCTCGATGTCGGCGTTCTTCGCGATTATATTGAACTTCCAGCTATTATTAAGCTGTCTCGTGACGAGGCGTTGCCAGAGCGGATTTTGCACAGCCTGACGGGGTATCTCAATACGTTGCCGGGTTATATTGATGAAGCTTTTGATGATGAGGGTCGCGAGAAGCCTCCTTCACCAGATCAGCCCATGTATGATCTGCAAGTAGCACGTCAACAACATGGGTATCTTTCGATGCAATTTACCCGTGCGCTGCAATCTTTGGCGGATGAATATGGCTATATCTTTAAAGCACAGTTGGCTGACGTTGATGTTTTGGATGTTGTTTTGAACCGTCGGATTTTGGTTGGTTTGATTCCGTCTTTAGAAAAGTCGGGAGACGAAGCCGCTAACCTTGGTAAAATCGTTGCGGCGAGCCTTAAAGGTATGATGGGGGCAACGCTGGGTAATACGGTTGAGGGTAGCTGGGAACAAGCGATTGGCAGTAAGCAAACACGTTCGCAATCTTCCTTTATGGCTGTGTTCGATGAGGTTGGGTACTATACCGCGCAAGGTATGGCCGTTATGGCGGCGCAAGCGCGGTCTTTGGGATTCTCTTTGATCTTTGCGGCACAGGATCTGCCATCTATGGAAAAGCGCGTCAAACAAGAAGCGCAATCTATTTTGGCTAACTGTAACATGAAGATTTTCGGTAAGCTTGAGGATCCAGGCGATACGAAAAAGTTTTTCCAAGAGCATGTTGGGACGGGCTTCGTGTTTGAAGGCAGCGGTATGCAACAGGGTACCAACACAATTTCAAGTTTGTTCGTCAATAAGCCTTTTTACGAGCAACTGAATACCAGCGGCATTCAACTTCGTGTGCGGGCTGACTATGACCATTTGCGTGGGCAACGTGAAGGTGAAGCGCATTTGATTTTTTCAGATTACATTGCGCGGGGCCGGATTTTCTATGCACAGCCTGAACGGGTCAAGGCGTTGCGGGTTCATAAATTGCTGCCTGTACCGGCAACAACGACGATTACGGAGGCGCGTAACCGGACCATTAATGAAGTTGCAGGACGGCTGAAGGATCCCGATTGGAATGCGCGTGATGCCGTAGAACAACCTGTACGGGAATCTCCGGAAATCACAAGACTGGCGGAAGGACTAAAGCGGGCTAAAGCTGAAACGCCTTTGCGGGCGGCTATTGCTGCCGTTGGTGGCTTGTCTGGTGTCGCACCGTCTGCGCCGAAAACAACGACAACAGCCCCTTCTGCTCCAGAGGGGACACTCGGAGGCATGCCTGCGGTACCACAGAAAGTGTCTCTACCCGTTGATGCCGCGGCGACGCGTGTTCCTGAAACGGCTGGCAAGGCTCAGCCTGTTACAATGTCTGCTTCAAGAGGGAAAGGTAAGCAATCAACCCAAGAGCAATCACCCGTTTCAGTAGATGTTGGCCGTGTGTTGTCAACGGTTTCAACTGAAGGGGCGCCTAAAGATATTGATATCAATGTGATTCCGCGTATTGAAGTTGAGGCAGATGGCGAAGATATCACGAAGCTGAAACTTTCGGATGATGTGTCTTCTATGATTGAAAGCATGGCTGATAAGCTCAACAAGGGCTTAGGTGTTCAGAAGGCCGAAGGCAAAGAAGAGAATTAGGGCGTGTCCTCTCTTTTCCATTAAGGCACTCGGCAGAGATCTGCGAGATTCTCCATGTCATTGGGGCGTGTGATGTAAAGCACAAATTTTTGTGTGCTGCTGTCAGGCATATAGGCTATTTCTTGCGAAGTGAATTTGCTTGCGGCACGTAAAAGACCTTGTTTGGCTCCTTCATCTACATTTCCTTTTTCAGGCGCGGTCCAAATACAGCGGCCTTGTTCGTCGCCTCCATTGAAGTACATCCAAGGACTGAATCCGCTCGTCGGGGGAGGAAGAGCGGCAACGCGTATGCCAGACCACAAGCTTTTTTCCCCGCCATCAACATCTAAAGGATCATTCGGGCATGTTAATGCGGCAACAGCTGTTCCTTCCATTTCGTCTGCGCAGGGATAAGTATCGCCAATACATGGCTCAGAGGAAAAATTCGTACCCTTAATCTCATATTGAAGACGGCATTCCTCAATTTTGGAGCGAATCAGGTTGGCTTGGCTGACAATGTGAGTTGTAACGCGGTCTGAGATGCCCGCTGTGCTAAACGAACCACTGCCTCCCGATGACATGACAGAGGCAATAATGCCTAAAATAGCCAACATAAAAAGGATGGGGCCAATGGCAATACCTGCCTGAGGGTGAAGATGTTTCATGGTGTTAAGCTCCTTATAGAGAGGAGTATAATCTATAAAGTCGAAATAGACAAAGTGAGTTAAATCCCCTAATCTGGTGCAAATTTTGTTTTAAAAGGAAGGATTCCCCCGATGAAACTGACACGTCGCGTAAGTGAAATTTTAAGCCATTATGAAGGCGAAACACCAGGGACAAAGGCCAATTTGGCACGTATGTTGATGGCAGGGAAATTGGGTGGTACGGGACGCATGGTGATCTTGCCTGTCGATCAGGGTTTTGAGCATGGCCCTGCCCGTTCTTTTGCGATGAATCCTGAAGCCTATGATCCACACTATCATTATAAGCTTGCGATTGATGCGGGGTTGAATGCCTATGCGGCACCTTTAGGGCCTATTGCGGCGGGAGCCGATACCTTTGCGGGGGCAATACCAACAATTCTGAAGATGAATAATGCCAACAGTCTGTCTCGAGGGAAGGAAGCTGCGGATCAAGCCGTAACGGCTTCTGTGGATGATGCGCTTCGCCTTGGTTGTGCGGCTATCGGCTTTACGATTTATCCCGGCTCGGACGCTATGTATAATCAGTATGAAGAGCTAAGGGAGTTATCTCGCGAGGCTAAGTCCAAGGGCTTAGCTGTGGTCACGTGGTCTTATCCACGCGGCGGGAATATTTCCAAAGAAGGCGAGCTTGCCATGGATGTGATCGGTTATGCTGCACATATGGCTGCGCTTTTGGGGTCAAATATCATTAAGGTGAAGTTGCCATCTGAAACGCTTGAGCAAGCGGAAGCCAAAAAGATTTATCAGAAAGAAAAAATAAAAATTGCGACAGCGGCAGAGCGCGTTGCGCATATTATGCAGTGCTGTTTTGATGGGAAGCGGATCGTCGTGTTCTCTGGTGGTGCGGCTAAGGGCGAAGATGCTGTGATTGAAGATGCGCGGGCCATCTATGCAGGTGGCGGCAATGGTTCGATCATTGGCCGGAACTGCTTCCAACGTCCTCGCGAGGAGGCTCTGGAGCTCCTAAGGCAGATCATAGAGATTTATAAGGGCAAGTAACACGGGGCCAAGTCCCAAACATCCTATGCGGTTAGATTTATAACTGTACCGGTGCGTTGCGTTTCTCCGGTCACTTTTTGCTCAATCAATTGGCGGATTTCTTCTTCGATGCGCTCTCGTTCTAACTCGGGGAGCTCAGCTATAGTCAAACCAAATAATTTCCGTAACTATTTGTTAAGGGGATGGTGATTCGCTGTAGTCATGACATACAGCGTAGATTTTCGGAAGAAAGTAGTGGGGTTTGTGAGGAACGGCGGCGGCCAGGCG
>JBFXDW010000050.1:9378-13968 GCA_050180745.1 Bdellovibrionales bacterium | reverse complement strand
TTGACGTGATCATCGTTAGCCTTAGGCCATACGAAGCTACCCGCGAGGCGCGGAGCATGGTTGTCGATATACGTCGCCAAAGCAGAGCGCGGCGTGTAGCGGATGAAATTTGCGATGGCGGTCATGAACGTATCCTTTCTTTACAGATGATCTTTCAGCCATTGGCTGACTTTCTCGCCGAGGCCGAACCACGCGCCTTCACCGGACAGTTTGCCGACGAACAATTCGTCGTTCGCGTCCATCTGCGCTTTGAGGTGGTCGCGGATGCCGTTCGAACTGTTGTCGGAGCGGATGACGAAGGTCGTCGTGGCGATTTTCGCCCAGGCGTTGTATGATTTGATCGCCTTTTCCAAGGCTTCGTAGTTTTGTCCGGCCTTGTTCAGGTCATAGGTGATTACGTAAGAGGCCACTTGCTATACTCCTTTCATTGCGATACAGTTAGTGAAGCTACTCCGAACTTCACGTTATTACGCGATTTTTCGGTTGTCAATCACATTTTATATCGCTATCACGAACCCGTGTTCGGCGACCTGAAAGACGGAGAATTATGGTGAGTACATCCTTGGGGGATAAAATCCGGCAGTTGCGCAAGGAAAAGGATTTGACCCTGGAGCAACTGGCGGAAAAGACGGATTCCAGCAAAGGTTACATCTGGGAGTTGGAAAACCGCGAAACCAAGAAGCCCTCGGCGGAAAAGCTGCAAAAGATCGCCGAAGTCCTCGGCGTGACCACGGTTTTCCTGCTCGACGAAGGCAAGGCCAGCCCCGATGACGAGGTCATGAAGCAAGCGCTGTTCCGTAAGCTTGATAAAATGGGGGAAGATGACCGCAAAAAGATCATGAAAATCATCGATTCTTGGGGGGACGATACGTGACGGCCACCCTTCCTACGACCCCCGCCGCTTGGGCAATCCGGCTCTCTAAGATATTGCAGCATTTTCAGGACACGACGGGGGAAAGCATGTACCCCATCAAGGTGCAGGAAATCGCCTGCGAGGTATCCAAGCAGTTCTTCCCCTCTGAGCCAATAACCTATGTAAGCGCGGGATCGATGTCGTCTGACTTCGACGGCATGATGATTCCTGTTCCGCAAAAGAAGGGGCAATGGGGCATCGTCTATAACGACGCCGTTAGGTCGCGCGGACGTATCAATTTTACGTTGGCACACGAATTTGGTCATTACCTCCTTCATCGTGCCGCCCTTGCGAACGGCATTAAATGCGGGCGCGATGAGATGATGAGTTGGGACGCCGCTCAGAAAAAGCTCGAAGCGGAGGCTAACGAATTTGCGTCCTATCTTCTGATGCCAAGAAACCTGTTCGAGGATCAGATGAAGGGCGAGACGCTGAACCTCCACCTGATGCAGCATGTTGCCGACCATTTCGACGTGTCCATCACCGCCGCGCTCCTCAAATGGATCAGTTTTACAAGTAAGCGAGCAATGATCGTCGTCACCCGTGATGGGTTCGTCAAATGGGCGAAGCCGAGCGATGAGGCATTCAAGTCCGGCTTATTCTTGGCTTACAAGAAGAATACCATCGAACTTCCTGCCCAATCTCTTGCAGCGCGCAAAGACCCGTTTTTCGATAACGAGGCAGGAACCGACCACGCCGTTGGCGTATGGCCGTTCAAGGAAGGCGTCCGCGAGATGACCCTGCTGGCCGATAGCTACGACATGACTATCTCGTTATTGTTGTTCGACGACCGTGCGCCCGTCGGCTATTTCGGCGAAGAAGCGGAGGAAGAAGACACCTTCGACCGTTTCAATAGATCGTCGTCCGCATCGGCATAGCGGCTAAAGCCGAACCATTTTCTTTGCTCGTCCCAAATCAGGGGAAAAGGCTTCAGCATGTCGATCAGACGTAATCCCTTGGGGTGATGGCCGTCGAGAATGCTTTGCTTTATATCCGGCGCGAGAAGACAGAGCCGCAGGACGCGAGCCAGGTAGGACTCGTTCAATCCTTCCTTTCTGGCCAATTCGGCGACGCTCCGCACTTTTCCGCCTTCCAACGCCTTGTTCCACAGATGCGCGCGCAAGACGGCGCTGATGATAAAGTCGTCCGGTTCCGGATTCATCCTAGGCGGCGCAATGCCGTCCGGCGTAAAGACTAGTTTTCTGCCGTTCCTGCGAACCAGCTTGACGGGAACGCGGATGACAAGGCCGTCGCTGGTCATGCGGCCTCCAGACGCTTTTGATAGGAAGAAACGTCGCGGGCGAGGCTTTCAAGGCCGGTTGCCCGCATCTTGATATCGACGCCCTCGGCATCGACGGTCACGCTTTCGATCAGCAGGTTCACAATCCGCGACTGTTCGGCGGGGAACAACTCGCTCCACACAGGAGCGATATCGTTCAGCGCCTTTTTGACTTCCTGTTCAGTCACGGAGGAGTCTTGAGCGTTTACTGCGGCCCACGTCCTGACAATCATCTCCGGATGGACAAAAACCTGCCTTAACTGGTTCACCACCACTTCCTCAAGCTCTCCGGCGGGGATCGAGCCGACGGGGCATGTCTCGCATCCGCCCTTCAAGACCTGGCTGGGCTTGTAATATCGGTAATGCTTGCCCTTTTTGAGGCAGTGCGTGGGAGACATGGCTGACGCGCACCCGCCGCATCGGACGATCCCCTTCAACAGGGCCGGAGTTTTCGTCACGGTGTTCCGACCGCGCGTGCGCGGGCTGATTTGCATGACGGCGTGGGCTTCGTTCCACAAATCCAAGGCGATAATGGCTTCATGTTGCCCAGGGTAGGATTTGTCCTTGTGCGGCATCTCGCCGAGGTAAAGGCGGTTGTGCAGGGTGCGATATATCTGGTTCTTGCTGAAAAAACGTCCGGTCTTCTGGTTTCCGGTCTGGGTGACATAGCTTTTGGTGCGAATACCGCTTGTCCTCAATTCCTTCATCAGGAGCGTGGCGGAACGCAGGGTGATGAAACGCTCGAAAATATGCCTGACCTGCTTTGCCTCGGCCTCGTTGATGATGAGCTTTCTCGCCACCACGTCGTATCCCAGCGGGGGCGTGCCACCCATCCACATGCCCTTGCGTTTCGACGCCGCCAGCTTGTCGCGGATGCGTTCTCCGATCACCTCGCGCTCGAATTGCGCGAAGGACAGAAGGATGTTCAGCGTCAGCCGCCCCATGGATGTGGTGGTATTGAATTGCTGGGTGACCGACACGAAGCTGACGTTGTGGCGGTCGAACACTTCGACCAGCTTTGCGAAATCCATAAGAGACCGCGACAGGCGATCTACCTTGTAGACGACGATCACATCGACGGCTCCGGCCTCCACGTCCCGCATCAGCCGTTTCAGCGCAGGGCGTTCCATCGAACCGCCGGAAAACCCGCCATCGTCATAATAATCCGACACCAGAGTCCAGCCCTCGTGGCGCTGGGAGAGGACGTATGCCTCTCCAGCCTCGCGCTGGGCGTCGAGGCTGTTGAACTCCATGTCCAAGCCTTCTTCGGTGGATTTACGAGTGTAGACCGCGCAACGGACTCGGCGCTTGATTTCGCTCATGCCTTTTCCTTCCTTTCCACATCGGAGGATCGCGCAAGGCCAAAAAAGGCGGGGCCAGACCACGGCGTTCCCGTGATGATCTGCGCGATGCGGGACAGGCTGCGATATTTCCGGCCATTGAAGGCAAAGCCGTCTGCCAGAACCGTGACGCGATATTCGACGCCCTGGTAATCGCGCAAAAGGCGCGTGCCGACTGGAGGCCGATGGATTTTCGCCTTGCGTCTTTGTTTCAAATCGTCGCTGAGAAGGCTCTTGGCGCGCGCTGCCATCCGCTTTTCCAAAATGTCGACGTCACCGCCCCAAGCCAGTTCCTGGATGCGGTACGCCAATCGGCTGACCAGGTAGTTGCGGTTGAATTCTGGCGCATCCGCTCTGTAAAGTTCTTTCCAGAGCTTCTTTAACTGCCCAATGGGCATTGTCTTCAACGCCGTAATCTTAATCAAAACCTCGTTATTCACGACCATTCTCCTTGCGGCCATGAATGCTTCCATTCGCTCTGAAGTCCACGGGTTTCTGAGAGGGGTCTGCGTTATTTTTCGCCGCCCGCATGCGTAAAATGCCCAAGGCGAGGATACGGGCGATTTCGGCTACGGGTGATGTGGCGTTTTCTTCGATCATGCCCAGAATTTTATCGCACGTGCGCGAGGCCGAAAATCGTCGTTGTTTTCACTAAACCACTTTTGTAGCCGCATTTTCCCGTGACGATGGATTGGAAACGGTGAAAAGAACGCGACCGATGGCAAGTCTTGAAACCTCTGGACATTTTCGCCCGTACATTTCGCCATCATGTTCAGAGCCTGCCGAGAGAGCGGCCTCTTTGAGAGACGAAAACGCCCTGCGCAAGCCCGTCGGGCGTGGGGCAATGTTCAGAGGTTATGTGGGGAGTTGCCGCCGAAACGGGCGTGTTTCAGACCCCTCGGAAACTTGGAAGAAGGGTTCAAAATCGTAAAATGGCGGAGAGGAAGGGATTCGAACCCTCGATGAGTTATTAACCCATACCCGCTTTCCAGGCGAGCGCCTTCAACCACTCGGCCACCTCTCCGCACTTATCCAAAGACCCTCTTAAAACTCAAGAA
>JBFXDW010000050.1:0-9278 GCA_050180745.1 Bdellovibrionales bacterium | reverse complement strand
CCAAGAGGCGCTGCAATCTACCTTCTTTCAATTTGAAATAAAAGTATATTCTTGCCGTTATACCTACCCTAACAAGCTCCCCTAAAAATCATCTGTCATTAACTTTAACTTCTCTTTTTTCGCTTACACTCGTGTTCAAGCCTGATACACAGGCAAGGAGGTCTATCATGTCCCTTCTCTATTGGGGTCAATATTTAAGTGTTAACATCGAAATTTTCGACAATCAGCACAAGAATATTATACAATATATCAATGAGCTGCGAGATCTTTATCATGAAAAGAATGAAGCTCCATCCCTGCAAGAACTCCTGACAAAACTCACGGCCTATGTCCATGAACATCTTGCTCTTGAAGAAGAATATTTCGAGAAATACAACTACCCCCATGCGGAAGAACACGTCCAAGAACACCGTCTCTTTGCCAAAACCATGGATCACTTTCAGGATAACATCCACACTCATAAAGACCAAAAAGAAACGATTTTAGAGCTCTTGGGATTCCTGAGCGACTGGCTCATGTCTCACATTCAGCAAACAGACAAAGCCTACGCTGATTTTTTCAACAAAAAAGGCATCTACTAGGACGGGAGCTCATAGCTCCCTAACATAGCCTCAACCTCCGCCCAAATCATGTCTAGATCCTGAGGACGACTGAAACGATGGTCGGCATCCTTAACTAACGTAACCTTCACATTCTGGCTTGTTACATTCTGCGCAATCCGTGTTGCAAACTCCCAAGGTACCTCTTTATCATTTTGACCCTGCAACAAACGAACTGGCCCCTCGAACATCGTTGGGTCATTCAAAACCGACTGCCGCTCCCCATCCTCCATCAGGCGCTTGGTAATAGGCAAAGGAGGCTCTCCATAGTCATTTTCTTCATAAAAAATGCCCTCTTTTTCTAAAGCCTCGCTTTGAGTTTGTGTCAATGTTGGAACAATCATTTTGTCCGTAAAGTCAGGCGCCGCAGCAATTCCAATAAACCCTGCAACCATCTCCGGACGTTCCCGCATCAAAAGCATACTGATCCAGCCCCCCATAGAAGACCCCACAAGAATCTGCGGTCCCGTTATAACGTTATCGAAAAGTTTAACCGCGTCATCGGCCCAATCCCCAATACAGCCATTAATAAACTCATCCGAAGAACGCCCATGCCCCCGATAGTCAAACCGCGTATAAGCATAGCCCTTATCCACACATTTCTGATCCAGAAAACTTGCCTTGGTCGCAAACATATCCGAAGCCAGCCCTCCTAAAAAGACGATACCAACTTTACCTTCGTTGTCTTTTGATGCTTTCCGCTGTTGATAGGCAAGCTTCCGATCGGCTAGAGTAAGAAATGAGATGTCCTGATTCATTTTTTCAGTTCCTCTTGATAAAGTTCCGCTTACGAGAGTCCCTTTTTCGATAGATGTCACACACAGAGCCTCAGTCTAACAGAAAATTCTGGCAAAACAAACGGCCTACCGCCCAGAAAACGGCCGTCCTGCACCTTGCCCCAGATCTGGAAATCGGTGCTAACGCACGAGAAATGTTGGATATGGCCATTCAAACGCACCGTGCGGGCTGGCGACCTCTGGCTGCTACAGCAGGAGGCCCATGGGTCATTGAGGCTGAACGTGCCGCCATTCGCCACACAGAAATCCCCTTTGGTAAAGACCATTCTTTTAGCCAGCTTCGCAGTCGTCATATCGTAAGCCGCCTTATCGCACGTGAGCACCCTGCTCTCATCCATGCGCATGGCTTTGAGATGATCAACCTCGCTACAAAACTAGCACGCAAACATAAAATTCCCTTTCTTCTTGATTTGACGACCCCCGCCCCTGTAACAGGCACACAACGACGAATTTTACAACGCGCCGCCACTTGTGGCGCACGATTCCGCGTGCCGACCGATTACATGGCGCAACATCTACGCGACGATTTTAAGCTCGAGACTAAATTTCTATACCGCGTTTATCCCGGCGTTGATCTTAACTGGTACGAAGCGGTTCGCGTGACACCAGAGCGCATTCATAAGCTGTCTAAACTCTGGCGTTTACCAGAGCAAGCCAGCGTCATCATCATGGCCACGCCTTTTACGCCAGGAGCGGGCCATCAAGACCTGCTTAAAACTCTTGGCGCGCTCAAAAATAAAGACATCTTTCTCGTCCTGATCAGCCATGATCGCCACAACCCCGGCACACGCGCCAAAATCGAAAAGATGCTTGTGGCATATGGCCTTGAAGGCAAAGTCATCATGCCTGAACTCTGTACAGACTGGCCCGCCGCCTGCTGGCTGGCGAGTCTTGTCGTCGCAACAAACACGCTGCCTCGAGGACAGGCGCCAGAACTGCTCGCCGCCCAAGCGATAGGTCGCCCCGTCATCGTCACTGACTGCGGCGCAAACGCCGAACTGGTTCAAAAAGACAAAACCGCATGGGTCATTCCTCCGGAAGACAACAAGGGACTCTATAAAGCTTTCAATGAAGCTTTGGCCATGAGCCCCCCTCGCCGCATTGACGTTGCCATCGCAACTCGCGACTTTGTTTGTGACTATTTCCCTATGGATGTATGGCGAGATTCTTTATTCGAGATTTATGATGCCATGCTGGCTCAACCTATGCCACAGCCCATGCCTCAGCTACGGAGAGTCTCATGAGCTTGCGCGAGAACCCAGAGTCAGACTGGTTTGGCTATCAGCAAACCTCGCCACAGGAAAAAACAGAACGCGTTGGCCATGTCTTTTCTTCAGTCGCACAAAATTATGATCTGATGAATGACTTGATGTCCGGCGGTCTGCACCGCCTGTGGAAAAACCATTTTGTGTCGTTGATGAATCCCTGTGGGGAAGAAACCATTCTGGATATCGCAGGCGGCACAGGCGATATTGCCATTCGCTGCCACAAGAAAGCGCCCCGCACCCAAATAACGGTTTGCGATATCAATAAAGATATGATGGACGTAGGCCAAAAAAAAGCCATAGATGCCGGAATTTTAAACGGCATAAACTGGGTTAAGGGCAACGCCGAGGCGCTTCCTTTTGAAGACAACAGTGCGGACGTTTTATGTATCTCTTTTGGCCTTCGGAATGTCACGCACATCGACACGGCCTTACGTGAGTTTGCCCGCGTTCTCAAGAAAGGCGGCCGCTTTTTCTGTATGGAGTTCACTCCCCGCATCGCCTCCCCGCTTCAGCCGCTCTATGATGCCTATTCCTTTAGCGTTCTACCCTGGCTTGGCCAGCACATCGCCCATGATCGCGAAGCTTATAGTTATCTAGCTGAAAGCATTAGAAAATTTCCTGATCCTGAAGATTTTACCTCACGGATAAAGAAGGCCGGTTTTGAGGCTGTGACATACCAAATGTTGCTCACTGGTGTCGCCGCCATTCATAGCGGCAAGGCTCTATAAGGTAAGTTTTGACTTTTGGGATTGTTTCAGGGCATCTTCCCCCACGTTATGAACGATACAAGCTTACAAAAACACATCGCCCGCTTTGCTCCTCAGGAGCTTTTAATTGATGGCAAAAAGAATCTGATCGGCCTGACGCTGGATGAAACCAAAACGGCCATGGTTGCTCTAGGATTAGAGCCATTTCGCGCCAAACAACTATGGTCGTGGATTTATCGGCAAGGCAAAACGGATTTTGACGAGATGACAAATCTCGGCAAGGCCACACGAGCTATCTTAAAAGAGAATTTTGTCGTCTGGCGCCCCAAGGTCAAAGCCGCCCCAATATCTATTGACGGCTCGCGGAAGTGGCTCTTGGCTATGAGTGACGACCACGAGATTGAAACCGTTTATATTCCCGAGGATGATCGCGGTTCGATCTGCATTTCTTCACAAATCGGCTGCACGAACAAATGCAAGTTCTGTCATACGGGAACCATGCGCCTTACTCGCAATCTGGATGCGAGCGAAATCATCATGCAAGTCATGCTCGCCAAAGACTATCTGGAAGACTGGTATAACGCTCATGGTGTCCGTCCCAGCAACGAGAACCCCTTAAAGCGTGCTATCTCAAACATCGTTATAATGGGAATGGGCGAACCCTTCTTCAATTACGATAATGTTGCTAAAGCTCTCAAAATCATTATGGATGATAACGGTATTGGTATTGGTCGCCGCAAGATCACCCTCTCTACATCAGGAGTCGTCCCCATGATAGAGCGCTGCGGCCTTGAGCTCGGCGTTAATCTGGCAATCAGTCTTCATGCGGTCACCAATGAGCTGCGTGATGAGCTTATTCCTCTGAACAAGAAATATCCGATAGAAATGCTGCTGGAGGCCTGCCGCACCTATCCCGCAGCAAGTAACGCACGACGTATTACGTTCGAATATGTGATGCTCAAAGGAGTCAACGATAGCTTAGACGATGCCAAAAAGCTGGTTCAGCTCTTGCGTGACATTCATGCTAAAATCAACCTGCTTCCCTATAATCCATGGCCTGGTTCACCTTTTGAATGCTCCGATGATAAGACAATCCAAAAATTTGGCGACTACATCAATGCGGCAGGCTACGCTAGCCCCGTCCGTACACCTCGAGGACGTGACATCATGGCCGCCTGCGGGCAGCTGAAGTCAGAAAACAGGGATCGAGGATCAGGGGACGGGAATTCAACATAGCCTATGTCAGATAAAATGATCATTTATACCACCGAGATTTTTTACCATGGCAAGGCAAAGTTCGCAGGTTATATAAGCATATTACCAAGAACTTTAACAAAGCCATGATGAAAAAGATCAAGGTAGAAATCATCATTTTATCTGACATAGGCTATATAGCCGTTCCCACACCCCTCCTGTCATGAGAAGAACATGAAACTCTACGATTTTCAAAAAGAGAAGTATAAGGAGCGTGTCCTCAAAAAGCTGATACAAGCTGTTTGGAATGCTGTCCGTGGCCGCAAGGTTAGAAACCTGCCAACTCTCATTATCCTGTGCCTTTGTCTTTTGATTGCCCACTTTCTGCCTTCTCCACAAAGAGAGATGGTTACAGGATATGCCACGGTTATTGATGGCGATACGTTGCAGATTAATGGCCTAAAATTCAGGCTTTACGGCATTGATGCGCCAGAGTCTAAACAAACCTGCCAAAGAAAAAATCATGTTTACTCTTGCGGACAGGAAGCAACATTAGCTTTAGAAAGCCTCGTTTTAAATCAGCTCGTCACATGTGAAAAAGAGGATATCGACAAATACAACCGCATCGTAGCGATCTGCAGAGTTGGAGAAAAAGAGTTAAACAAAGTGATGGTAGCTAATGGATATGCGGTATCTTATCGCCAATATACAGGGCGTTACATTGTAGATGAAATGAAAGCCAGACTGAACGAAGCCGGTATATGGTCCGGATCATTTGAAATGCCATGGGAATATCGTCACAAGAAAAAACAGCCTTAATAGAGCCTGACATAGGCCTATAAGAGCCTGCTCAAGATAAATGCGTCAACCTAACCGGAATTTGCTCCATATGCTTTTTCTGTCTTCCGTTATCTGTCCTCTGTTATCTGAATCGCCCTTACCCGTTTGATGCGAGTCGAGTCGCTGTCCAGAATGTCAAAACGGAATCCGCGGGGGCATTGGATTGTTTCGCCCACTTCAGGAATATGACCTGCAACGTGGAAAACATAGCCCGCAAGCGTGTCTATCGTTTCGCGCTCTTCAGCAGTCAAAATCTCTCCTACCCGCGCTTCGAAATCCTCGATCGGTATACTGGCATCAACCAACAAGGTCCCATCCGCCCGTGTAATCACTGGCGGCGGCGTAGGCGCATCATGCTCGTCTTCGATATCACCCACGATTTCTTCGATCAGATCCTCGATCGTCACAAGCCCATCAATACCGCCAAACTCATCTATCACCATCGCCATATGCTGCCGCCGCTGCCGCATTTGCAGCATCAGCCTATCAACGGGCATTGAAGGCGCCACGAACAACACAGGACGCAACACATCGCGTAATGTAAAAGCTCGCTTATCCATCAAACGCGCCACAAGATCTTTAATATGAATAAACCCAATCGTATCATCCAGCGTTTCCCGATAAGCCGGAATGCGGCTATGACCGGATTCGTTCATCAGCGCCAGAAGATCCTCAGGCTTTTCTTCAATCTCTATTGAGACGATCTGCGCACGAGGCACCATGCAATCTTCAATTTCTTTATCGTGGAGATTTTTTAGGTTGGTCAGAAATTCTTTTTCCCCCTCCCGCAAAGGAGACGGATCAGAAGACACCGCCCCCCCAGAAATCCCTAAAAACCGATACCGCAACCGACGGAGAAAGCCTTGCCGTTCCGCCTTCATTTGATCGCTACTCATCCTCGCCTACTGCTGCATAAGGGTTTGGCAAGCCCAAGGCCGCCATAATGTCTATCTCAAGCCGTTCCATGACATCCGCTTCGCTGGCCGATTCATGGTCATAGCCTAAAAGATGTAAGATACCATGAATCACAAGATGCGTGACATGATCAAGAAGAATCTTTTTCTCCCGCCGCGCTTCCGCTGCAGAATAGCGGTAGGCTAGCGCTATATCCCCAATATGAGGCGAATCTTCCATCTTTCCGACCATTTCCAGCTCTTCGCCTTCAAAAGAAGGGAATGAAAGCACATTTGTAGGCCTATCAAGGCCTCTATAGTCGCGATTTAAGGCCTGAACACGCCAATCCGTCGTCAAAAGGACGACGAGTTCAGCCTTTTGGGCAATAAACGCCAGAGACTCGGGCAAATGGCGCGGTATTTCCTCTGCCGCACGATCTAAGCGCCGTTTTAGTCCGGGCACACGCGCCCAAAAGACGGATTTTATCTCAAGTTCTAAATTTAGTTTCTTTCGTTTCACCATGATTCCATTCGCTTTTTTTGTGCTGGCGTATTTTCTATCTGTTGACTAACATGCGGACCATGAATTGGCTTACTAACTTCGTACGCCCCAAGATCAGGGCTCTTGTCGGGACTCAAAAAGAGATCCCCGATAATTTGTGGGAAAAATGTCCCGGATGCAATGCTATGCTTTTTAAGCGCGAGCTTGAAGAGAATTTAAATGTTTGCACCCATTGCGGCTATCACCTCCAGCTTCTGCCTGAAGCGCGCATGGGGATGCTGTTTGATGGCGGCCGTTATACGCTTGTCCCCCTGCCCGAAGTTCCGGCTGACCCGCTCAAGTTCAAGGACCAAAAGCGCTATACAGACCGGCTGAAAGCTGCACAGAGCAAAACCAAACAAGATGACGGCATTATGGTTGCTGAAGGCACCATGGGAGGAACTCCTGCTATCGTCGCCGCCTTCAATTTCGATTTTATGGGCGGCTCAATGGGAACCGCCGTTGGTGAGGGCCTTGTCACAGCCGCTAAACGCGCGGTGCAACAAAGAGCCCCTCTGATCGTCGTTCCCGCTTCAGGTGGGGCGCGGATGCAAGAAGGCATGCTCTCCTTGATGCAAATGCCGCGCAGCATCATTGCCGCCAAACAAGTCAAAGATGCGGGGCTGCCTTTCATTACGATTTTCACGAACCCGACAACAGGCGGTGTTACAGCCTCTTTTGCCATGGTAGGTGATATTCATATCGCCGAAAAAGGTGCCATGATCGGTTTTGCAGGCGCTCGCGTTATTGAGAATACCATTCGTGAGACTTTACCTCCCGGATTCCAGCGTTCAGAATATCTTTTAGAGCATGGCATGGTTGATATTGTCGTTACACGACATGAGCTGCGTGAGACCCTTATGCGCGTAATATCCTTGTTGCTCAACAAGTCCGCTTCTGACAATGTGGAAATCATCGCAGGACCAATTCCTCACGGGGCGCGAAACATATCCAAACGGAAGTGACGCAGCGTGCCTTCTTCTTCCTCTGAGATTCTCGAGCGCATTCGTGTAGCGCATAACAACGATATAGATTTATCTTTGCGTCCCGCCTATGCGGACCTGTTAGCAGATCTGGGCAACCCCGAACAAAAGCTCAAGAACGTCATCCATGTTGCTGGCACAAATGGGAAAGGCTCGGTTTGCGCCTTCTTACGCGCGATTACTGAAGCCTGCGGTAAAACAGCTAATGTTTATACGTCTCCCCATCTTGTCACTTTTCATGAACGCATTCGCCTCGGTAAACGCCTGATTAGTGAACAAGAGCTCGTCATACGCCTAGAAGAGATCGAAACTAACATCCATGATGGTGCGGTCAGCGTTTTTGAAGCAGGCACCGCCGCCGCGCTGAAGGCCTTCACCGAAAATCCGGCTGACGTAACAATTCTGGAGGTTGGCCTTGGCGGACGGATTGATGCCACAAATATTGTACCAGAACCTATTGCGGATATCATTACACGCCTGTCCTTCGATCACCGGAATTATCTGGGAAACACGATGGCGCAAATTGCACGAGAAAAGGCAGGAATTCTACGACATCACGTACCTTGCTTTACCGCTCCGCAGCCATCCCTTGAAGCCCTTACCGCCTTACGAGAAGAAGCAGAAATCATGCGCGCTCCTTTGTTCGTAGGGGGAGAAGACTGGCGCATCGAAGCCGTTGACGGTGAGCATTTCCGATTTATCAACAACACGCGCAAAATCGAAAACTTACCCCGCCCTGCTCTTTTAGGGACACATCAATTATGGAACGCTGGACTTGCCATTCAAGCTGCTATAGAAACGCTGCCATTTGAGATATCGGACAAGGCTGTAGCAAACGCCATGCGCAACGTCGAATGGAACGCACGCATGCAAAAACTAACACACGGCAGGCTTGCTGATAAATTACCAAGCGGGTGGGAGCTATGGCTTGATGGCGGGCATAATGACTCGGCTGGCGAAGTTATTGCCGCTCAGCTTAGCCGCTGGCAACGTGAAGACGGCAAGCCCTTGATGCTTGTTGTCGGAATGCTCTCGAGCAAGGCTCCTGAAGAATTTTTAGACCCCCTCCTCCCCTATGCAAGCCATATCGCAACATTACGCATTGATGGCGAAGTTCCCGGCTTCAGCGCAGAAGAACTAGTAGAAAAAATAAAGGCCATGGGTTTCAAAAACGCATCTGCGCATAAAAGTCTTGATGAAGCTGTATCCTCACTCATAAACAAAAACAAAGCGCCTTCACGTATCCTTGTATGTGGCTCTCTTTATTTAGCCGGACACGTCCTATCCACGAATGCATCCGCTTAGTTTTTTCTTAGACAAACAAATATAATCGGCCTTGTTGAATAAAGCGTGATTGCGGACGCAGTTTTCTTATTTCTTTAAAGTTTAATATTCAGGGGCAGCGAGGTTTCGGAAGGTGTTGAGGGTTTGGGCCTTCAGGACAGCTTCGGTTTTT
>JBFXDW010000049.1:0-14089 GCA_050180745.1 Bdellovibrionales bacterium | reverse complement strand
TTTCAGCTAGTCTAAAAAGTACATTATCTTACATTACATAAGGTCTTCGCATGTCTATGCCCCCCCTACCGCCGCTTCATCCGGCTGGTTACCCTTTCATTCTGATCGCAGCCTTCGGTGCTTTCCTCTTGTCCTATGCAGGATCAGAAGCATTCTTCCTAGGCGTGATTTTAACGGGCTGGGTCATGTATTTCTTCCGCGATCCAGCGCGGGTCACACCAACGGAAGAAGGCCTGCTCGTATCTCCAGCAGATGGGCTGGTCATTGCCATCAAAAGAGATGTTGTACCAGAAAAAGTGTTGGGCTTAGGCGAAGAGAAACGTACACGCATTAGTATTTTTCTGAACGTCTTTGATGTTCATATCAATCGCATCCCTATCACAGGCAAAATCACAAACGTCGATTACCGCAAGGGCAAATTCGTCAATGCCTCTCTTGATAAAGCTAGTGAAGACAATGAACGCAATGCAATTGCCATAGACATTGAAGGGGATCACCCCTTTAATGGTCACAAAGTCGGAGTCGTTCAAATCGCTGGACTCATTGCACGACGCATCATGTGCTTTGTCGCAGAAAGCCAGCACGTCAAAACAGGCCAACGTTTTGGGCTCATCCGCTTTGGCAGCCGCACAGACGTATATCTACCCGTAGGCATGGAACCTTTAGTCTGTGTTGGTCAGCGCGTTCTTGGCGGTGAAACAATTATCGCAGATTGTGTTGGCTCTCAAAAACAAATGGAAGGCGAGGTTCGTTAATGAATAAAGAAGTACAAAAAACAACTCGGCAGACAATTCCGCTCTTGCGCTTGTTGCCGAATCTTCTAACGATCATGTCGCTGTTTGGAGGAATGACGGCTGTACGTTTTGCTTTGCAGGAAAAATGGGAAGCCGCAGCTCTGGCAATCGTCATCGCAAGCATCTTGGACGTTCTGGATGGCCGCGTAGCACGCCTCTTGAAAAGCTCGAGCAAGTTCGGAGCCGAACTTGACTCGCTAGCCGACCTGACAAGTTTTGGAGTCTGTCCCGGATTTGTCCTTTACCTGTGGGTTGTCCAGTATGACACATCCGGTTTTGGCTGGGTCGGCATTTTGGCCTTTGCCGCGTGTTCTGCATTACGATTGGCACGCTTTAATACGATGCTTGAAGATGAGACCGCACCCAAATGGACGAAAAGTTATTTCACGGGTGTGCCTGCTCCAGCAGGCGCAGGGCTTGCGATGATACCTCTCTTCTCTGCGCTTGCTTTCGAGAACATGTATCAACCCGATCCTTTACTTGTGGCGCTATGGATGATTGTTGCAGGAGGTCTAATGATCTCACGCCTACCCACTCTTGCCATGAAGGGCCGTCAAATTGCGCCTGCTTTCTTTGCACCTGTATTAGCCGCAATATGTCTGCTAGCCGCAGGACTTTTTACGAAAACATTCGTGACTCTCACCGTGATCAGCACAGGCTATTTTTTACTCTTGCCCGTTGGTTATCTTCTTTATCACCGCCGCGAGAGAATTGAGGCTTTGAAAGGATAATTATGATTAAAAATGTCGTTTTGAAAACACCGAAAGGTGAAAGCTATACTATTGCCAACGACAGAAAGCTGACGATCATTGCCGGACCCTGCCAGATGGAGTCGCGGACGCAAGCGCTGGAGATGAGCGCAGCCTTAGCCGAAGTTGGTCAAAAATATAACATTCAAATGATTTTTAAAACATCGTTTGATAAAGCCAATCGTAGCTCTGTTAAAACGCAACGCGGCATTGGCCTTGATGCGGCTCTACCTATTTTTGCAGAAGTACGCGAGACATCTGGTTTGCCTGTGTTGACAGACATTCACGAGATTTCACAAGTTCAAAAAGTTGCAGAAGTCGTTGATGTTTTGCAAATTCCCGCTTTTTTATGTCGTCAGACGGATTTACTTATCGCTGCCGGAGAAACAGGACGCGTGATTAATGTCAAAAAAGGCCAGTTTCTCGCACCATGGGATATGAAAAACGTCGCCGAGAAAATAGCATCCACAGGCAATGAAAATTTGATGCTCTGTGAGCGCGGCGCAAGTTTTGGCTATAATACGCTCGTATCTGATATGCGCGCTTTGCCCATCATGGCAGAGACGGGATATCCTGTAATTTTTGACGCAACTCACTCGGTGCAACAACCGGGGGGACGAGGCGATTCTTCTGGCGGGGAGCGCCGTTTTGTGGCAACATTGGCGCGAGCGGCCGTTGCCGTAGGTGTTGCTGGCGTTTTCATTGAAACGCATCCCGATCCCGACCATGCCCCATCCGATGGCCCCAACATGGTGGTCTTCAAAGACTTTCCAGCTCTGATCGAAGAGCTGTTGGCTTTTGACGCTTTATCCAAAAAGCTGTCATAGTTTTTTATATTGCCGATTATGAGTGGTGCGATTTTTCCCGTGCACCACAGTTTCCCTTTGCTTCGGTATGTCCTGAAGCGAATCTGAAGGGACGTGTTGCTGTTTTTTAGGAGTATCAATGGAGTTACGCGAAACATTAGAAGCTGCGCTGGAATCCTATGGTGAAAACCTCAGAACGCACCAAGCCACACTTGCCTCTTTAATGAGTGAAATACCGCAAGTAGAAGGGATGCCTTGCAAATATTATCTCTTCTTAACGAGGATTCGCGGCTTCACTCTTCCTTTTCTTGGTCTTTATGAACGTTTGTTTGAAAAAGAGTCACGCGAACCAGCTGTGTTTGATCTGTTCCGCGCAGATTTACGTGAGCATATTTATGTAGATCAAGCTATCCGTGACGGCATCACTTTCCGACGGCCCTTACGACAAATTGTATCATCTTTTGATTGGGTTCATTTGGCATTGCGCGAATTTATTTTTGTGTTTGGTGATCCCAAAGACCACAAAAGCCTCTTTAATGATTGGAAGGCACGCACAACTCCAGAAAGTTTTATGGAGGCGGCACGTGTGATGGTCTCTGACCTCATGCGCTCCTTGGTCGTCCATGCTATTCAAACCAAACGCATCACAGGAGAGTATCCCTCAAGCGAAGAAGCTCTGTCCTATGTGATTGACCTCTTACGTAAAGGAATCTTCCAAGCCTATACAAAAGACAAGCGAAGCTGGTCAAAGATTGAAGAGCATCTGGCACGTATTAATAAAGTCATGGAAGCTTATGCCGCAGATTATCGGCAGTTCAACACGCTTTTGATGAAATTTGAGCGCACCCATGGAGCTGAGAGTTATTCAAACGCTCTGAAGGAAACACTGAAATACTATCAGCTACGCGGGGAAACAACACGCGATCAGAAAGAGCCTCAAAGATTTTATCAGTGTGGGCTAGAGCTTGAATTTCAAACCCCCATTCGTCATGGCAATATAGAAATGTTTGCCCGCCGCATACGTCAGGAAACAGGTATGTATGCGCTTTCAACAGTTCCCTCAGATGAAGCCTACACCAATCCCAAAGGCGGCGTTTTGACGAGCGATGACTCGCTACCGACATTAGAGGGCTATTTTCCGACCGAGTTTGCCAGTGCCGTTCTTAAAAACGCGGACGACGAAGAAAATTTGGGCCGCCTCTTACGCTTTATCAATCAACGAGGCTGTTTAATTGATGAATCGGCGGGCATACATATTCATGTTTCGCGAGAAGGTTGCTCTATTGAAGGCTTACAAAATCTCGTCCTCCGCTTTGCGCGTATGGAAAATCTGATCCGACAATGCTCGTTCAGCGAAAATCGCGCCCATGATTTTAACATGTACGGGCCGTCTTTATTATCTCTTTATGGCGATGTTTCGACGGCCTTTAACCGGACAAAAAATTATCTGATGATGACTCATTTTGTCAGAAAATCAGAAGATATAGATCTCTTATTTGATGCTTCAAGTTGTTCAGGACGCTATGCCTCTCTCTTCCTGAAGACCAAATTAGGAACAATGGAATTCCGAGGCCACCCCGCAACGCTATCTGTCAAACGCATCATGAATTATTTTGAGCTAACTCAGGCGCTGGTAGATGGTGCCATGAGGAGCGACAGAGAGTTTATTCCCATAAAGCGCTTACGTATGGCTATGCAGCTACGACAAATCGACAAAACCAAAATCCTGCCGGACCCCCTTTATGCGGTTTGTTCATATAATAAATTTGATGCCTCGGACATACCTTCATTAGAGGTCCGCAAAACGGTCAAACAGCGTTTTGAGCGCGTTGTCAAAAAAACCATGCAGTCCAAAAAAGAGCCCGCTCCAACACATAATTATCAGGGACAATTGTCTCATAGATCAGATAATAGGTAACAGGAAGAAGGCAACAGTCTCCTATTAACCATCTTCCCAAAAGAATCCTCGCTTCCTTCATGATTCGCTTGCGATTCAAGTCTAGTGGTGTCAAAAAGGAAAGGAATTAAGTTGTCCTGTCTGGAAAACTCTTTCTAACGCTATTTTGTGAGATAAAACCATATGTTCGCCAATCTATTAGGTTTTCTATCTGCCGATATGGGCATTGATCTTGGAACCGCAAATACCCTCGTCTATGTCAAAGGACGCGGCATTGTCCTTAATGAGCCATCCGTTGTGGCCATTGCTAATATACGCGGTAAACGCCAAGTGCTGGCTGTGGGTGATGAAGCCAAGCTGATGCTAGGACGCACTCCGGGAAACATTCAGGCTATTCGACCTTTACGAGATGGTGTTATTGCTGACTTTGAAGTCGCTGAGGAGATGATTAAGCACTTCATCCGCAAGGTCCATAATCGCCGCTCTTTTGCTAATCCTCAAATCATTATCTGCGTACCCTCAGGCTCTACAGCCGTTGAGCGTCGCGCTATTCAGGAGTCAGCCGAATCTGCTGGCGCCCGCCGCGTCTTTTTGATCGAAGAGCCTATGGCTGCGGCGATCGGCGCAGGCCTTCCTGTGACAGAGCCAACAGGCTCTATGGTCGTCGATATAGGCGGCGGCACAACGGAAGTAGCGGTTCTGTCTTTGGGTGGAATTGTCTATTCACGCTCTGTCCGTGTGGGCGGAGACAAGCTGGATGAAGCCATTATCAATTATATCCGCCGCTATCATAATCTCTTGATCGGTGAAAGCACAGCTGAGCGGATTAAGAAAGAGATCGGCTCTGCCTCACCTCCAGAGGATGGCGAAGGTCTTACTGCTGAGATTAAGGGCCGCGACCTGATGTATGGCGTCCCCAAAGAGATCGTGATTACCGAGCGTCAAATCGCCGAGAGCTTGGCTGAGCCCGTCAGCAACATTTTAGAAGCCGTCAAAGTCGCGCTTGAAAACACAGCGCCGGAATTGGCTGCAGACATCGTCGATAAAGGCATCGTCCTAACAGGCGGCGGTGCATTGCTGCGCAATCTGGATTTGGTGTTGCGTCATGCCACAGGATTGCCCGTATCTGTAGGCGAGGACCCTCTTTCTTGCGTTGCTCATGGTACGGGCCGCGCGTTAGAAGAAATGCGCACGCTCAAGAACCTGCTGGTGAGCGGATAGCTCCCCTCATTCTACAAATCGAATTTCGAGGTGCGTTCCTGTTGCTTTGGCCAAATTGAAGAGGGTCTTCGTGCTGGGAGGCTGCCGCCCCGCTTCCATTCGCGCAATAACGGGCTGTGTTGTCCCCATACGATGAGCCAATTCTTTTTGGCTTAGCTTGGCTTTTTTTCGCGCTTCAATAATCGCCGACGCAATCGCATATTCGGGCTCTAACGCATCGTAAGCAGCACGAAATTTAGGATTTTGCATCCATTTTTTTGCATTTTCAGAAACAGGCTTCATTGTTTTAGTTGTTGCCATTCCTTAACCCTACCGCGCGAGGATCGAGTTTCCTGCGAAACGGCCTACCTTGCCGAGTTGTTCTTCTATCCGCATGAGCTGATTATATTTGGCCAACCGGTCAGACCGCGCCAGTGACCCCGTTTTAATCTGACCGCAATTGGTGGCTACGGCTAAATCCGCAATCGTCGAGTCTTCGGTTTCTCCGGAGCGGTGCGAAATCACAGCCGTATAGCCCGCCTTATGCGCCATCTCGATCGCTTCCAACGTTTCACTTAATGTCCCAATTTGGTTAACCTTGATCAAAATAGAATTCGCAATGCCTTCTTCTATCCCCTGCTCTAAACGTACAGGGTTGGTTACAAAGATATCATCGCCGACAAGCTGGATTTGCTCACCCAAAGCCTCGGTCATCGTCGCCCAACCTTCCCAATCATCCTCTGCCAAACCGTCCTCGATCGAGATAATCGGGAAGTTATTGCACAGCTCTTCATAATACTTAACCAGTTGTGCCGCATTCAGCGTCTTACGTTCACCAACGAGATTATATTTACCATCCTCATAAAACTCGCTCGCCGCCGCATCCAACGCCAACACAATATCCGTTCCTGGCTCATACCCAGCCTTCTCAATTGCGCGCAGAATATAGCTCAATGCCTCCTGAGCCGAACCGATGTTCGGCGCAAACCCGCCCTCATCGCCAATGTTCGTATTCAGGCCGTCTTCCTTTAAAAGGCCCTTGAGCGTATGAAACACTTCTGCGCCCATACGCACTGAATCGCTGAGGCTTTGCGCCCCCACAGGCATAATCATGAATTCTTGGATATCAATGGGATTATCAGCATGCGCCCCGCCATTGAGGATATTCATCATCGGCACAGGAAGAAGTGAAGCCGAAGTCCCGCCAATATAGCGATAAAGCGGCAGGTCACATTCGACCGCCGCTGCTTTAGCCACAGCCAGCGACACGCCCAAGATCGCATTCGCCCCAAGCCGAGACTTGTTCGGAGTCCCATCAAGTTCAATCAAGCTGCCATCAAGCGTAATTTGATCCAGCGCATCCATTCCCACGACAGCCGAAGAGATTTCTTCATTGACGGATTCAACAGCACGCAGAACGCCCTTACCAGCATAGCGATCCGCGTCCTCATCACGAAGCTCCACAGCCTCATGCACCCCCGTAGAAGCCCCTGATGGCACAGCCGCACGCCCAAACGCGCCGGATTCGAGCATTGCATCAACTTCAACCGTAGGGTTGCCGCGGCTATCAAGAATTTCACGCGCATGAATATGAATGATGCTGGACATAGCTGTTACCTCCGGAAGGAAAGAAAGAATCTCCCCGAGATTAAAACACCTTAGCCCCCAAAGCGCAACTGAAAGGAAAGTACCAAATCAGAATTTCCTCTGTTCAACAGCCTGCACAAACACGTTCAAAATTGTGCCCTCGCCAAAGGTCTGATTGACAGTATCTTTGATCTGCGTTTTGACTTTGATGATATCCAGCGCATTGGCATTGCGCATAGATCCATCCGACAAGCCTCCATAAAGCGCCCGAATAATGGCGTCGTTCAATTTAGGCTTGTTGTTATTAAGATCAATGGCTGTGTCATAATCTTTTGTCTCGAGATCAACGACCAGATTTACGAGCTGTTCGGCACCCTGATCGCTAATTACAGGCAAGACGACAGGCTTCATACGCACATAGACCGGCTCGCCATCTCCTGCGTTAAAGATCGAAGCAATATCGTTGATAGGGTTCCCGCCAGACTCTTCAACCTTGGCTTCTCCGCCACCATGGCCACCGCCTTCCGCTTTAGCCCCATGCCCACCACCATGCTCAGCCGCCAGAGCAAATCCGCTTGGCATCATCAGAAGCAGTAAGAGACAGACAAAACGAAACAACGAAGACATAACAAACCGACCCCAAAAACAAAACGAGATCGAAGCATAAAAGCAAAACCTTTGATATCCCGTTAAGAGCAGTGCCTACGAACGTAGGCGCTTGGCGAGCTTATCCAAAACCGCATTCACCAGACCCGGCTCTTTAGACGAATAGAATGCCCGCACCACATCAATATAGTCGCTGATAATAATACCTGCATCTATGTCACTATGAGCATGAAGCTCATAAGCGCCCGCAAGTAAAATATAATGCAGCAAACGCTCCATCTTCTTTTCGGCAAAGCGCTCGTCAAGCGAGCCACGAACCATTTCATCCAAGCTTTCCTGCGCGGCGACAACGCCTTCAGTGATACGCCGCAAGAGAGCCGCATCAGGCTGAAGCTCTATATGAGATTCGGGATCATCCTCATCATTCAAATGACCTCCTGCCTGAAGCGCGATGCGCTTGATGATATCTTCTAAAGGCTCTTCCTCGAACGAGGCCTCATAAAGCGCCTGCACAGCCATCAAACGCGCAAGATGTTTAGCTGCGTTTGAACTATCTTCTTTTTTACTCATATCCTCACAACTCATTTGGGACCAATCCAACGACGCTTAGGCATCAATTTAAATTTATTTTTCATCTCAATCATGCGCAAACAAGCCACAGCCGCACCACCGCCCTTATTTTGCTGCCCCGCCCGCGCTTCTGCCTGCGCCGCATTATTCACGGTCAAGATGCCACAGCCTATGGCGAGGACATGCTTTAACGCTAAATCTTGTAATCCCTGAATACTCACATTCCCTACAATCTCATCATGACGTGTTTCACCTTTGATCACCGTCCCAAGCGCAACATACCCATCATAGCGCCGCCGCATAGGATCATAATCAAGCGAACGTAAAGCGTATTTCACAGCCGCTGGAATCTCGAGCGCCCCAGGGACCGTATAAACATCATAAGTCGCTCCTGCACGATCGAGCTCCGCCTTAGCTCCAGCCAAGAGCTGGTCAGCGATATCCTCATAATAGCGGGCTTCGACGATCATAACATGAGGTTTAACCTCAAAGTTATAGTCATTTGTTGTTTGCTTCTGTTCCATTATTTTCCTTCACACGGCGATATATACTTATTCCACTTCAAGAAGTGAAAAAACAAAGGGGCCCCAACGCTTCATCTGTCTTGGATATAGTCTACCAAATCTGCAACCGTCCCCACCTTAATACCATGTTTTTGGCCAAATTGCAGCAACTCTGGCAACCGCGCCATATGGCCATCTTCTTTGAGAATCTCACAAATGACCGCAGCCGGAATCAAGCCTGCCAGACGAGCAATATCAACGCTAGCCTCCGTATGACCTGCACGGGTTAACACGCCGCCCTCTTGCGCGACAAGCGGAAAAACATGTCCGGGCGTTATAAGATCATCAGCCCCCTTTGAGGGATCAATGGCAGTCAGAATTGTATGAGCCCGCTCATGTGCCGAAATCCCCGTAGTCGTACCCTCCCTCGCTTCAATTGAAACAGTAAAGGCCGTCTGATAGCGTGACTCATTCCGCGCGGTCATAAGGGGAAGCTCCAGAGCCTCAACCCGCGCCTTCTCCATCGCCAAACAGACAAGCCCCCGCGCATGGGTCACCATAAAGTTCACAATTTCCGGCGTGATAAACTGCGCCGGACAAATCAAATCACCTTCATTCTCGCGAGACTCATCATCGGCCAGAATAAAGCAGCGCCCTGCCCGTGCCTCTTCAATAATCTCTTCTGTTGTGGCTAGTTGCATAATCATTTCATTTTGTCGTTTTTTTATTCCACCCGCCCTAGGATATGCTCACAAGTAAGATAATTTGAGCCGAAAATGGCGCTTTCCGAGAACCGGAATGAACGTACATAAAGAGTACTTGAGCAAAGGAAGCGCAGGAAAGCGTCATTTGCAGGCCAAAGAATCTTGCTTGTGGGGATGTCCTAACTGCCTTGCCACATACCGCGCCATAAGATCAACCTCGCAATTCAAAATATCTCCAGCCTTAGCCGCCCCAAGCGTTGTTTTCTCTTGCGTAAAGGGAATGACATTCACACCAAATTGAGC
This sequence comes from Bdellovibrionales bacterium, assembly GCA_050180745.1. Classification (GTDB taxonomy): domain Bacteria; phylum Pseudomonadota; class Alphaproteobacteria; order UBA9219; family UBA9219; genus JBFXDW01. The sequence continues at coordinate 4,370 of JBFXDW010000049.1, read as the reverse complement.
GCCATCGACCTCATTCACAGTCAAGGAAATCCCATCCAACGCCACAGAGCCTTTGGATGCAATAAAGGGAGCCAACGCATCAGGCACTTCAAACGAAAAACGTAACGAGTCTTTTTCCGGCGTAATGGCAATAATTTTTGCGAGTCCATCCACATGGCCCGTTACGATATGGCCGCCAAGCTCGTCCCCCGCACAAAGAGCCCGTTCTAGATTAATACGCGTGCCGACATCCCAACCCTTGGCTGTCGTCACAGAAACCGTTTCTGTCGAAAGCTGAACCTTAAAGCCTTTTGGCATCATCTCGATCACGGTCAGGCAGATGCCCGCGCAGGCCACGGACGCACCCAGAACCATGCCTTTGAGCATCTTAGGCGCGGTAATCTCGACAATCCAATCGCCTTTTTTATAAATCGACGCAACCGTCCCAATATCCGCAATGATGCCTGTGAACATGCCCTATCCTTTATTCTTCGGGCTGAGAGCCCTGCTTCAAAGAACCCACGAACTCATTAAAATCACCCGGAGTCCTAAAATCACGATACACGGAAGCATAACGAACGTAAGCTACATGATCCAAGCGCTTGAGGGTTTCCATCACCATCTCGCCAACCTGCTTGGTTGTCATCTCGCCTTCGCCGGAGGTTTCCATCTTTTGCACCAGCGTATTGATGACACGTTCCAGCTGTTCATCCTCCACAGGCCTCTTGCGAAGCGCAATCAGCATCGAACGAGCCAGCTTGTCCCGATCAAAAGGCTTTTTAGAGCCATCGCTTTTAATCACGGAAATCTCGCGTAGCTGAACACGCTCAAACGTCGTAAAACGCGCATCACAATTGGCACAGAAACGGCGACGACGAATGGCTGCCCCATCATCCGTAGGACGAGAATCCTTCACTTGCGTATCTTCAAACCCACAAAAAGGACAGCGCATTTCAACCTCCTAATAGATCGGGAAACGCTCACATAAGGCCCGCACTTCCGCACGTACAGCTTGCTCGACAACGCTATTATCGCCATCTTCGCCAGCAGCCGCCAAGCCTTCCAAAACACGTGCGATCATGTCACCGACCTGCTTAAACTCTGCTTCACCAAAGCCACGCGTCGTACAAGCCGGAGACCCTAGACGAATTCCCGATGTCACCATAGGAGGCAGAGGATCAAACGGAATTCCGTTCTTGTTACAGGTGATCCCCGCACGTTCCAAGCTCTTATCCGAAGCCTTACCCGTCACGCCTTTGGGACGCAGATCAACTAGAATGAGATGGCTATCCGTTCCTCCGGAGACAATATCAAACCCATGAGAAATCAGAGTCTCACCCAACATTTTCGCATTTTTAATAATGTTAGCCGCATATTCCTTGAAGGAAGGCTTCAACGCCTCGCCCAGCATCACGGCCTTGGCCGCGATCACATGCATCAGCGGCCCACCTTGGAGTCCGGGGAACACAGCCGAGTTAATTTTCTTGGCCAGCTCTTCATTGTTCGTCAAAATCATACCGCCACGAGGACCCCGCAGAGTCTTATGCGTTGTGGTTGTCACAATATCGGCATGAGGAATTGGTGAAGGGAAGACACCACCCGCAACCAATCCTGCAAAGTGAGCCATATCCACCATCAGATAGGCGCCTACCTCATCAGCAATACGGCGGAAGGCTGCAAAATCAATTTCACGAGGATACGCTGAACCACCCGTAATAATGAGCTTTGGCTTATGCTTATGCGCCAGATGCGCAACTTGCGCCATATCAATACGGCCATCTTCTTCACGTACCCCATAAGGTACGGCATTAAACCATTTGCCAGACATGCTCACTTTGGCGCCATGAGTCAAATGGCCACCCGCATCCATGGAAAGTCCCATGAAGGTATCATGCGGCTCCAGCAAGGCCAAGAAAACAGCCTCATTCGCTTGCGCCCCAGAGTGAGGCTGCACATTGGCAAAACCGCAATCAAACAATTTACATGCACGCTCAACAGCCAAGCTCTCGGCTATATCCACCTGATCGCAACCACCATAATAGCGCCGTCCGCTATAGCCTTCGGCATATTTGTTGGTCAGGATTGAACCTTGCGCTTCAAGCACAGCTCTTGAAACGATGTTCTCTGAAGCGATTAACTCAATGTTATGTTGCTGACGATCCAGCTCACCGGTGATAGATCGGTAAAGATCAGGATCACGCACTTCAAGCGAGTCATTAAAAAAAGATTTATTCACGGATTCACTCACGATACAAGCCTCCTATAAGCCACCAAGATCGGTCAACATTTGGCAGCGCTCACCATAGCGCCCCCCTAAAAATTCCGTAGAGAAGAAAGTTTGGCTGATATCAAGCGCCAAGCCCTCTCCTACAAGCTCTGCCCCCATAACGAGGACATTCGCGTCATTATGCTCACGAGCAAGCCGCGCCATAAAGCTATTAAGGCATAAAGCCGCCCGCAAATGCTGATAACGGTTCGCCGTCATCGTCATGGCCTGCCCTGTGCCACAAATCAGCAAGCCACGCGCAGTAGCATCCTTTTTCATTTCGGTCGCCAGCTTAATGGCATAAGTAGAGGCATCACAACGCGCCGCATCATGAGGGCCCAGATCAACAGGCTCCATCCCTTGTTCTTTCAGCCAAGAGACCAGCGCTGCTTTCAGCCCCACACCTCTATGATCCGAGGCAAGATATATGGTATTTTTACTCATGCCCCACAACATAGAGCAATCTCAAGCGAAATAGAATAGTTTTCACATGAAGACAAGAAATTATTTTATTTCATACAGTTAGCGCCAAAGGCGCCACACGACCCGAAACGAGAAAATAGGGACACATATCACCCGCATCAAAACCAACAAGAATCGCATAATAGGCAGATAATGCAGTTTTGACTAAATAAGGGCTTTTCCCATTCTTTTGGGTATGTTAAACAGCCTGTCTCCCACCCGTATGGGAGCTTGATTGTTGATGTGCGGAGACGTGGCTGAGCGGCTGAAGGCAGCGGTTTGCTAAACCGTCATACGGGGTACACCTGTATCGAGGGTTCGAATCCCTCCGTCTCCGCCATTACCTCATTTGATAGCGTCTAAGGACGTTCGGGGGAATGAAGAAAACGGCGCAAAATCAAGCATATTTAATCCGACCGCCTCCGATATGGTCTATTGCAATCCGATCCGAATATGAGTAGATTAACGAGTAGATTTTAAAACTTACTCATAGGCGGATTGCCATGCCTTTGACCGAACTGGCTATAAAAGCCCTAAAGCCCAAGCAAAAGCTTTACCGCGTTGCCGATAGCGGGGGCCTTTGCGTTGAGGTGTCTCCCGCTGGGGGCAAGCTTTGGCGCTGGCGCTACAATTTCAACGGAAAGGGGCAAATGCTGGCTCTTGGCAAATACCCCGCCGTTTCCTTGGCTGACGCCCGAAGGCTCCGCGATAGGGCGCGGGACACGCTGAATGCCGGAAAGCACCCCACACGCGAGAAGAAGGCCCAAAAGCTTCGGGTCGCCCATGCGGGGGAAAACACTTTTGAAAAGGTGGCGCGGGGCTGGCTTGATCTGAAAAAGGCAGGGCTTAACGAAAAATACCGCAAGCAATGCCTTGAGCGCATGGAACAACACGTTTTCCCGCATTTAGGGGCTTTGCCGATTACGGAAATCACAATCCCCGATGTCGTGCGCGTTGTCGAAAAAATCGCCAAACGCGGCACAATCGAAACAGCCAAACGAATGAAACAGCTTATCGGACAGACGTTTCGCTATGCCTCGCAGCGCGGCCTATGCCAGCACAATCCGGCAGCTGATTTGAGGGACATTTTGCCAAGCACGGAAGAAAAACACCATCCGTGCATTCCCCCTGCCGAATTGCCCGACCTTCTTAAAGCCGTCCGTGCCTATTCAGGTGATCGCCTTGTCATTTGCGCGATGGAACTTCTCGCCCTTACCTTTGTGCGAACGAACGAATTGATAGGCGCGAAGTGGGAAGAAATTAATTGGCAGCGCGAGGAATGGCATATCCCGAAAGAGCGCATGAAAATGAAGCGTCCGCATTTCGTGCCGCTTTCCCGTCAAGCTTTGGCTATCTTGAAAGAGCTTCACGAGCTGACGGGGGACAAACCCTTTCTATTCTATAGCTCGCGCAGCAAGTCGCGGCATTTGTCGAATGGGTGCGTTCTCATGGCCCTACGGCGCATGAATTACGGTGGCCGGATGTGCGGTCACGGCTTCCGCAGCCTCGCCAGCACGATCCTGAACGAGAAAGGCATAAATCCCGACGTGATCGAGCGGCAGCTTGCTCACCAAGACGGAGACAAAATCCGAAGCGTGTACAATCGGGCGGAATATATTTTGGAACGTAAAAAGATGATGCAGGATTGGGCGGAGTTTTTGGA
>JBFXDW010000048.1:0-14128 GCA_050180745.1 Bdellovibrionales bacterium | reverse complement strand
GTAGGTTGTCTGTTTCTTTTTCAAGGTGAGGCGTTGTATTGGTATTTCCACGAGCCTTTTCTTCTGGTGCGCCATCAATTTGGTCATTAGCTGATTTTTGTGGTTGTCCTTTTTTCGACAGATATTTTGTGATCGCAGCCGTCAGCGTCGTTTTACCATGGTCAACGTGACCAATGGTGCCGATGTTAACGTGCGGTTTCGTACGTTCAAATTTTTCCTTCGCCATTTTTCTCTCCATATAGTTGAAGGACAGATTACCAAAAGAAATCTTCCGGCTTATCCTGCTAGTTTCGCTTTAACTTCCTCTACGACCGACTGTGACACCTTGTCATAGTGATCGAATTCCATTGTGAATAGAGCGCGCCCCTGCGTCATGGACCGCAAGCGGTTCACATAACCAAACATTTCTGCCAGAGGCACCATCGCATTCACAACATTTGCGTTGCCCCGTGTGTCCATACCTTGAACTTGGCCACGACGAGAATTTAGATCGCCAATCACGTCGCCCATGTGAGCTTCGGGAGTAACAACCTCAACCTTCATAATCGGCTCCAGCAGCACGGGGCCAGCTTTTGCCATGCCTTCCTTGAACGCCGCCCGCGCCGCGATTTCGAACGCCATCACAGACGAGTCAACATCATGGAATGCCCCATCGACCAAAGTTGCCTTAAAATCGATCGTCGGGAAGCCAGCAACAACACCCGTTGACATAGCTGACATAATACCCTTTTCAACGCCAGGAATGTATTCCTTGGGAACAGAACCACCAACAACTTTACTTTCAAACACATAACCCGCACCTGGCTCTTGAGGCTCGAACTCAATTACAACACGTGCATACTGACCAGAACCACCGGACTGCTTCTTATGGGTATAATCTACCGTATTCTTTTTGCTGATCGTTTCACGATACGCAACCTGCGGATCACCTACGATAACTTCACAGTTGTAAGGCGCACGACGCAAAATATCGATCTTGACATCAAGGTGAAGCTCACCCATGCCCTTGATAACCGTTTGCCCTGTTTCATGGTTCGTCGCCAATTGGAAAGAGGGATCCTCTTGAACAAGACGCAACAGCGCATTGGTCATTTTGTCTTGATCGGTCTTCGCTTTTGGCTCAATCGCCATCTCGATAACTGGATCAGGGAATTCCATCTTCTCAAGAATGATCGGCTTAGCCGGATCGCAAAGCGTATCGCCCGTCTTGGTATCTTTTAGCGCTGCCAGAGCAACAATATCCCCCGCATATGCTTCTTTAATTTCTTCGCGGCTGTTAGCATGCATCAAAAGCATACGACCGATACGCTCGCGTTGCCCATTGATTGTATTCTTAACATAGCTGCCAGCTTCAATCTTACCCGAATATATCCGCGTAAAGGTCAAAGAACCAACAAATGGATCAGTCATGATCTTGAAGGCCAATGCCGAAAGAGGATCACTATCGTTAGGAGCACGTTTATCTTCCGTCACGCCATCTTCTTTAAATCCATGAACGCCACCGACATCAACCGGTGAAGGCAGATAATCAACGACCGCATCAAGCATCGGCTGAACGCCCTTATTCTTGAAAGCACTTCCAAGAAGAACTGGCGTAAAGAGATTACCGATCGTACCCTTGCGGATGCACGCATCCAGCGTTTCCACAGAAGGCTCATCCCCGTTCAGATAAGCTTCCATCGCCGCATCATCAGCCTCAACAGCCGCTTCAACCAGCACTCTGTGATATTCGTTCGCTTTATCTTGCAAATCAGCGGGGATCTCTTCGTCATGATAAGACGCACCCAAGGATTCATCTTCCCACACGACGGCTTTCATGCGGCGCAAATCAATCACGCCCTTGAAGTCTGCTTCACCACCGATTGGCAATTGAAGAACTAAAACATTCGCACCAAGACGTTCTTTGACCATATCGACGCAACGATAGAAGTCAGCACCCGTCCGGTCCATCTTGTTGACGAAAACCATACGTGGCACATGATACTTGTCACCTTGACGCCAAACCGTTTCTGTTTGAGGCTCAACACCAGACACAGCGTCGAGAACGCAAACAGCCCCATCAAGAACACGCAATGCCCGTTCAACTTCAATCGTAAAATCAACGTGCCCAGGAGTATCAATAATGTTGATACGATGATCGCGCCAGAATGTCGTTGTCGCCGCAGAGGTAATCGTAATACCACGCTCTTGTTCTTGCTCCATCCAATCCATGGTCGCGCCGCCATCATGAACTTCACCGATTTTATAGGACTTACCGGTGTAGTATAGAATCCGCTCCGTAGTCGTCGTCTTACCCGCATCAATGTGAGCCATGATGCCGATATTGCGATACATATGAATAGGAGTAATACGAGCCATAGTCTTAAATCCTTACCAGCGATAGTGCGAGAACGCTTTGTTAGCTTCAGCCATGCGATGCGTATCTTCACGCTTTTTCACAGCCGCACCATTGTCACTTGATGCCGCCAAAAGCTCAGCCGCCAAACGATCAACCATCGTGTTTTCGGAACGCTTGCGCGCCGCAGAAATCAACCAGCGCATCGCCAGAGCAATCCCACGATCGGGACGAACTTCAACAGGAACCTGATAGGTTGCCCCGCCAACACGACGAGAACGAACCTCAAGATGGGGGCGAACTTTTTCCAAAGCCTCTTTAAAAACCTCCAAAGAGCCAATTTTTGACTTGCCTTGGATTTTCTCAAGAGCGCCATAAACGATACGTTCAGCTACGGACTTTTTACCATCCAGCATGATGACGTTCATAAATTTGGTCAGCAAAATTTCTCCGAACTTAGGATCCGGAAGAACTTTTCTTTTTTCTGCGCGACGACGACGTGCCATTTATTTATTCCTCGTTACCTTACTTAGGTTTCTTAGCGCCATAAAGCGAGCGGCGCTTCTTGCGATTTTTAACACCTTGCGTATCAAGCGTACCCCGAATGATGTGATAGCGAACACCTGGCAAGTCCTTCACACGACCACCACGGATCATAACCACGCTATGCTCTTGCAAATTGTGGCCTTCACCTGGAATGTACGCAATGACCTCATGCCCTGTGGTCAGACGAACACGCGCCACTTTCCGCAAAGCCGAGTTTGGCTTCTTTGGTGTTGTGGTATAAACGCGTGTGCAAACACCGCGCTTTTGTGGACCCCCTTTAAGCGCAGGCGTGCCGCTCTTTGACACAGAGCGTTTACGATTCTTACGCACCAATTGGTTCATCGTAGGCATTCGTTCTCCTAACTCTCTTCCTTCAGTGTGCTTTATCAAGACACACAAAAAAACTCGACAAAACGACCCATCACAGAGAGGCTCTAACCTGTCCTCCTGCCATGGGTTCCTCTTATCTGCTGCGCCGACCTGCTCTTTAAATCAAGAGCCGTTCATCGAAACGCAAGCCTATAAAACTTATGCAACAATCGGAATTGCGTTTAGACCGTCTGGAGCTTAAGAGCGATTCGCTCATCAAAAACTCAAGAATAAACACCGTTTTCTCAGTGTTTCCTCAACCGTGGTCTACCACCAGTTCCGTAAAGGCTAGGCATACATAAGGAAATACGCATAAAACGTCAAGCACATAATGAAAAGATTTAAAACTTTCTCGGGGAATCGGGGGTCGGGGAAAGAAAAAAGCATTTGGCATTTAGCATTTTGGATTTAGGGACGCTTTCTATTTCTTTCTTTTCCTGTTCTTTAACAAATTTCTATCATTAATGACTGAAATAGTATGAAAATTAAAGGAAAGAAAAAAAAGAGAAAGATATCCCTAAATGCTAAATGCTAAATGCTAAATCCTAAATGCTTCCCCGATCCCTAACCCCCGATCCCCCTATGTCCCACACTTGGCCTCGCCTTTATGTTGATACCCCCCTCCAAGAAGGCAGCGATGTCATACTCACAGCTGAACAATCCCACTATTTACTGCAGGTTATGCGTCGCCAGCAGGATGATCCAGTTAGGCTTTTCAATGGGTTAGATGGTGAATGGCTGGCCCGAATCGGCGAAATTCCAAGAAGTAAAAAGAAGGGAATCACTCTCAAAATAACGAAAAACTACCGAATTCAGGCCCCAGAACCTGCTTTAACCCTCTTTGCAGCACCTATTAAACGGGCACATTTCGAGTTTTTGGTCCAAAAAGCCACAGAATTGGGCGTAAAAGCTATTCAGCCTATATTAACGACTCACACACAGATCAAAGACATCAATCCCACCCGCCTATCTATGATCGCCATAGAGGCTGCCGAGCAGTCCGAACGCCTATCTATCCCTGTTATTCGCGATACCCTCCCTTTGAAAAAGGTCATATCTGACTGGAATCCGACGATTCGCCCTCTTCTATGCGCCGAATTTGGACAGGCCTCTCCCATTGGAGATGCCCTTATAAAGCTCTCCCATCAAGAATCAGTCCCTACTGGCATTTTCACAGGACCAGAGGGCGGGTTCACCCAAGAAGAAATGGAGCTTTTTCAAACACTGCCTGATATAATGCCCCTCAGGCTTGGCCCCCGAATTCTGCGAGCTGACACAGCAGCGATCGCTGCTGTGACCTGTTGGCAGGCCTTATGCGGCGACTGGAGAAAGAATGAACTCTCATGAAAAGCGATAAAGAACGCAAAGATTTGAATCAGGTTTTAATTCCGCGCGATATAGGTGACCTGACCAAACGCCGCAAACAACTGTATGGCCATGCAGGCATGCCCAGCAATGCACCACATGACGTTGCGCCAACATTTCTAGGCAGCAGCACCGAGGACAGCAAAACACGAGATAAAGCACAAGGCCACTCACAAGATAAGTCACAAGACTCTGCCGCAACTCCCGAAGATGAGAAAGCAGATAAAAAGCCAAAAAAACGGATACACGGCAAGAAAAAAGCAACTAAGGCAAAAGAAGCAAATAAAGATGACGATTATATGAAGGCGTATCTTAAGAAAAAGGCCGCTAAGGAAAAGGAAATGAAGGAAAAGATAAAAAAGAATGCGGTTATAGAAGCCCAAGAAAAAGCCAAACAACTCAGAATTGATACGGAACAGCGCGTCAAGGCACGCGATTTACAGAATCAAATCCGCCTTTGGGAATCCTATCGCGGTCAACCAGGCTATGATGAAACACAAGTTGATGCTATGATCGTTACCTTTAAAACTCAGCTCAATGGAATTGATCCGAAATATTGGTATTAAACAGAAAATGACAACACCTCCTCACAAAGCTGCATCTCTCCTTGAGAAAACAAAAGTCGCATGGAATGGACTCAGAGCGCTTCTCCAAGAACGCGCCGCACAGTATGAGTTAGCCTTTCTTCTATTGACCTTCTGCCTTTATCTGAAAACACCATCTCCTTATAGCTTTACGGCAACTGTTCTGGCCTTTCTGCTGCTCGCAATAGAAGCCATGAATACTTCTCTTGAAAAATTATGCGATCACGTCACGCCGCACCATCATGAGGAAATCAAGATTATCAAGGACTGCGCATCATCAAGCATATTTCTTGTGGCATTAGCGTCTATATTTGCGCTTATCGTGCATTTCACAACACTTATAGAAGAAATAGCCTACGTCTCGTGATGAGGCTATGCTCCACTTCCTCCAACGGTCATTCCATCAAGACGTAGCGTCGGCTGGCCAACGCCTACAGGAACGCTTTGGCCATTTTTGCCACAAGTTCCAATGCCATTATCAAGCGCCAGATCATTGCCGACCATTGATATCCGTTGCAACGAATCAAAGCCGCTGCCTACGAGTGAAACTCCTTTCAAAGGACGCCCCAGCTTGCCATCAATGATTTCCTGCGCCAAATGCGCCGAGAATACAAACTGCCCTGAAGTGATATCGACTTGACCGCCTTCGATGCCAAACACATAAATTCCGTTTTTGACAGAGGCGATAATTTCTTCTGGCGCCTTATCGCCATTGAGCATCATGGTATTGGTCATCCTCGGATAAGGCTCACACGCATAGCTCTCACGACGCCCATTGCCTGTGGATACCGTTCCCATTAAACGCGCATTTAGACGGTCCTGCATATAACCGACCAGCTTCCCATTCTCGATCAATGTCGTGCATTGCGTAGGCGTGCCTTCATCATCAATCGTGAGCGAGCCGCGCCGATCCTGAATTGTACCATCATCAACAATCGTCACACTATCGGCAGCGATTTTCTCGCCCATCAACCCAGAAAACGCCGAAGTTTTCTTGCGATTAAAATCACCTTCCAAACCATGGCCAATAGCCTCATGCAAGAGCACCGCAGGCCAACCTGAACCTAACACAACACTCATCTCCCCAGCTTGCACAGCGATGGCATCCTGCTTTAAGAGCGCACGCCGATAGGCCTCATCAGCCATAGAGCGCCAACGGCCTTCCTCAAAGAGGTCATCATAAGCATAACGCCCACCAGCACCCCATCCGGCTTCTTCGATACGGTCCCCGCGCTTTGTTGCCACCGTGATGTTAAGCCGCACCAGAGGCCTTATATCCGCCGCACGAAAACCGCCAGCGCCAATAATTTGTATGGCCTGCCACTCTGCTGCCAAAGACACGGCTACCTGATGAACGCAAGAATCCTTGGCTCGCAGATACGCATCAATATCTTGCAAAAGTTTAACCTTGTCTTCGAAGGCCTTGCCCCCTAGAGGATTTCTATCCGCATAAAGACTTTTTTCTGTAGCAATCGAGGGCAACGCCAACTTACCGCCATAGCCTGCTTTAACAGCAACAACGCTATCCTGCGCACGCGCCAGAGCCTCTTGCGACAAAGACGAGCTATGAGCAAACCCTACAGTCTCCCCCGCTACAGCACGCAGACCAAACCCTTGCGATGTATCAAAGCTGGCATTCCGCAAACGACCATCATCCCATGATAGGGATTCGGACTGGCAGTACTCAAGATAAAGCTCCCCATCATCCGCACCTTGAAGCGTATTATCCAGCATCCCCTGCACATGCACGAGATCAAGATCGGTTTTGGAAAAGAAAAGATCATCCGTTTGAGAAAGCAAAGACATAGAACTCCTGTTTATGATTTTTTATTTTCCTCCCTCACAAGGAAGAAAGAGTGAAAGATATAGGCTATAGAAACCGCACTTCTTACTCAAATATACATGCCGTTTTATCACGCTCCCCAGCGTAGCGAACAAGAAGCGCACGAGGCTCTTTTTTGAGCTTTATGGAATCATGTTCACAGCTCTTGCGCCCAAGCAGCATGGTTGAATAGTAATCGCCGACCTTCAGAATGAGCATCCCGCTACGCGGCAAGGTCTTAGGTATCTTGCACAAAGCAACAGGCTGCAAGGTTACAGCCTTAATATTTCCTGCATATTCAATCGGTGTTTTTGTTCCAGATAAAATCGCCCCTTTAAAGAAAAGGCGACTTACATCCGTCTCAACGGTTGCATCTATGCGTAGCTGACAAACCTGAGGAATTTCGTCTGCGCTATACCCAAAAACCCGCTCGATCGCACGCGCATCCATTGAACCCCATTGGTATTTCTGGGAAATGCCAATCATGAGGCTCTTATCACCTTTCATAGGCGAAGGAACCTCAATTTCATCCATTACCACGGGATCACGCTCGTGCTTTTTCATAAATTCCGCTTCTTTAGCACGAGCCACAGCCCCAGCGTCATTCGTCTTGTAAGGAGAAAAATGTCCTGTTGCAATCTGACGCGCTAAATCTGCCTTTTGACGCGCATCCCCAGCCACGACACCACCTGGCGTCAAAGGTTGTGACATTTTCCGTTTGTTCGCATTACTCTCTGTTGAAACAGGATAAGAGCTCACTGATTGCGGAGCTGGCACGCCTGACAAGGAGGGGGCTGTTGCTGTGTGGCCGAGGCCTTGGCTGAGGATTTGTTCTGTTGTCGGGATTTCTTCTGTGTTGTCTGATTTTTTTTTAGATTCCTCTGTAGGCTGCGTCTCAGATTGAGGAATAAGCCCAAGACCAGAAGAGCTCCCGCTGTTGTTTTGAGGCACAAGCACCCCTCCAGCCAAAGCAGGAAGACTAAAAGCAAGGACAACAAAGCAAAAGAGAAGGACAAAGCGGCGCATAAAGGTCCCCTTGATAAGACTGCAAAAGCCCGATCTCTCCCTGTCAGGGCTTCGCGGGGCTCCCTAAAGCGAGAAAGACCGAATGGGGCGGATGAAGGGAATGATTAAAAACATTCGATTCCTCATGTTTTTAACCCTTCGGGCGTCCCTGTCACTTGCGGAAATAAACTTACGTTCTCTTCTTAGCAGAAATTGCGCCTTTTCCGCAAGTAACAGGTGACGTCCAAATTGCGCTTGATGTCACTCCTTAATGTCGCGCCAACCGCGCAATTTGTCAAACCCGCTTATTTGTTGATGAGGGTTCGATCCCCTTTTTACTCTTCCATTTTCTTATTCTGCCTTTTTACAAGGCAGAATAAGAAAATGGAGCGGGTGAAGGGAATCGAACCCTCATAGCCAGCTTGGAAGGCTGGAGCATTAGCCATTATGCTACACCCGCTCACGCTAAGAATATTCTTCTACCACAATCTGATAGGAGTGCAAACGCCATATTCTTGCGAAGGCAGGCTGCCCTTTTATAAGAGTCGCCATGGCGAAGCAAGGGAAAAAAGAAATTACCCCTCCAACGCACTTCCTAAAGCCCGCGCGATAAAGGCACTTCGCGTTTGTCCCGCATGTTGAGCCGCCAGATCGGTAGCTGCCAAAAGATTGGTATCAATGTTAATGTTAACACGTATCGTTTGATTTTTAGAAATAATAAGAGGCACAAGCGCAACAATCGCTCCATTAAAATCAACCCAGTCTTTATCTTCCTGCTGAATTGATTCTAAAGAACGAGGCATAGGAATAGTCTGTCCATCTTGCTTCATACCTTCGACATGAAGGGCTAGTGCCTCACGACCATTATCAAAAGCCTCCTCTGGCGTGTCGCCAACGCTTATGCATCCAGGAAAGTCCGGAAACATAATGCCATAGCTTGTGCTTTCTTCCTTATGGATAAGCGCAACATAGCAAGGACGGCTAATATCTGCCTTTACTTGCCGTTTTGTAATAGGTTTACGCATGGCCTACCCTTTCTGTTCTTTGATTCCCGCTTGCTTAAGAATTGATTTAACTGTTTTTTGGGGCAAATCTTTTTTAGGATGAGGAACAGTGACACGCCCCACCTTCATCGGATGCTTAAATTGATGGTGTGAACCGCGAGTAGCAACCAACCCTCAGCCGTCCTTTTTAATAAGTTTAATAACATCACGACTATTCATTGCCCCTCATCTTGAGTATAAATATACACAATTTATCAAAAAATGTCAAAGAATCCCTCTCCGGCTCAATTAACCATGTTCGTTATGAGTATGTGATTTTTCTCTAGCTATTTGCGAGAAAATCCATTACACAGGAATAATTCCTTACAAATTAAACTTGTTGTCCGGTGCGCTCCATCGGACGGCGAATTATGGGAAAAACAAAGAAAAGGCACCTTAATTTTAACATTGGGGCCTTTGATGTAGGAGTGTAGCTCAATTGGTAGAGCACCGGTCTCCAAAACCGGGGGCTGTGGGTTCGAGTCCCTCCACTCCTGCCACTATTGAAACCGGGCCGAGAGGTGGGCGCAAACATGAATGTTGTTAAGTTTTTCAAGGAAACACGCCAGGAAGTCCAAAAGGTTACCTGGCCCACACGTCGTGAAACGACCATGACCACAGGCCTTATTGTTGCTATGGCACTGGCGGCGGGTGTGTTTTTTCTCATCGTTGATCAGTCGCTGTCATTTGCGATTAGTAAGCTTCTTGGGATGAGAGGCTAATTTATCTTTTTAAGGAGTTAGAACGATGGCTCATCGTTGGTATGTTATTCACGCTTATTCAGGCTTTGAAAACAAAGTCGCCCAATCTATCCGCGAGGCTGCCCTCAAAAAAGGGTTGGAAGATCAAATCTCAGAGATTCTTGTGCCAACAGAGGAAGTCGTTGAAGTCCGTCGTGGAAAAAAAGTCAACGCCGAGCGTAAATTCATCCCCGGATACGTTCTGATCAAAATGGACCTGACGGATGAAAGCTGGTACTTGGTTAAAAACACAGCCAAAGTCACAGGCTTTTTGGGTGCTGGCGGCAAACCATCACCTATCTCTGAGAAAGAGGCCCAAAGAATCCTCAATCAAGTCCAAGAAGGCGTCGAGCACCCCAAACCTTCTGTCACTTTCGAAATCGGAGAACAGGTCCGCGTGGCCGATGGTCCGTTTGCCTCCTTTAACGGAACAGTTGAAGAGGTTGATGAATCCAAGGCTCGCTTGAAAGTCGCAGTGTCTATCTTCGGTCGGGCCACGCCTGTGGAACTGGAATACACACAAGTCGAAAAGATTTAAGAGTCGGCCATGCCCTGTTCCTCTCTCAGCAAATCCCAGCAAGAGCGAGAAGAAAGAGAAGCCCAAGCCTTGCGAGACAACCTGCGTAAACGCAAGAAACAGCAAGAGGCACGCGCGGCTTTAAGAAGTAAGAACGTTCCCCAGAAAAAGGAAGCCTGACACTATGTCCATCATGCCTGACCACTGGATTCGCCAGCAAGCCCAAACCAACGACATGATTTCGCCGTTTGAGGAAAAGCAAAAACGGGATGGCATTATTTCTTATGGACTGTCCTCTTATGGCTATGATGCACGGCTAGCGAACGAGTTTAAAATTTTCACGAATGTCGATAACGCGATTGTCGATCCGAAGGAATTTGCGGAAACAAGTTTTGTCTCGCGGCAAACAGATGTATGCGTCATACCGCCTAACTCGTTTGTCTTGGCACGAACAGTTGAACATTTCAAAATTCCTCGTGATATTTTGGTGATATGCCTTGGCAAATCGACTTACGCACGCTGCGGATTGATTGTGAATGTGACTCCACTGGAACCCGAATGGGAAGGGCATGTCACGCTTGAAATATCAAACACGACCCCCCTACCCGCCCGTGTTTATGCAGGCGAGGGCATTTGCCAATTTCTATTCTTCCAAGGCGATTCACCCTGCGAGATTTCCTATGCAGACAAGGCAGGCAAATATATGGGCCAAACAGGCGTGACCTTGCCGAAGCTATAGCGTCATGGCAACCGCATCTGGCATTCAGGGAAGATTGACTATATCTCTCCCCATTCATCAAAAAAAACTCCGTCATTCCGGACAAGCGTCCGAAGGGCGTGAAGGTCCGGAATCCCATTTTTTTATAGCCTATGTCCAAAACTTGCAACGTTTACTTTGCTTGCAAATTCTGTAAGCAAATACCTTACCGATCCTGCAAAATCTCTTTCACCTTTTGGGCGAGCTGCTTGAGCGAGAACGGTTTGCCCAAGAAATGGAACTCCTCACCATCCTTAAATTGCTCACGCAAGCGATCCTCTGTATAGCCTGAGACGAACACAACTTTAATATCAGGCCAACGCTCTTGAATATGCCGATACAGTGTCGGTCCATCCATTTCAGGCATCACAACATCCGTTACGATCAGATCTATCTGATCGCCTTCTTTTTCCAAGACCTGTAGAGCCTCCTCACCACTGTTAGCCTCAAAGACTTCATACCCCTTGTTGCGCAGCACCCGCGCCGAGAAAATACGTACCGCCTCTTCGTCCTCAACCAGCATCAACGTGCCATAGCCCGTCAGATCGGGAGCGGGCCTTTCCTCTTCAGCTTCTTCTGCCTCTGCCGTCGCAGCAGCAACTTCTTCATCCGTCAAAGCTGGAATATAGATCGTAAAGTGCGTTCCCTTACCGACCTCACTCTCAACGTCAATGAAGCCGCCCGTTTGGCGCACGATTCCGTAAACTGTCGAGAGCCCTAGCCCTGTCCCCTCTCCTACCTTCTTCGTTGAGAAGAAGGGATTGAATATCTGAGGCAGGATCTCTGGAGGAATCCCACACCCATTATCTATCATTTCGATCGTCACATAGCGCCCCGGCGCCATGCGATCTTCACCACGCACGACCGTAGTCTGTTGAATATGGTCCCCCGTACGCACCAAAAGACTTTTGTTGATTCCTCCCGCCATCGCATCCCGCGCATTCACGGCTAAATTAACAACGACTTGTTCAAGCTGCACCTTATCCACACGCACAAAGCCAACATTGCGGCCATGGATCAAGTCGAGTTTAATGCTGCTGCCAAGCAAGCGCCGCATCAGCGTTGTTAGTTCAGTCACCGCATCAACTGTGTTGGTAACCTTAGGCTGCAAAGTCTGCTGACGAGAGAATGCTAGAAGCTGGCGCACCAACCCCGCCGCACGGTTACCGTTCTGGCGGATTTGCATAATGTCGGCAAAGCTAGGATCGCCCGGCTTATGGCGTTGCAGCAAGAGATCACAAAAGCCATTCATAGCCGTTAAGAGGTTATTAAAATCATGAGCTACGCCACCTGCGAGCTGGCCAACGGCTTGCATCTTTTGAGATTGCGAGAATTGATCTTCAAGCGACTTGAAATCCGTAACGTCGATGAAATAGAGCATCAACCCGTCCGGAGCCCCACCCTCTGCTGTTGTCGAACCAAAAGGTTTGGCAAACAAATGAACGATGATAGTACGATCCGCATGGATTTGCGCTTCCAACGGCTTGATAAGCTCTTTACCGCCCAAAACATCTGCAAGCTCATCTTCGATGCGCTTACGGTCCTTAGGCATAATCAGCTCGCCCACCGAAAGATTGATAACGCCTTCCCTCTTGCGACGAGAAATGTTCAGGAAGGACTGGTTGCACTCCATCACAACCTGCGTATCATTCAGCAGTACAATCCCAATCGGAGCTTCAGCGAACAAACGTTGAAACCGATATTCGGACGCAAAAAGCGCCATTTGCCATTCCCGCTCTGGCGACAAGTCCCGCACAACAGAACGCGTACGCAAGCCTTTGCCATCCTCCGCCCGCACAAGAGTCTGCGTAATGGCAACAGGGAAAAATGTCCCATCGCGCCGCCGCAGAACAACTTCGCCGGATTGCTCACCTTTTGGCCCTGCGGCTATCGCATAAGCCGCTACCCCTGAAGGAGGCTCATTGAGAACATCATGAATGCGCACATCGCCCTCGATCAATCCTTTAGGCGTTGTCTGAAGCCAGCCTGCCAAAGTCTCATTCACAAACCTGAAACGCCCATGCTGATCGACCGAAAAAATCCCCACGGGCGCATGCGCCATAAAATCGACGAGCTTATCCTGTTCCTCGCGCATGGCGCGTTCCATGCGGCGACGCTCACTAATATCCTGAAAGCGCCAATGATAATAACGATTAGCCCCATCAATAGGACGAGCTACAATGCGTCGCCATTCAATGATACGGGGGCCCCTCATAACCGAAAAATCACCAATGACAGCCTGTCCCTTAAGAAGCTTTTGATAGAATTCTTCAAAAGCATCCTCACGCTCTGGATCACCGCCAAAGCGCTCTTTCATAATCTCTACGATAGACTTCTCAGCATGAACAGATATCCAACCGCGAAAAGCACGGCTAGCCATTACAAGATTACCCTCATGATCCGTAATAAGCTGGGGGGTTAGCATACTGTGAAAAGCTTCACGTAAGAGAACTTCTTCCGCTGCCTCATCATGAGAGTGGCGTATCTGCCACCAGACAGCCGCCGCCATGCCCAAGAGCGCTAAGGCCAAAAGGGCCCCAATAATCATCCCGTTTTGATCACCCATGACGTAAGGCACCATGACGGTCACAACAGCCAGCGCCGCCATAACGGCAAGACCTTGAAACATGCGGCGCGTTTGCGTCAGGCGGCTTGACCCAACCGACGGCAACAAGCGCGGTGTCATCCAGTTGACTATACGCCGGAAAATCCTATTCATCTTAGTGACAACCCAACCTTGCACGAGGAACGTCTTAAAAAAACAAAAGACCACAAAACATATGACCGACTCAGTATGAGAATCGGCCCCCTATTCATGCATCAGGAATGGTATTTATTAAGTTAACGAGGAAACAGGGCTTGGAAATAAGGCTCCGAACTCAGGCAAAGAAAAGGTACCCAGAACGTGAGTAGAGACCAATCAACAATCAGAAGGAAGATAAAAATCACCCTCCCCTTGCGGGAGGGTCGAAACATTAGATTACCGAAGGGAATATAATGTTTCGGGGAGGGGTCAAAAATCCAATTTTCGGGAATGGTAACCCC
>JBFXDW010000047.1:0-14688 GCA_050180745.1 Bdellovibrionales bacterium | reverse complement strand
ATGATCATTTATACCGACGATATTTTTTACCATGGCAAAGCTAAGTTCGCAGGCTATAAACATATTGCCAAGAACTTTAACAACGCCATGGGGAAAAAGATCAAGGTAGAAATGATCATTTTATCTGACATAGGCTATAGCTGCTCAAAAATCAGGAACATCACAAAACAACAAGCTGCCCTGAATCCTAAATGCTGAATCCTGAATCCTCGCTTACTGCACACTCAAAGCCTGATAGAAATAATATCCCTCACTGGCGCTGTTGTTGTTCTCAACACAACCAAGAGAAGAACCTTGTAGGGATGGTGCCCAACTTTCAGCCTCATTTAATTCTTCACCATCCGTGAAATCGCCAAGATCATCGACTTCATTATGAGCTGTTCCTTCTTTAAGAGACCTAACCTTCTTGTTAATTTCGTCACATACACCCACATCCACACGAATAACAGCGACCCGAGAACCTGCCGAAGTACCCAATTTAGGAATCCGAATAAGGGGATAGTGCCATTTATCTTCCCCTGGATTTTTTGCCATTGTCACCGAGGGAGCCGACACGCCACCACCAATCGGAGAAAATAAATCTTCATAATTAGACGTGCTTTCAGGGTCAATCACAATGTCTGAAAAAGCCGTACCATTTCCCATAAGGCGGTCAAACCCGATCTTGAGGGTCTGTCCAATATCAATCAAAGCTGCTGCTTTGGCACGATTGCCCTCTCCCGTTGTGCTGGAAGTAAACGAGCCGCTTCCCGCCGCAATGGCAGATGCCAAAATTCCCAGAATAGCAATAATAAACAGGATGGGGCCAATCGCAATACCTTCATCCCTCCGCAGCGTTCTAACCATCTGTTTCATCATTGTTTTACTCATCAAAATTCCTTATCTTCCATCAAAAGGCATGCTGCCTCGATTCACCGATCCAGACTAACAGATATTACGAAATATAAAAGGGTTAGTCTTCCTTTTCAGGTAATGAAAAAGAGATTTTCTCTGCCGTTAAAATCGCCGTCATAGGGTTACCATAAGAACAATTAGCCCCCACACAAAACTCTTTGATCCGCCAGCGAAACCAAGGGGATATCGTATCAATATAACTCAAAACCGTAAGCCAAGTACGAAAATAATCAGCGGTCCGTGCAGCAACAGTAATACTCCGATCACGCCCTATCCGAAAAGTAATATCCGGAAAGCGCTTTTCGAGTCGTGTTACAAGCGGCTGTATCTCTTTCGTATCTGGCTTACGTGTCACCAGCTTGGGAAGAGTTGGCTCACTTGCCGCCGCCGCTAATGTCGCCCGCTTGGTCTCGGCAGAAAAAGTCAGCGTATAAAGAGCAAACGCCATCACCAGAATAGCCCCCACCCAGCATGACGAAACTATAACCATCAGCGATTTATCAAAAGACTGAAACGCACGAGAGAAAAAACGTGGCGAAAAAACATTCAAAATAAGCTTAGAGTCTATCTGCATCAACGTTTCTTCCTTTCCTTGCCCGTCTGATCTATCTCTAGAGCATCTCTGTTATTCCCGATCAAAACCCCACGAGGGTCACTCGAATCCAAGGTCTGGCCACCGATTTCCTTAATACGCTCTGCCGTCACATTGCGCGGCACAATCGCCCGCCAGACAGGCTGGTTGCGTTTGATAATATAAACTTCCAAGAATCCATTAAGAGAAAGCAAACCATCATTGACATCAGCAAAGTCCGCCAGTTGCTCACGCATAGGGCTGGCACGTTGCGCCTGTACCATTTTCAGCAGATTCACAGATGTCGTAGCCGAGCGCTCTTTAATCACATCCATATCCGCATGAGCTGAAACAATGATCATCGCTGAAAACAGCCATATCAGAATCCCGACAAAAGTCAGCAGCAAAGAGGCCGCAATTGACACGCTTGCGAGTATCCGCCGCGCCCGTTCCTCATAAAGCGACAGAGAATACCACGGAAACGGCGTTAACTTAGCAATACGATCCGGCACCAGATCAACGATAGGAGCTTCGTTGTTTTCGCGAGAGACACGTTCAGCCTTAGCCCGCACAACAGATGTTGTTCCCCGATGGATATGCAACGAATCTGAAAGAACCGTCATCATGGTCGCCATCTCATCACTGAAATAGGTATAAATGATCGGCGGCTTAGCCGCATCCCTCAGCCCAGGCAAAAGGGAAGCAAAGGGACACCATGTATCAGGATGAGAGCCTTGTTCTTGAGACTGCACAGCCAGATACCAGATTTTATCTCCTACTGCCTGCCATACGATATGAACGCGTTCCGTATCCGCCGCCTCAGCCGCCGCGTTCCAAACAATTTCCTGCTCTTCCCCTACGACGCGAGGACAGCATCCCCCGATCAAATCGGCTGGGAAATAAAAATCTCCCAGCGCCCCGACGCCACCAAGCAGCGCCTTGGCCATAGAACTAGCATTATTATAAGTAGCTTTGAATTCCTCAGCCGTTCTCTCTGATTTCTCATGCAGCGCCGTCCCTGCCACAGGCGAGGAAAACAGCTTATCTTCTAACCAGCCGGTTATGAAGAATTCTTTGATTTTTTCCCAGACTTCGTTTGCCATACTTAACCACGCAGTTCGTTGAGACTTGAAAGGAAGTTTTGATTTTGCAGCATCAACAAGTAAATCGTCGTCAGGATAGTAATACCAGACAATCCGATCAACAAATACAAACCAAACTTCATAATACGACGTTGATCGGCTTTTGCCATCAATGATCGCTCTTCGGCAATAGCTTCATATATCTCTCCTAATTGTTCGATCGTCTGAATAGTGACAATTTGGTCACGCTCTGCCTTAGATAGCGGCGCACGAGCCAACGCCCGCGCTGGATCAACACCCGCCATAATTTTGCCTTTACAATCAAACCAATAGATTTTTGTCGCAGGCTCCAGCGCACTTTGCGTAATAATATCAAGCCCCTCAGCCAAAGGCACCTTTCCATATAAGAGACGCGCCATCAGCTTACAGGTGTCTCGCAAAGCCACATTCCGGAAATAGGTCGAGAGAAGAGGCACTTTCATCATCATCCGCGCCGTCACGTGATCCTGCTTATGGCGGTTCTGCCAATAGGAGAGAAAGAAAAACACGATCGTCAGAATAATAAGGGAGCTGGCAACCAGCATAAACCCGTTCAGTAAACTCACCCACTTAATGCCTTGGTTAAATTTCTCGATTGCCCCGGGGTCTGTATTCTTTGTCCCTTGTTCCTTTAAATAAGGAATAAACCCAAATTGCGTTCCCCAAATCGTGCCGATTACGCTAACGATATCAAAAGAAAGCCAGCTCATCGCCGCAATAAGCGTTTTGTACTGAGCCCCTTTTTGCTCCACATGCTCAATGGCGTGAGCAATAACGCCTTTGAGGTCTCCAGCACGTTCACCAGCCGTGATAATCGCCATTGTCGGCGCATCGAATAATTTCAACTCTCGTAACGCATCAGAAAACGCCCCACCACCCTTCAAGACTGTCCGCGTCGGCAAATAAGCTAAGCGGCGGCGCTGATCCTCCTCTCCTTCAATAATATTCAAAAGAGCCGTTCCCGCCGAGGCCGTTGCCGACTGAAAACGGATCGCACGTAAAAGCTGAATCTGCCACTCACGCGTGCGCACATCCATCCATTCAAAAGTCGGTGGCTTTTGTTCTCGAACCTCAATAGGCCAAAGCCCCCTATTCCGCAAAGTATGGCGTACATCCTTTTCCGCCGGAAGATAGAAATCATCTTCTTCAACAACATGTCCACCGCCAATCGTCTCTTTGATATAGCGAGCACGGAAGAGTTTCATCCCGCCCTCCTTTAAACCATACGGTTCTGGCGAGACACGGCGTCCTCAACCATCAAAGAGGCCCCCATATTCGCATCAAGCGCGTTCCGGCGTATCAAATCACGAATAGCCTCACGCCGCGGCAAATAGATCGTCCCCGGCACATCAATCACAGATGACGTCACATTAGAGATCATCATCTCCGTGATCGTCCGTCTGCTGGCCTGATCTTCAGGAGGAAACATGGCCTCCAATACAAGAGTCCGGCCCAAGAATCCGGTATGATTACAAAGATCACATCCCTCTTGGCTGGCAATCGCCAAAGTTTCATCAGGGCGAACACCAATGTCATTGCAGCGCGATTCATTCCCATAAATCCGTAATGCCGAATCTTCTAAATGACAAGCCGGACAAACCGTTTTCACCAAGCGCTGCGAAAGAGACGCCATCAGCGCATGCCCCAGAATATAAAGCCCGCTTGTCCGATACGCAGATGTCAAAAAGCCATCAATCCGGTCTAATGTATGGATCGCGTCAACCGCGTGAACCGTTGTAACAACCAAGTGTCCAGATTCTGTTGCACGCAAGGCGGCCTCCACCGTATCGCCGTCCCGCATTTCGCCGATGATAATCACATCAGGATCATGCCGCATGAGCGCCCGAATAATATCCGCAATGGAGTTCGCTGAATTATCTGTCACGGAAGTCTGATCCACCAGCGGCATATCATATTCAACAGGCGCTTCGACCGAATAAACAGCCCGCGCCGAGCGATCTATTTCTTGAATAATACCGTAAAGCGTTGTTGACTTACCTGAACCCGTTGGCCCCGAAAGAACAATAAGTCCTCCATCTTTCGTATGTCCCTGAATGGTTTTCCGTAATTTCTCAGCCACCAGAGGCGTATGCGTAAACAGCTCTTCAAAACTACGTAAGTTCTCACGATCCAAAAGCCGAAGCGTCAGCTTCTCACCCGCAGGAGCCACAGGCAAAGCCGCGACACGAACGTCGATCATACGCCCCTGCCATTCAAAGCCAAGCCGCCCGTCCTGAGGATGCTGACGATCCGCAGCATCCATCTTGGCATCCGTTTTAATCCGCGTAACAAGCGGTGCCATCACGCGGTGAGGAATGAGATGCTTATAGACCAAGTCACCATCAACCCGATACCGTATCCAACAGCGCGCATCATCATCCGACAAAGATAAGTGAATATCTGAAGTCCGGCTTTGAAGAGCCTCGGCCAGAATATCGTTCAGCGCTTGCTCAATCAGTGTTGCATCATCTGGATCTTTGGCTAAGGTCGAAAAAATACGCAAGAGCCGCTCACCTGCGACCTCGCTTTGCTCCCGCATTAAACGCGCAAGCTCGGACCGATCCCATGACTCGACTTCAATCTTGACGACTTCACGGTTTGCTCGTTGCAGGGCATTTGTGATCCGCAACAAATCCGAGTCATCAACACGGTCCCCCACGGCAAGCCGCAGCACTCCATCCTTGAGGTCCAGCAAACACAGGCCCATCGCCGTTTGGTTGGCCACAGACACATAAAGCCGCAAAGCCTGCATCGTCAGGTCTTCGCGCTTCCCCCCCTTTTTCTTGGACTTTTCAGTCTCTTCGGGAACAAAACCGTTACGACGTAGAATCTCTTCGATTGTCAGATAGCGCCCTGAAGAGCGGCGCATTGTTTGCTCTGCCAACGCCAGCTCATAGTGACGGGAGTGAATGCGCTTGTTTTCCTCAAAGCTCGTCGTACCCTGTTGCGCGTCCATCACTTATCCCCAGTGGTTTTCGAGCCATTAGTTATCGCACTGTTTCCCGTTGTCATTTTCTTAGGAGCCTGAGTTGCACTCTTTTCTTCTTGATACTGATCCAACAATGACACACCCGTTACCGCTGTCTTGGCGGATTCTTCTTCTTGCACCTTTTTCTGTGCTTTTTTCATCAACGCCGCCACAGCCTTCATCGTAATGATGCTGTTTTTGTTATTATAACGCACCTCAACCTCACGCGCACCGACATTAGTCAAAATGGCATCCTGATCATCCAGAGAAAAGGCCTCCCCCTGCTCTACAACAAAGGTTTGTTTGCGATAATAAAAAACTGCCTTACTCCCCACAACACCAATCAATTTTAAGCTGCCAATAAGATTGGGTTTAGATGCATAGCTCGCCTCGGAGCTCCCCTCGTCACCAGAGGAGCCATCATCAGAATTATGGCTCAATGTTTTTTGATAGACCGGCGCAATGCTTCCTGAATTTTTAAGTAACCTCTCAACCTGCGATGCCGTTGGGGACATAGTAATTGCAGCCCCGCCTATCCCCGCTGAGGAACCAACAGCCTCGTCTCCAACTTTAACCTTCCCCACGGCAACATCTTTAGCATCCTTGTCTTTTGAAGAAGTTTGTCCTTTCACGCCCTTAGGAAGTTTAGCCACCCCCCGCACAGGAATAACCGTAAATCCGCGCTTACCATTATGACGAATAATTAAATCCGTTGAAACAATCCCTTTATCTTCAGGTTTCCACAACAAGGTTACAGGACAGGATTCTCCCGGTTTCAACTCCTCATCCACCGCACAGCCTTGCTCAAAACGCGTCAAACCATTATCTGGCGCGATTACATCTACAGAGAGTATTTTGATCGTATCACTACTGTCATTGACCATCAGCGCAGTCCGCACAGCTCGATCCATACCAACCTCAACATCTTCAAAATCAACAGGCGCAACATTCTGACCGCTCAGCTGCAATCCCGTTTCCTTTTTCTCAGACGAAACAGAACCCTTTGTTTTCCCTGTCAGTTTCATCCGCGCCAAACGGCCAGCACCTTTGTGTGTCATAATAAGCTCAACAGCCCATTCCCCTGCTGATAATGGAACAAACTCAACTAACACAGAACAACGGTTTCCTACCCCCAATGTCCCAAGCTTGGTGCAATCATCCGCAACGATCTCAGCCCGCACATTGGCATCACCATTTGTCGAGACGCTTACAATCTCGACAGGCTGGTTCGACTGATTAACAAAAACCGCTGTCGTGCGCCGCGCAACGTTAACATCCGTTTCACCAATCGAAACTTCTTGCTTAGGCTCAACCGCAATAGCCTCAGCCGCATCGCCAATCTTATTTATCTTTTGAGGCTCTAAAAATGCTGCATCACGCGCCATAAGAGGCTCTATATTCACGCCCATAAGCGCAAAAACAAGAAAAGGTAAAAGAAGGTAAGAGAGAAGACGAGGCATTATTCACCCTTCTCCTCTACATTTAAAAGATCCTCAAAAGCATGTGAAAATCCCCGTTGCATAAAGTTCTCATTCACCGGCGCATCACTTTTCTTTTTAAAAACAATCGGCGCATGGGAGATTTTTTCCTCTCCCTCTTGCGACAACATAGGTTCAATAGGCACATCAGGAATCTGAATCTTTTGCGCCCCATCCTTATCAATCACGAGAGCATCCAAAATATACTTTCCTTTTGGCATTTGGACTGTATCGGCAACGCCCTTCCACTCCTCTTCCTTTTCTTTTTCGCTGGAGAACATCACAACAGAAGGTTTAACCAGCATAACAAGTTCTGTGTTTTCCAACTGATCGGAATGGTAGGTTGGGATTGTTCCGAAAGGGGTTGGCACGCCATCAGCGTTATTCTCATCACGCGAGCTCACAAGCCCCGCTAGCACCAAATTATCCCCAGGCCGTACACGTAAAGTAGTCTCAACACTGCGCTCGGAAGTTTCGGGCAAGTCAATCGTGACCCCTTGGCTCGTCGTTGTTGAGTTCAAGCTTACGATGTCCTGAATATCAACCGTCAGATAAGCCGAGACAACGCCATTTTCAAAAGCGCCGCTTACCTGCACCGTTAAGCCGGTATCCAAACTATCCGTCGAAATCGTGTTGGAGCCAAGACTAGCAGAACTCGTCCCAGAAACACTTGAAGAAGTCAACTCACCCACTTGCGAGATATAGCGCTGCTCACCACCAACACGGAATTCTGAAGATGAACCAGAGATAAATGTAAGCTGCGGATTACTGATTGTTTGCACATTCCCCTTGGTGTGCAAGAAACGAAGCAAAGTCTGGGCATCCACAGCACCGCTTGTTGTTGCCCCCAGACTGACGCCTGGCGTTGTAATCGAGGTAAAAGTAGTTGAACCACTCAACGCGATGTCCTGTCCTAAAGCCTTAAAATTATCAAAACTAAAGCTATCCCAATTGATACCCGTAGCATTATCCTTATCCAAAACGACTTCCCAAATATAAAGCTGCATAACGATCAAAGGTCGCCCATTGCGAAGCTGCATCAAATATTCCTGTACGCTCTCATGGTTTTCGACATCCGCCGTATAAATCAAATTGCCGCCTTGAGCATCAATGCGCGCTTGACTGCCTGCCAACATACTAATTGTCTCCGCCATCGTATTATTAGCTGATGTAGATGTATCAGCACCAACTTCCGTTTTGACAGGCGCCGCAGGAAGCTCAATAATAAAGGTCTCTTTCTCCTTAACCTCAAGCATATCATCCCGATAGCTACAGAAAACTCGTGCCGAGCGACATATTTTATCAACCACACGAGGCAAAGGGCCACTCAAATTCGTCACAGTTACCAATTTTGAGTCAAAATCCCCCGTCTGCCATGACATGGAAATATCTGTCCCTTCCAAAACAGCCTGTAATGCCAAAGTCACCGGCACCGCTGTCAGGTTGGTCGTCGGCACAATAATTTTGTCAGGCATCTCTTCTGTCCGCGCGAGACGCCGTTCTCGCAACGCTGAACCTATCGGAAGCGTTACGATCGGCGGATCATTGGCACCACGCACCGTCTCATCTGGATCAGGCACCTCGGCCAAGGTCGGCAGCCGCCCTGTCGTCGGCCGCGCATCCGGCACAAGAATGCCACCGCAGCCGAAGAGCACAAACACGCAGCAAAGGTGAAACAGGGCTCGAATCCGCATAAAAAAGCTTTCCCAAGAGAAGGACTATGAGATATTGGATTAAGGACTATGAGAGTTGATAATTCGTTAACTTCCATTAAGTTAGGGTCGGAACTCGATAAGCATCTCACCATCAAGGATTATCCCGTCATGAATCATTCGCATAACAGCATACGCGGTTTTTCTCTTACAGAATCCGCCATCACACTGGGTATTATTGCCATCGTTCTAGGAGGCATATGGGTTGCTGTTGCTTCGGTTGACCACAGCCAAAAGGTTAACGATGCCTACGCTAACATGACAATGCTCGTCAGCAATATCCAGCGGCTTTACAGAGGCACAGGGAAGATTGGCAACACGGCCAATTTCACAAACGACAACATGATTATAGCTGGAGTCGTCCCTGCGAGCATGGTTGATGCGAACGGGGACATCAAATCCGTATGGATGACAGATATTACTCTTTCTGCACTCACCTCAACGGAGTTCAAAATTGAATATAAGGATTTGACTGAACAAAACTGCCGCCGCCTTATCAGCAAAATCGCAGGGCGCGACCACAATGAGACACTGATAGAAATCACCGCCAACAGCAACAGCTTTACCAACACAGGGGCGACTGATGATATTCGCGATCTTCTAGCGACAGATTCCAAACTTAGTGGTTGCAACAAGATTGAATTCAAGTTTGAACTCAGATGACCAATAAACAACAAGATATATGCTTTCTGACAGGTGCCACAGGCTTTGTTGGCGCTGCATTGGCACGCCTTTTGATCGAAGAGGGGTACGCTTTGCGTCTCCTCTGTCGCCAAGGGAACGATCGCCGCAACCTTGAAGGCCTTCACAACATAGAAATCATAGAAGGCGATCTTGGTGATCCGGCAAGTTATCGCAAGGCGTTAAAGGGCTGTCGCTACCTCTTTCATGTCGCTGCTGATTACCGCATTTGGGTACCTGACCCCAAATGCATGAACAAGATCAACGTCGACGGCACCGTCGCACTGATGAAGGCCGCACAAGAAGCTGGCGTGGAAAAAATCGTCTATACAAGCTCTGTGGCAACGCTTGGCATCCCCAAAGGCGGCATCGGCACAGAAGATACGCCTGTAACTTTGAATGACATGATCGGTGTTTACAAACGATCCAAATACTTGGCCGAGGAAGCGGTGCAAACGATGATCGAGGAAGACGGACTACCTGCAATCATCGTCAACCCGTCAACACCCATAGGGCCTCGCGATATCAAGCCAACCCCCACCGGCAGGGTCATTGTTGAAGCAGCATCAAACCGTATGCCCGCCTATGTTGATACAGGACTTAACATCGTCCATGTCGAAGATGTGGCTAAAGGACACATATTGGCTTTGCAAAAAGGCAGGGTTGGTCAACGCTATATATTGGGCGGGCAGGATATGGATTTTGCCTCGCTTTTACACACCATCAGCCATATCACAGGCAGCAAGCCTCCCCTTTGCAAGATTCCAAGGCTCCCCCTATTTCCAATAGCTTATATAGCTGAGTTAATAGCGCGCTTTACCCACAAAGAGCCTTTTGTTACCGTTGATGGACTGAAAATGTCGCGAAAAAAGATGTTTTTTTCCTCGGCTAAAGCTAAAACCGAATTAGGCTATGCCCCGCGTCCCGCAGAAGAAGCCCTTCGCGATGCGATTGCGTGGTTTAGAGAGCAAGGATATCTCCAATAAATGAACAAGAACGAAACAACAGAAAATTTCCCCGTCGCGCAACTCATCCGTCCTGCGCTGCGCCCTCATGTCATGGCCTTCTACCATTTTGTTCGCGCCGGAGACGAAATCGCCGATGCGCCATTGCTAGAGCCTCAAGAGAAAATAAAGCAGCTCGATGCCATGGCCGTAGCGCTACAGGACGAGACAAACAATACCCTTCCCGAAGCGACAGCCTTGCGTCAAAGTTTGAAGAAAACAGGGGTCACTCCCCAGCACGCGCTGGATCTTCTCCACGCCTTTAAACAAGATGCCACGAAGCGGCGTTATGATACATGGAAAGAGCTTTTAGATTACTGCAATTACTCAGCCAACCCCGTGGGACGCTATATGCTGGCGCTCCATGGCATAGAAGAAGAAGAGGCATGGGAATCTAACGATGCCTTATGCACAATTTTGCAAATCACCAATCACCTGCAAGATTGTGGCGAAGATTACCGAGAACTTGACCGCATTTATATTCCTCTTGATATGATGGAACAGCATGGCACCAGCCCTGAAGAGCTGGCTTACGATGAATCTACACCCGCGCTGCGAGACACAATCGACGCGATGCTACAGCTTATGGAACCTATGATGATCTTAGGAAGAGAGCTTCCCTTTTTTGTTCCTGACAAAATGCTCAGACTCGATACGGCCGTCATATCCGTTCTTGCGGAGAGTATGATCGACGCTCTTTATAAGCGCGATCCTTTGTGCGAAAACGCCAAACCATCAAAAGGCGCGAAAATCCTCGCCATCATAAAAGGAATAGGACGCGCGTTTTTATGAGCACCCTTACCCTCAACGAAGCCATGAAAGAGGTCCGTCAAATCGTCGCGGCATCAAAGACCTCGTTTGCCGCAGGCATGGCTGTACTGCCCCTCCCGCGCCGCGAAGCCATGTATGCGCTTTATGCCTTTTGCCGCGTTGTTGACGACATTGCCGATGACTCGCCTACGGAAAAAGAACGCAATGAGGGCCTGCACCTATGGCGGCAGAGGATTCATGACCTCTTCCAGAAGAATACGCCCACTGACAGCATCACGACGGCGCTCCAACAGCCTATACACAGCTATGCGCTCAAGGAAAAAGATTTCCTAGCCATCATCGACGGCATGGAAATGGACGCAGAACAAACGATTGTCGCCCCCAGCATGGATGAGCTTGATGATTATTGCGATCACGTCGCCAGTGCGGTCGGACGTATCTCCGTTCGTATTTTCGGCGATAGTAGTGAATATGGCCAGAAAGTCGCCCATCACATGGGCCGCGCGTTGCAGCTTACAAACATTTTACGCGATCTGGCCGAGGATGCCTCACGAGGGCGCCTTTATCTGCCACGTGATTTACTCGAGCGCTATAATATCGAAGAGCGCCACCCTATGGATGTCCTGCGCCATCCCAACTTACCTTTACTGTGTCAGGATTTAGCCAGCATTGCAGAACAGCATTTTGCTGAAACGGACCTAGCCTTACAACGCTGCATCCACCACAGCATGCGCCCCGCACGACAGATGAGGAATTATTACCACGCGATTTTGAGAAAGCTCAAAAAAGCCAACTGGCAAACACCCGAAGCTCGGGTTTCTCTTTCTTTTTTTGATAAGCTTTTAGTGTTTTTAAGAGGGATGGTGGATTGATTATGACAGGATTCAGCATTCAGGATTCAGGATTCAGGAGGGCTAACTTTGCATTTCTCTCTTTGACCTTAACAACATTTCCGTCATTCCCGCGAAGGCAGGACCAAACGCGATGCAAAAGCATTTGGCGCAAGACGGGGCGAAGCACCGCGAGGCCGGAGACCAAAAACGCAAGAAATCGAGTGTTTTTGCAATCCCAAATGACAAGATTCTTCTTGAGAGATCAGGAAAAAATGCAAAAATTAATCCCCCCTGAATCCCGAATCCTGAATGCTGAATGCTGAATCCATGAAATACAACATCCCCACAGTTCACGTAATCGGCGCAGGCATGGCAGGACTTTCGGCAGCCCTGCAACTTACTCTTATGGGTATGCGCGTCCATGTTCATGAATCCGCCCCTTATGCAGGCGGACGGTGCCGCTCTTATTTTGATCGCGGCCTTGATTGTCGCATTGATAACGGCAACCACCTCGTCCTATCCGGAAATGTAGCGGTTCAAGACTATCTTGAATTGTCCGGAGCAGAACACACCATCAACAAAGCGCCAGAGCCTCTATTTCCTTTTATGGATATTAAAACGCACGAACGCTGGATCGTGCACATGAACAAAGGCCGTATTCCATGGTGGATTTTTGACAAAGATCGCCGCGTCAAAGGCAGCAAACCCATGGATTACCTTTCGGGCCTGAGGCTTCTCTTCCCAGGAGAGGAAACAAAAGTCGCCAGCCGCCTAAACGCCAAAACCTTGCTCTATCGCCGCTTATGGGAACCACTAGCCGTCTCCGCCCTAAATACAGAACTCTCGGCAGCCTCAGCCAAATTGCTCTCTAATATCATGGATCAAAGTTTTGCAAGCGGCGGTCGAGCCTGTTGCCCTATGATTCCCAAGATCGGTCTTTCGGAAACCTTCGTCCAGCCATGCCTTGAGACAATCCAAAAACATGGGGCAGAGATTTCCTATGGCCAACGCTTACGCAAGATTGAAGCCACGCCCGAAGGCAAAGTCACGGCTCTCCATTTTGCAAAAGAGTCCATTAAACTTGGAAAAAATGACTGGGTTGTTCTGGCTGTTCCGGCGTGGGTTGCTAAAGAGCTTATCCCAGACCTACCAGCTCCGGATTCATTCCGCTCGATCACTAACCTGCACTATCGCGTTGAAGCCCCCAGCTCCCCCGTAGGCTTCACCGGCCTTATCGGAGGGCTGGCCGAGTGGGCTTTTGTACATCCTGGGACTGTTTCCGTTACTATAAGCTGCGCGGACCGCTATGATGAACCCGATAACGCCAAATGGGCCATTGCCGTGTGGGACGATCTTGCCGCCCTTTTTGATCTGGACCGGACAAAGGTGCCACCCTATTGCCTCATCCGAGAAAAACGAGCTACCTTCGCCGCAACACCGGCTCAAGACCGGATGCGGCCCCGTGCCTATATCGGATGGAAGAATCTGGCTCTGGCCGGAGACTGGACAGCCACAGAGCTGCCCTCGACGATCGAGGGAGCACTGCGATCCGGCACCAAGGCCGCAGAAGTCGTGATGAGGTGGAAGGAATAAAAGGCCTTTATCCTAGCGCAAGCTCCATTCCCACAGGCTGAATGTGACGGAGATAGTCAACTCCGGCAGGATACATTTGAAGCCTCCTAAGCACCTCCGAACGGGACAGCTCGGCATAGCCGCCATTTTCCAGAATAAGCTCGGCCTCCTCAAAATCATCCAAGACCTTACTGTCCACCACTGGGAGAACCTGAGGCCCCGTCCCCTGAGGGGAGAGCTGATCTGGCGTAACTCGAGCAAACGGCTCATCCGTAAAAGACGAAGTGCCAGATAAAAACAGGTCACTGTCACCATTGTCAGTCAAACTAAACGGCGAGCCTACACCCTCCTCTGAAAGTGCCCTTTCAAAAAAGACACGCCCAAAGTCTCCGCTAAATAGATGAACCCAGTCTGATGAATGTCTCGTCATAATCATATTGCCCTCCTTTCTTATTTTTATTGATTGGATTGCATATGACCGCTTCAAAAATATCTCTCCTTCTCTTTGTCGTGGCCTGAGGTCATTGTATATTAAAAATTGGTTAATTTCAACTGGTCCCGAAACGACTACACTATATAACGTAGTGATATATAACCACATTTAGAACTATTCTTTACATATTAGCCTCATAGGACTACATTGCCCCCTCGCTTCAAGATAAGAATTCAAAGGAATGATAATGAAGGTACTTCTGGCACAGCCGCGCGGCATTTGCGCAGGCGTCGAACGCGCAATAGAAATCGTAGAAATGGCGCTGGAGAAATTCGGCCCCCCCATTTATGTGCGTCATGAAATCGTTCATAACCGCCATGTTGTGAATCGTCTTGCCGACAAAGGCGTAGTTTTTGTCGAAGAAACCGACGAGGTTCCTGAGGGCGCCGTGATTATTTTTAGTGCGCATGGCGTTTCTGAATCTGTTGAAAATCATGCACGCGAGCGGGGACTTACCGTTATTGACGCAACCTGTCCTCTCGTCTCAAAGGTGCATACCGAAGGCCAACGCTACGCCAAAAACAATCGTGAGATTATTATGGTCGGCCACGAAGGGCATCCTGAAATCGAAGGCACATTGGGCCGTATTC
>JBFXDW010000046.1:0-14849 GCA_050180745.1 Bdellovibrionales bacterium | reverse complement strand
AAATGTGGTTGCTTTCATGGCGAGTCTCGTATAACAAGACGAACCTTCCTTCTTACATTATGTGGGGCTGGCGCTTGTTTTTTGCGTGAGTTATCATAGTATGAGATGCTTGAAGTTATAGAAGTTAATTAGTCCCCTTCGTCTAGAGGCCTAGGACATCGCCCTTTCACGGCGGCAACACGGGTTCGAATCCCGTAGGGGACGCCATTGCGATATGAAACTGGGCACTTCGCCCATGTTAATGTTACCCCCGTTTGAAATAAGGCTCACCATGGACGAGCGAGAGCCTCGGATCGTCATTTCTTGGTCTTTGATCCTGATTTCGCTGATAGCGGCCTTAAGATAAGCGCGGGAGAACGAGGAAGGCTCCGTCAGGCGGTCGCGGATCACGCGGGTGAAGGCATCAATCTTCTGGGGCGAGATGACGGCCAGCGGCATTTGTTGCTTGCGCTTGAGGGCGGCGATTTCAAGGAGCAGGTTTTCTTTACGAGCTTTGTTCTGGTGCGCCCGATCCCCGACCATATCAAAATCCAACGCGCCGCGCTCGATGGCCTCCAAAAGGCGGTTTTGGGCTTGCTCAATGTTTTTAAGCTCGGCCTCAAGTTTCTTGATCCGGCCTTTATCCGCACCGCCGCCCTTGGCGACCTCGGCGCGAAGGTCGTTCAAAAGGCCTTTCAGATAATCAGCCGTGCAAACCTTTTGCCGGAAGGCATCCAAAACCAAGCCTTCCAGCTTTTCAGTTGGGATATTGCGTGACGGGCAAGAGGCATTACCTTTGCTCATCCGGTTGGTACATTTGTAATAGGCATATTGGCCGCTTTTGCCTGTGGTGATGGTCATGCCAGAGCCGCAGCAATCACACCTCAAAAGCCCTGTCAGCAGATGGGGGGAGGTTTCACGGCGGGGAACGCATTTCTTAGGAGAGTTTGCATCTCGCAGCTTGGTTGCCTGTTCAAACAACGCAGCATCAATAATGGCGGGAACAGGAACCTTGACCCACTCGCTTTCTGGTTTGGTTTGGCGGGTCTTGCTGTCCGTTTTGTTGAAGACATGCAGCCCCATATAGGTGAGGCTTGAAAGAACCGTTTGCACTTTTTGAGCGCGCCAGAGTTTGTCGCGCATCAAAAGGCCGCGATTGTTCAGGTTCTTGGCGATTTCTTTCATACCCATGCGTGGGCTTTCTTTGCCGTGTATATAAAGAGCAAAGATTTCGCGGACAATTTCGGCCTCGGCGGGGTCTATATCCAGCTTCTTTTTCAGCCGTCCGTGTGTGCCTGTGCGTCCGGCCTCTATCGTCCGATAACCAAAAGGAGCCCTTGCTCCATTAAAAAATCCCTGCCGCGCATTTTCATTCATGCCGCGTAAAGTGTGCTTGGCGTTTTCTTTGCTTTGATATTCATCAAACATCATCAACATGCTTTGCAGCATGTGCGCCATCGGATCATTGCCAAGCTGTTGCGTGATGGAGATAAGCTCGACACCCGCTTTGCTCAATTGCTTCTTATAGGAAAGGGCTTGCTCCAAATCGCGGAAGAAACGCGAGAAGCTATGGACAAGAACGACATCAAACGGCGCGGGTTTCTCCATTGCCGCCGCAACCATTTCTTGAAACTGCGGCCTCTTGTCATCGGTCGCCGTTGCGCCAGCCTCGACATACTCGGCAACAACAGTATGACCGTTGCGCTTACACCAGTCGCGCATCTGGCGTAACTGGTCGGGGATAGATAATTCATTTTCCGCTTGGCGTGTCGTTGACACGCGAGCATAAAGAGCTACGCGCATTCGTCTTTGTCCTTTTCGTCAATACCTTCTGCGATCTGCATTTCCTTGAGAATCTCGGATAAATACGACAAAAGCAACTGGATTTCTGCCGGACGCGCCCCGTCCCTGAAAACAAGGCTTACAATGAGTTCCTGTTCAGTCATGATGGAACCTCATTTCACGAATAAGACCTTGAACATCATGATGCCAGCTTGCCGCGTCAGAAATACCCAAAAGGCGCGTATCCATAAAGCTCAAGGCCTCCCCAAAGCTCACCGTCTCTTTGCCCCGCAAAAGACAATCAAGCGCGGCGATGCGTTTGAGATAACCCATCACGCTGATAAGGCAGCGCAGGATTCTTTTTTCGGATACCTCCTCCGGCTTATAGTCACGGGCAATGCCGATGGCTGGCAATTCCGCGATCCGGTTCAAATAATCCTGCCACAAAGGATAGACGGGACAATCCTTGACTTCCAGCCCACCGGACTTGATCCGTAATGACGTGTGCGCCGTTGCGTGGTTGCGAAGCAAGTCGCCCTGACGCTCTGTTAAATCAAGCAGAGTGCGGCGTGCCGATTTCACGCAGCCTTGTTCCGCGAAACTGCCATTCAATCCGCCACACGTTATCGGATATGCCTCCCCATATCGGGTAAAACCACGTCTTGCCGCTTTTCTCGTTAATCTCGTCACTTTTGTTGTAAACCCGTAAAACAACATCATCCGAACCGAAACGCATGGTTTGCGTTTTGCCGCGTTTGCGTATTCGTCCGTCATTGATGGCAAGCGTGTAAAAGCTGTCCTCATCAAAATCGACATGCGGGATCATGTAATCAAAGGCAAAGTCCACGCGAGAGATTATTTCGGATTGATATGGAGCAAAGCCCGCAGAAATTACAAGATCGACAAATCCCTCGACAGGTCCCCGCCATCCCTTGTGCCATAAATCCTCGCAAGAAAACTTAACCGAGAAATTGGGCTTATTAAACTCGCCAAAACCGATTTTGAAATGCTCGTTTTCCATAAAGAACGGAAAGCCCGTGTTTGTGCCGTGTCCGCGCAGCAAAAACTCCTGATCGCCAAACTGAATGACTTTCCCGCCTTTGCGGTTCTTTTGCGCCCGTATTTCTTCTTTCATGGCTGCAAGGGTTGTAAAATCAGGAAATCTGTTTTCAGACATATGCCGCCGCAGATAGAAAGAGACTTCCAGCGTATCAATCCCGCTGGTCAGATATTTGAAAGGTTCCGCTTGTTCATTGGTCATGTTATGTCCTTGCGTCATCAAAAAAAGGGGTTATGGCAGATCAAGCCGCGTTACTAATGCGCGGCAGTTGATGACCATAACGCTTTGGTAGTCGTGAACCCTCCCTTTGTCCGAGCTGTCAAGCTCCCAAAGGTCGGGGTCAAAAAGCTGATCCGTTCTTATCAATCGAAACCCAGAAACGTTGTATTTATCGGGTACGCCGTTAAAAAGGATATAGCCATGTTTCTTGGTTTTCTTGTCGGTTCCTCCAAGCAAGGCTTCCCTATCGGCGGGGGTTTTCATACGGCTGTCATAATATTTGCGGAACACTTTCAAATCGCCAATGGTTACGCCATAGCGTGAAAGCTCATACAGATAAGCAGCAGCAATGATTTCTTCTTGCGTATAAAGACGGCTTCGCCCTGTGCCTGTGTGCTTTTCCCCCACGGTTCGCAGGATGTCATGGCTTGTCCAATGCTTCACCATGCGCTCAATGAGGCGCAGATCATCGTCGCGCTGTGTCTTGCATAAGCGGCGAGAGAGTTGGCTAAGGGTGTAGGTTTCCGTGTTCATGGGGGTTACACATAGGACATATTGTGTCTTATTGCAAGCCCCAATATGCCCCCTCTATGGGGTAGCCCCCCCGTGTTACATGAACGGGGGGCATTTGAACGCCATTCGCCGCCCGTCCTCGCGCTGACGCGCTGCGGGCGGGCGGCTTTAGAACCGAAACGGCGGCTCCCAGATCACGAGGAACAGGATAAACGGCAAGGCCAGCATTGGGGCAAGTGGAGCCGTCCGCGCTAACGCCTCACGTCCTCGGCGGGGTTAAACCCGCCTCCCCGCGCCCCTTTTCAAGGGTCGCGGGCAAGGGACAGCGTGAGGCTACGTCACCCTCAGCCCTTGCGGATAGACCGCTTTTCATCCGTGGAAGAAGGAAAACGTCAGCGCAGCCCCTCAAACGGCAACGGCGGGACAGCGGCTTGTTGCCTCCCTCTCCTACAGAGTTGATTGAGTGGATTGCTTCTTAGCCAGCAAAAAGTGTTGCCACAGGCCTAACCAGCCAATTTACAAGCGATTTTTCTCGCCCCGCATCTTCTTTGATTGACATAAAGCATGATTTTGTGTAGAACATGATTAACGAAACGGAGTTTTAAGATCATGGCCGAGACGATCGAAAGCGAATTAATAAGTAAATACAATACACTAATGTCGAAACGTAACAAGCTTTGTGTGCGGCGTGATTCTGTTGAGAGGGCAATCAAGGAGTATGAGTCCAAGCTTGAAGATTGTTTTGCTGCAGCGCGATTGTTTGGCATCAATCTGACCCCAACCGTCTCCGATCCTACCCTCAAGGCCATCAGAATTGAAGGGGCGGTTGATAAACCAACGCTCCGCGAGTTTGTTCTTGCAGCCCTAAAAGAGCAACACCCTAATTCCCTCAAAGCTCGCCAAATACAGGAAAGATATGAAACCCTCTACGGCAAGATACACGACAAAACGGTAGGAATGACGCTCTACAGACTTACAACTTCGCCAGATGGCGAAGTTGTAAGAAACGGTCGGGATTGGTCTTTTGTAGATAAATCTCAAAATCAACAGAACTTGGGAGAAAAATGACAAAATAAAAGCGGTGGAAAGTTTCCCCTCCACCGCAGAATTTCAACTGGCGCTAAGATCGCATCGTGCCTTTTGAGCGTAACAGGATCCGTATCCAGTGAAAGGTCAGATGTTCACGATACTACAGTCCTATTAGTTACGGAAGAGTTAAGTGCGCGATCACCACCCAAAACTTATGGTGATCACTATGGTTAACCACATGTTCCCTATCAATGGCAGGCGCGTAAAGTGTTGGATTTTAAGGGCAAGGACTACTTTGCCTGACGGAACCATCATTTTTGCCCGTGACTATGGGAAACGTGCGTTCCGCATCCCAATCTTTGCCGATAAGTAGTCGGTAACGGTTAAAAGGTTGGGCGGTGAGCGGTTGTAGCCGTCCAACCATTTTTATAACTTTTCGAACAAACAGGAGTGAAAAATGAAAAAGTGCGAAGTTACAAGCAAACGTGTTGCCCACACTGCGTCCAAAATCTTGCGAAGCCCAAGCTCTACAAAGGCAGCAAAAACAGTCGCTGGTTCAGCTTTGACCCAGCGTCCGGATAAAAAAAAGGGCAAGTAAACACAAATGAAGAGCGGGGTTCTTTCACTAAAGAAAGTCCCCGCTTTTCAATATATGAATCAAAGAATATCATAAGGTCATTGTGATTTTGCAAACCACTCAAAAAACAACCAGTTACGAAAGAGGCTGATATGTCTGACAGGATAAAGACCATAGCAACAGAAAAAATGCGTTCACGGATCACGCGGGTAGTCCGTCAGGGCATTCGTGAAAGGCGGGCGTTAGGCTAAGGCCCTCAAATTGAAATAATCTTTCCGATGAAATCAAGCGAAGCCTCATGTTTAATAAATTGCCGCGTTTTTTTACTTCTTCATATTGAAAACTTGCAATAGACTGAATGGAACGCTGGCTCAACTGTTCAATTCGAGTAACAACTAATGACATTTCTTGCGGTATTTCTTGCTTCGCTCCTTGATCCTGTTATGTGGCTTATCGCCCTTATTGGGAGCGGTTTATCCAAAAACAGATGGCACATGGGGTTGGTTTATATTGCTATGCTCGGCACCCGTGAAGGGATAGCAGCTGCGAGCAAAATTACTTATTCCTTTCCAGATATTCAATTAGCCGCTCTGTTTTCATATGCAGTTATACTATTATCTAGCCAAGCCTTGTTAGCTTTTAGGCGCAAACGAAAGGCCAAAAATGATGGAAAATGATTGGCTAAACACAGTCGGATGGATTGGCATCATCTTGGTTTTCTTCGTTTGGGTTCGCAAGAAGATAAGGAGTACCCCCAGCACCTTGGCCGCAGATAATCAGGTTCAAACGATCGTTCAGAGTTTTGGAGAGACGCTAGAATTTAAAGCCCCAGCTCCAGGATGTGTGGCGGATGCTAATGAGTTGCCATATCCTAAAAAACAAATAAAAGAAGCCCTTCTTACTGCAATAAAAATGACAAAGGATCCTGCAATGAAGCAGCATCTCAAAGTTGGTTATTTATCTTTGGCTGATTGGCAAGAGGGCGTTGGAAAAACTCACCTTGGCATGGATGCAGCTAAGTATCTTGGAGAAGATGTTCAAGCGGCAGCAAAACAAGTTCTCGCTGACCATGCAGAAGGAGAAAAGTGGATGAATATGTCAAATAAGGAACTGCAATCTCTTCAAAAAGAGCTAGATGGGCTATAGTTTATGAGAAGGGAAAATGATACTTATTTCCCAGTGCCCAGATTTATCCTGTCCGGCACGCCACGAAACAACCGCCCAAAGGGCGGTTTTTTTGTGGCGTGCCCTATACGGGATGGGAATCCCAAAAACGGGTTCGATGACTGCGGTATTCTTTACCGCGAGGCGGAATCGCGCCGAGCGTACATAAAAAGGTATGCCGCAAGCAGGGCGAGCCTGTCACTTGCTTTTGAAAAAAGAGGCTTTTTATATGTGATAAGAAAAAGCAAGTGACAGGAGAAGCCAATCCTGTAGGGGTCGCTATAAATACCAAATGCTTAAAGCTACCCACGCGGTGGCTTGTGTTGTTTTTGTGCAGAATGCATGAACGGCAGAATCCGATAATGGTTTTGTGCTCTGCCGTTTCTGCCTCCTGTCGTCTCTCGCTTTCTATCCATTAATATATTTTGGCAGTTGGGAGTCGATGCAGCCATGCATGATTTGGCGGAGATGATCTTTCCTCTGTTCTTTTCTATAGAGGACAGTGGAGAGATTATTGCTACTATAGCGCCGTGCGATTTCCATGAGTTGTCGTGCGTAGCTTTGGCGAATAATTTCTTCTTTTGTTGTCAAAGGTGTTCCCGCTAAGAGCTTTTCTTGTATATTTTGAGGATATAACCTTATGAAAAAGCCATCCCCTCCCACATAAGGGGAGGGGATGGCTTTGCGGTAACAGAAAAGGGTATACCTTAGGCTGATAGTGTTTCTACGGCAGTGTGACGTGCAGATGCTTGAGGTGTCACGGGCAGAGGTGCTCGATGTTCTTTCTTACGTGCATTGTTTGCGGTAAGAGAGAAATGCGTGCTGAAGAAATCTTCAAGATTGTCTCCGCGATCAGGAGATGTTCGTGCAAAAACTTGCTTGTATCCTCGTTTGAACAAATCCGTAAGTGCGTGCATAACAAGAGAACGTCTGTGGCCGTGGCCGCTTCCAGAGGCTGTTACCTCAAGATAGGAAATCTCTGCGGTTTTGCTGCTCAGTTTATTATTCGTAGCATTGGGGCCATAAATGATAATCCCGTTGATTTGCCCCCCTGCTGTTAGTTGAAGGGCATTTTGTCCGTTTTCTAACCCATGATTGAAGAAAGTCTTCCAAACTTTCTCACAATAATCATTGGCGGCCATTTGTGTCGTTTCACCTGTGCCGTTGGTGTAAGAGACTAGATCACCCACGCGGCTGCGAAGAGCGACACAATGTGCTTGGGGCAGAGCTCCTCTTTTGGGATCTGCAGGCACGATTAGGCTCATAGAGGACCATGGCGATGTGCTCCAGCTTTTACCCGCAGGGCCTTCTTTGCCTGTGATGATTTGTTCTCCATGTTGGGTTACGTGCCATGGGTATTGATCGTCTCTCATTTTCTCATCCTTTGTTTTCTTGCATGATATGGTTTGTTTGGTGAAGCTCTTTTGCCTTATGATCCCATAAAAATCCAATTTTACTTTTTCATACAATTATGCATAATTTGCATTATGGAGCTAACGTGGATTGAAGATTTCTTGGCGCTTTGTCAGACTCGTAATTTTACGCGGGCGGCTGTTGCGCGTGCCAGTACGCAACCTGCTTTTTCTCGTCGTTTACAGCGTCTAGAGGAGTGGCTGGGGGCGCCGTTGATTCAGCGGGGGGTGAGGCCTGTTGCGTTGACACCAGAGGGACAGGCTTTTTTACCCCGCGCCCAACGCTTGCGGGAGGATATGCGCGATGCGCGGCGCGCGGTGCAGTCTTTGGCATCTCATTATAAGGAGGCTCAACGGCTTTATACGACAAATACGTTGGCTATAGGATTCTATCCGTCATGGGCGCGGGAAAGAGGCCTTATGAAAGGCCTAACCAAGACAACATTGGTTGTGGCCTCAATCACAGCATGCCTTGAGGCGCTTGCGGCGGGGCGTGCCGATATGGCGCTTGTGCCGCGTCTTGGTGATATGTGCGTGCCGCATGATGTGGATATTGAGATCGTGGGGAAGGAATCATTGTCTCTTGTGGCTCTGCCGGACGTGGCCGCGCAGGTTGTGCTGAAAGGCAAGAGCCTTCAAGGGCCTTTATTGATGTACACCC
Organism: Bdellovibrionales bacterium; assembly: GCA_050180745.1. Lineage (GTDB taxonomy): Bacteria > Pseudomonadota > Alphaproteobacteria > UBA9219 > UBA9219 > JBFXDW01. The sequence continues at coordinate 6,453 of JBFXDW010000046.1, read as the reverse complement.
CGCGTACGGGGTATGGCGCTGAGATTGTAGAAAAGCTGAACTCAAAAGGCATCAAACTTGCCGAGCCGCCTTTGTGCGAGAGCGCTTCTGCGGAGGCTCTTGCCGCGCAAGTCAGGGCAGGGCTTGGGGCGGCATGGATTCCGCAAAGCTTGGTGAGTGATCCTATGGTTTCCTGTTCTGTTCCGCATTTTTTAAGTAGTCAGACAGAGATTCTGTTGCTGCAGCGGGCAGGGCGGTAGATTTTTATCCTCGTTAGAGTGTGGGCTTTTGGTTTTGTTTCCTTGCCCATGCTTGACTAATGCAGTTGATTAAATGAGTGCGTTGTTTTTTTTGAATTTGGGTCGCTGCATACTCTATTTGCTCTGCCATAAAAGTTGTGTCTGGAGGGTTTTTTGGTGGTTTATGAACAGGCCTTTTTCTTGCGCCAGTAATGCCTCCATGTTTATTTTCCATAACGATTTTTCTCTCTATCAGGTTACCAGTTTTTTTCTTTGTAACGTATTGGGGCGCTTGTTTCCAACGTTCCTTTTACTTTCATTCATGGTTAACGAATCGTCGCTTTTTTGAGAAGCTTGTTCTAGCATGGAAGCTATGTTCAAAGATGCTCCTTATTGCTCTGGTCCTTTTCGTACCTTCGACGATGCCGAAGATGCGTTGGCCTATGTTCGTCAAATCTATGACGCGAACAGTACTTACCTTCGTGATGCGTTTGAGCGTTTCCTGAAAGGGGAAGTGCCGGAACAGAAAATCAATGCTTATTATCCTTATGTGGCGCTAACGACATCGCGGCCTACGAGTCTGGAGATTGATACGCGGCTTTCTTATGGCTTTGTCGCGGACGAGGGGCGGTATAGCACAACGCTGACACGTCCTGATATCTTTGCGGACTATTATCTTGCGCAGTTTAAGAGCTTGCTCAATAATCACGATGTGCCGCTTGAGGTTGGCGCTAGTGCTTCGGTGATTCCTATTCATTTTGCCTTTCAGGGCGGCTCTTATGTTGAAGGCGGCCTGTCGCCAGAGAAAAGTTTTCTGTTGCGCGAATTTTTTCCTCTTCCCGATTTACGCCAGTTTGATGATGAGATTGCAAACGGAGGCGTGCCTTTTGAAGGAGAGCGGCCTTTGTCGCTCTTTACCGCGCCGCGTGTGGATTATTCTTTGCAGCGTTTGCGGCACTATACGGGGACGGACCCTGAGGATTTCCAGCGGTTTGTCATTTTCACGAACTATCAATTTTATGTTGATGAGTTCATTCGGATAGGGCGTGGATTTATAGAGTCGGGTGCTGGACCTTCGGAAGGATGTGGGGTTCGTTATACTGAGCTTGTTGAACCTCGTGAGATGAAGGGTTCTGGTGGGACAAAAACGTTGCCACAGATGCCTGCCTATCATTTAAAGGCGGCCAACAGAAGCGGTATTACGATCATCAATATCGGTGTGGGGCCCAGCAATGCGCGGACAATTACAGATCATGTGGCCGTTTTACGTCCTGATGCGTGGGTGATGTTGGGGCATTGCGCGGGGTTGCGGCAGTCCCAGCGGCTTGGTGATTATGTGCTGGCTCATGCTTATGTGCGGGATGACCATGTTTTGGATGACGAGTTGCCTTTGTGGGTTCCCTTGCCAGCTTTGTCGGAGGTGCAGTTAGCGCTTGAAGGTGCGGTGGCGTGTGTGACAAAGCACAAAGCGGGATATGGTCTTAAAAGTGTGATGCGGACAGGGACGGTGATTTCGACCGATAATCGCAATTGGGAAATCGCAGGGTTTAAGAAACTGCGGGATCAATTTAATTACAGTCGTGCTATTGCGCTTGATATGGAGTCGGCGGTGATTGCGGCGAATGGGTATCGGTTACGTGTGCCTTATGGGACGTTGTTATGCGTTTCGGATAAGCCGCTTCATGGCGAGATTAAATTGCCGGGCATGGCGACAGATTTTTATAAGCGTCAGGTCAGCCAGCATCTTATGATTGGCATGAAGGCGATAGATTTGCTGCGTGAGACGGGCCTAGAGACCCTTCATAGCCGTAAGATCAGAAGCTATGCGGATGTAGCGTTCAGGTAACAGGTGGCTTCCTTTTTCTATCTTTTGAATTCTCTATCCTCCTACCCTGATTACAATCAAGACAAACTATTCATAATTGAAAAAGATCAGCCGAGGAAAACCACCTGATACCTGATACCTGATACCTGATACCTGATTATATATCCACATCTTCAACGAAACGGGCGTTCTCTTGAATGAATTGAAAGCGTTTTTCAGCTTTGCGACCCATTAGTTTTTCAACCATTTCTTCGGCTTCTTTGACCTCGTTCAAGCGGTCTGGCGAATCTGCAGGCGCGACGACAACGCGCAACAAAGATCGCGAGGCGGGGTCCATGGTCGTTTCTTTAAGCTGTTTAGGCATCATTTCTCCCAAACCTTTAAAGCGGCTGACCTCGATTTTGCCACGGCCTTTTAGTTCTGTCTCAAGAAGCTGCTCTTTATGAGCCTCATCGCGTGCGTAAACGCTCTTGCTGCCTTGGGTAAGGCGATAGAGCGGTGGTTGTGCGAGATACAGTTTGCCCTCGTCAATCAATTGCGGCATGGAGCGATAGAAAAAGGTCATCAAGAGCGAGGCGATATGTGCGCCATCCACATCGGCATCGGTCATGATAATCACGCGCTCGTAACGCAGTTTTGAAATGTCAAAGCTCTTACCGATGCCGCAGCCCAAGGCTAGGGCTAGATCGGAGATTTCCTGATTGTTCCGTAACTTTTCGGCGCTGGCGCTGGCGACATTCAGAATTTTCCCACGCAAGGGCAGGATCGCTTGTGTTTTGCGGTTCCGCGCTTGCTTGGCCGAGCCGCCCGCGCTGTCGCCCTCGACGAGGAAAATCTCAGTATCTACGGCAGCCGTTTGGGCGCAATCGGCAAGTTTTCCTGGCAGACGTAGTTTGCGAGTAGCTGACTTACGCTCAAGGTCTTTGGCTTGGGATATCCGTGCGCGTTCTTCGGCTTTCAAAATTAAATGCTCGAGCAATGCTTTGCTGTTAACAGGATCAGCCGTAAGCCAGTGATCAAAGCGGTCTTTGATCGTTTGATCGACAAGACGAGATGCTGAAACAGTAGCCAGCTTATCTTTCGTTTGGCCTTGGAATTGGGGGTCCTTGATGAAAAGTGATAATAAAACCGTGGCGTCGCTAAAGGCCTCTTCGCCTGTGATGGCGGCGGCGCGGCGATTACCGAGCATGTCTCCATGACCGCGCAGACTGCGTAGAAGGGCAGAGCGCAAACCGGACTCGTGCGTGCCGCCTTGGGGTGTCGGAATGGTGTTGCAATAGGAATGGCAGAAATTTTGTGAATCTTTAGGCCAGGCCACAGCCCACTCAACGCGCCCCTGATTATCGGGAAGATCCGCTACGCCTTCAAAAATGTTTTGTGTTATGGTTTCGCGGCCCTCAAGGACGGACGACAAATAATCAGCTAACCCTCCTGGGAAATGAAGCGTTGCTTCGCTCGGAGTGTTATCGTCTGGTTTGATAAGCGAAGGGTCGCATGTCCAGCGTATTTCAACGCCGCGAAACAGATATGCTTTCGAGCGGGCCATACGGTACAGTTTGGCGGCTTTGAATCGTAATTTTGATCCGAAGATTTCAGTGTCGGGCTTAAAGGTAACGCTTGTGCCACGGCGGTTAACTTTACCCTGTTCTTCGAGTTTCGTCTGAGGCACGCCACGCACATAATCTTGAACATAAAGCGTTTTATCGCGTGCGACTTCGATGCGTAATTCTTCGGAAAGCGCATTGACGACAGAGACGCCCACGCCATGTAGTCCGCCGGAAGTTTGATAGACTTTATTTGAAAATTTGCCGCCTGAATGCAGCGTGGTCAGAATGACTTCCAGCGCTGATTTTTTGGGAAATTTGGGATGTTTATCGACAGGAATGCCGCGTCCATTATCACGGATGGTGAGGGTGTTATTCTCAGCAAGGTGAATCTCAATTCTGTCGGCATAGCCTGCTACGGCCTCATCCATCGAGTTATCAATCAGCTCTGCCGCCAGATGGTGCAGGGCGGCTTCGTCTGTGCCGCCGATATACATGCCTGGGCGGCGGCGGACTGGTTCTAGTCCTTCTAGGACCTCGATGTCGGCGGCGTTATAGGATTCTTGCTTGGGGGATGTCGTTTTTTGTAGAAGATCAGGCATACGTTACAGGACTCTTTGTAAAATCAATGTCAAAACGCTTCGATTCGAGGCGTGCCGGAGTGTAGGAGTGTGCGCTCCGTCTTTCAATATAGTCATTTGATTTTATTCTGGAACAAGGTGTGAGGAACAACACGCCCTAGGAGGAGATTGTAAAAAAGTTGTGGATAAACGAATCGCTTTTTGTCCAAAAGCTGAAATGAGCCTGCCTTGTCCACATGTGCATAAGCTGAAAAGAAACGGCAAATCATAATGTTATGAATCAAGATGTGGTGTTGTTAACCAATTTATCCACAAAATCATGATCGGACTAGAATCAAACCCCTTTATCTGGTATTTAAGATTTTGTTAACACACAACATCTTGTGTTTTTCGAATCCGTTTTTTATGGCCTCAGGGCTCGGTATTTTCGGTTTCGACACGGGATTAGACGGCGAAATTAACCATAACCAGATAGAGCAGGTGAAACATGGCTTGGACCGAACAACAAGTTCAAACACTCAAAAAAATGTGGGGCAATGGCTATAGTGCGAGCGATATTGCCAAGAACCTTGGAAACGGCGTGACGCGTAATGCGGTGATTGGGAAGGCTCATCGGTTGAAGTTGTCGGCTGGTGCGACGGTACGGAGCATGCCTCAGCCCCCCTCAAAGAACACCGGAACACCTATTACCAAAATTAAGAAGGTTAGTGCGAAAAAGTGTATTAATTTTCACAGTATTGCACCAGTTCAGCAAAAGACGAATGAGCTTGTTGAGCGTATTCAGCGTCAGCCATTGCCGCGTATTTCAGATGTTGTCAAACGTACCGAAGGTATTCCGGTGACGAAGGCGGGCGAACATCATTGCCGTTGGCCGATTGGTGATCCTCGCTCTCCTGATTTCCGCTTCTGTGGATGTAAGACGGTGGATGGCTTGCCTTATTGTGTGGATCATGCACGCATTGCCTATCAAACGGTCAGCCGGAAGGTGCGGGCGAATGCGAACGCTGATGCGGCTGTACCCGTTGGCGAGCGTGAGGCTAAGAAAGCGGTTGAGGAATAGGGGGTAACCTTCTCATAACATGGCTCATTATTGCGACATAGCTCCGTATGATCCGCTCCATGCCTCATACCACGACACGGAATATGGTTTTCCAAGTCGTGAGGAACGGGTGCTTTTTGAGCGCATGGTGATGGAGATCATGCAGGCGGGACTGTCTTGGGGCACGATTCTGAAAAAGCGGTCTGCTTTAAATCATGCTTTCGAGGGATATGATGTGGATAAAATCGCTGCATATGGAGCTAAGGATAAGATGCGGCTCTTGGGCGATGCATCTATTATAAGGAATCGGCTCAAGATTGAGGCTGTCATCTATAATGCGGGGCAGGTGCAGGCATTGCGCCAAACGCATGGAAGCTTTGCGGCATGGCTTGATTCGTATCATCCACGAAATAAGGATGAGTGGGTCAAGCTGATGAAGCAGAATTTTCGCTTTATGGGGCCAGAGATTGTGGGAGAATTCCTTATGTCATTGGGTTATTTATCAGGCAGCCATAAGGCGAGCTGTCCTGTTTACGAGAAGATTATCAAAATCATGAAAAAAGGCGGTAAGAGAGGCGTTTAGATGGTTGCGCTTTACCTTGAGCTCTGCTATCTCCGCACATGAGTTTTTACCCTTCTTGAGGAGGTTATACGTGTCTTCATCCCATAAACCAAAAGCTGTTGCTGGTAAGGGGCCGATTCTGGCGCGGCGCTATGCGGTGGCTCTGTTGGAGTTGGCCGAAGAAAAGAAGCTGACAGATTCGGTTATGACCGATCTTGAGGCTTTGGGCGAGGCGATTGAAGGAAATCGTTCGTTCCGGATTTTGGCGGCTCATCCACGGTGCCATAGAAAAATGGTTGTAGATGTGATGACAAAGCTGGCAAGCGTTGCTAAGTTTAATGATCTGACGACAGCCTTTTTGCTGCGTGTGGCGGCGGGTAAGCGGCTAGGGTTGTTGGGGTTGATGATTGATGCGTTCCGGGATGAGGTGGCGGTTCTTCGTCGCCAATATACGGCCATCGTTTCAGTGCCATGTGCGCTTAAGGAAGAGCAAAAAACGGCTCTTTCTGCACAGCTTGGCAAGATTACGGGCGGTACAGTTGATCTGATCGTCGAAGAAGATAAAAGTCTGCTTGGCGGGCTTACGGTTCAAATGGGATCGCGTCTTATTGACGCATCTGTAAAAGGGAAGTTGGGGCAAATCGAGCAACAACTCAAACTGCAACGGGAGGCAGCGTAAATGGA
>JBFXDW010000045.1:0-14895 GCA_050180745.1 Bdellovibrionales bacterium | reverse complement strand
CCGCAATTGCGGCTTGTTCAACGATGGTTGTATGACCAATTTTGCGGTTGATGTTTAAAATTGCTTTCCGCATTTTTTGGGACAATACGACAAGTTCGGCCAAAGCTTTACCTTCAATCACGCGCCCATCGTGTAAAGTCAATGTGGCATTCTCAAGCGCTGATTCAGTCAGGAAGCTTTCCAAGGCGGGATCATCTTTCAGATAACGTTCTTTGCTTTTGCCCCGTTTGATTTTATACAGCGGCGGTTGTGCGATATAAAGATAACCGCGCTCAATCAATTCCGGCATTTGACGGAAGAAGAAGGTCAAAAGAAGCGTGCGGATGTGACTGCCGTCAACATCGGCGTCAGTCATGATGATGATTTTGTGATAGCGCGCTTTGTCTGGATTGAAATCCTCGCGTCCAATACCTGCGCCAATAGCGGTGATGAGCGTCCCGATGATAGCCGAAGAGAGCATCTTGTCGAATCGAGCGCGTTCAACATTGAGGATCTTTCCGCGTAGAGGCAGGATCGCTTGGAACTTTCGTGAGCGGCCCTGTTTTGCTGAGCCGCCAGCTGAATCTCCCTCAACAATAAAGAGTTCGGATTTGGCTGGGTCACGTTCCTGACAATCCGCCAGTTTTCCTGGGAGGGTTGTTGGGTCAAGCGCGCTCTTGCGGCGCGTAAGTTCACGAGCTTTGCGTGCGGCTTCACGCGCCATGGCTGCTTCAACGGCTTTGCCGATGATTTTTTTTGCTTCTGTTGGATTTTCTTCCATCCATTCGGCTAGCATATCGCCGATAACAGATTCAACAACGGTTTTGACTTCAGAGGAAACCAGCTTTTCCTTGGTTTGCGAAGAGAATTTAGGATCAGGAACTTTGACGGATAAAATGCAAGTCAGGCCTTCACGCGCATCCTCGCCTGATAGGGCAATTTTTTCTTTTTTACCGACACCTGTTTTCTCAACATATTGATTGATGTTGCGCGTTAGCGCTGCGCGAAATCCGGCAAGATGCGTGCCGCCATCTTTTTGTGGAATGTTATTTGTAAAACAAAGCATATTTTCGTGGAATGAATCATTCCACTGAAGCGCGCATTCAACTGTGACGTTGTTGACTTCTTTAATGACAGAGATGCAAGACTCTTGAAGCGGCGTTTTCGCGCGATCAAGATAAGATACAAATTCTTTAAGACCGCCGTCATAGTGAAATTGGACTTCTTCAGGTTCTGTCCCGCGAAGATCTGTCAAAAAGACATTGACGCCTGAATTCAAGAACGCTAGTTCGCGCAAGCGGTGCCGTACTGTGGCAAAGACAAAATCTGTTTGAGAAAAAATTTCTTTGGATGGCAAAAAGCGTATTTCTGTGCCCGTTTGGTCCGAAGGTTCACCTTTTTGGAGAGGGTTGTCAGCGACACCATTGGTAAAGGACATGGTCCATTTAAAACCTTGCCGCCAGATGGTCAGCTCCAGATATTCGGATAGCGCATTAACGACGGAAACGCCCACGCCATGAAGACCGCCAGAGACTTTATAGGAATTCTGATTGAACTTGCCACCGGCATGGAGCTCTGTCATGACGACTTCAGCGGCAGAGACCCCTTCTTCGTGCATATCAACGGGAATGCCTCGGCCATTGTCGCGAACCGAGCAAGATCCGTCAGCGTTGAGAACAACGTCAATGCGTGAGCAATACCCAGCCAGCGATTCATCGACAGCATTATCGACAACCTCATAGATCATGTGATGCAGACCCGAGCCATCATCGGTATCACCGATATACATACCAGGGCGCTTGCGCACAGCATCGAGGCCTTTAAGGACGGTAATGGAGGTTGCTCCATAATCTTGGACAGAAGATGTTTCAGCCGCAGCGTTCGTCATTTTTTACTTATCTTTCAGGTATCATCATTCCAGTTTATCATTCCCGTACGTTGCTCGTCGCTTGTGGAGCGATGAGTCCGCTGCGCTCCTCGCGCCTACGGGAAAAATAAACTGAAAAGACTAGAATTAACCTCTGATTCGAGAGGCTCAAAAACACCCCTTTTTTTAGCACGTTCCACCCTTGGGCGCAATGGCCTATGGGTTTGAAAAACAAAGAAAAAAAGAGGCCCCAAAGGGCCTCTTAAGAAAAGAAGAAAAGGCGAGGCAAAACGGTCAGCGCTTATGCTTCGGAGGCCCGTTTTTTTGGGGAGCTTTAGCTGGTTTTTTTGGGTGCTGTTGATGGTGTAGCTGCGTTAAAAGCCTTTTGCCATGAGCGCTGTTCACTTTAAGAAAATATGGGCTTGGTTGACCTTTATCTTTGGCAATCAAAGGTGCTATTTTAAGACATAATAGAACCTCTTTGAAGAGGGCTTCTTCCGTTGTTGTTTTAGCCGTATCGTAGGCCTTACGGCTTTTAAGGGGAACATCTTTTCGTGTTTTTTCTTCTCTTGGCAAGGGAAAGATTTTTTCAAGAAAATTCTCTTTTTCTCTTCGTGCTTGCTCTTGAGCGCCAAACCAAAGGGCATCAAAAGAATCTGTCCATTCAGAGCTCTTAAAAATAGATTCTCTTAGCCTTTCTTGTTCTTTTTTGTTGCATAAAATTCGTTGAGCCTTATCCAAAGACATATCAAGGTTGATGGCGGGCTCTCCCGCTGATGTTGTCATGAGGTGAAGGCTGTCGTCTTTAATGCAAAAGTTTGTTATACGTGGGGAGCCGCTTTCTCCTGTGACGAGAAGACGGGCGTAGCGTGCGCCATCCCAAGGTGGATTAAAAGACGGGTTTGACGGCGTGTCTATATATTCGATTCTGCCCTCTTGGGGGGAAGGTCCTTCGTTTATATGGGAAATAAATCCGCGGAGCCGTTTTTTGGCTTTGTCGGCAAGAGGCTCTGTCATTGTAAATTCTTCTTTTTCTCCGTCGATGATGGTGTATGCCTTGCGCAAGGTGATTTCACCATAGCTGGCAATGTTGAAATCACATGAATAATCGAGATTTCTTTCAGAATCATGCGCGGTGATTGTAAAATCTTTTCCTAGGCGTCCATCAAAAGTACCTTCAACGTAGAAACCGTCTTCAGGATGTTCTGCCTCTTGTGCATACCAAATCAAACGGTCTGTGGTGCTGGGATCAGAAAACTCAACAGACTGCACAACAGGTGCATTTTCCAAGAGATAATACTCAATAAACCCGAATGGTCCCGGCTGTGTTTCACCGTAATAGCTTGGGGAGCGGTATAAATCATATTCATAGTCATGGTATTCGATATCAACATCGTCCCATGGTGCTGCGATGGCGTGGAGAGGAGAGAGGTTTAGGGTTGTTGTTGCAGCCGCCGCTGCGCCCCATTTAAAAAAACCGCGACGGGAAATCTTTTTCGTCATAATTAAATTCCTTTAAAAAGCTTGGGTATGGAAGTCACTTTATCATAAGAACCCTCAAAAAAGAATTGTTTGCGCTATTTTGGCTGATTATTCTGCAACATAAGCCTTTTGTATCTCGCAAGAGGGTCTTCTTTGGGGTTTTTGGTGGGTGAAGTTTGTTTTGTAGGCGCAGGTGGAGGCGCAGGTTTGGGGGCTTGAATAACCTCTTCAGGTACTCTTTGGGTAAAGGTTCTTTTGAGAGGTGTTTTTTTCTGTGGACGGTTAACTTTTAAATGGTCTTTAGTTGGCTTGTCCGTGTAGGTTGAAATAGAATGGGCTCTGTTTAACTCAATTATTATTTTTTCTATAAGTGTTTTTATTGTTGTTAATTTCGCTTTATCGTGGGTTGCTTTTATTTTCCAATAAGCTTGGCGGCGTTCCTTGGGTATATCCTTTTCTGTTAAGGGGGCTTTTCCTTCGGTTTCTGGAAAAAGATCTTCAAGAGGTTCTTTTTCTGTTTTTAATCCATATTTTTGTTTTTCAAGCCAAAGATCATTAAAAGAGGCCTCCCATTCAGGGCTTTCAGAAATTGCTTTTTCTAAGTTTTTTATGTCTTCTGAGAGTTCTTGATGTCCCGTTAACGAGCTTTTAAAGACAAAACTGGGTTCTCCAGCCGTTGCCGTTCGCATGCAAAATATGTCTCCCTTGATGCTATAGGTGGTTACACGCAAAGACCTGCTTTGTTTGTCTCGAGTTACAAGTCGTGCATAACGCGTCCCATCAAAAAATGGATTTAAGATAGGATTTGATGGTAAATCCACATATTCCACGCGATCTTGTTGTGGCGATTGTTGGGGGGCGGCTCCTTTTTTAATATATGCTAGAAACCCGCAAAGCCGTCTTTTTGCTGTCTCTATAAGAGAGTCATCTACTATTGGCAATTTTATATCACTCATGATGGTGTACCCATCATATAACTTGGTCTTGCCATTCTCCTCGACGCTAATATCATAGACATAATCCGTGTCTAGTTTGGAATCATGAGTTGTAATCCTAAAATTATTTCCTAAACGTCTATCATTCATTTCACCTTCGATAAAAAATTCGTCATCAGGCTGTTGAGAATTATCCCGTGCATACCAAATTAAATGGCCCGGCACGAGTGGATCAGAAAACTCTATGGCTCGTATAGGCAATGGTTGACCAAAAGAGTTGCTGGCTTGAATTAGATTAGGTCTTAACGCGCTGTAGTAATTCGGAATCCGAGGAGTCGGTTTATGTGTGGTATGAACAGGTTTTGCAGGACCCGCAAATACGGTGATAGAAGGGCCCGTCACAAGAGCTATCGTAAGTGCTGCCGCGGCAAGTTTAAATAGGACAGCCTTTTTTAGGCGCTTATAATATGTAGGTTTATCTTTCTTGCTCACAATAAACCGTCCTTGGAAATTTCTTTTAAAATTAGAATGTTATTCTATCACAAAACCTCTCAATAAAGAATTAGTTGCATGTTTATAAAAGGTTAATCTTCAATCCATGTGCCGCAATTGACGATCTGGGGTTCGTAAGACAGGCTCTTGATAAATTTTAATAAATCTGTTGACCGCAGACTTGTTGAGGCTGTGTTGCGAAGAGGGTGAAAGTTAACCATGGGTGCGTTGAGCATGTCGCAATCCAGCACCACCTTCACGCGCCGCGCCGTATCGTTTATTAACGCAAAAGGCGTAACAGAACCGGGCGTTATTCCTAAGACTTCTTTAAGAAGCTCTGGGTTGCCAAAAGACAGCCGTGCTGAGCCAACCTTCTTTTGAATGTTGGTGATGTTTGCGCGCTTGTCTCCGGGCATGACAACGAGCCATAAGACATCCTTTTTGTCTTTCATGAAAAGATTCTTGCAATCCAAGCCTAGGATTTTGTGGCGAAGGCTTCGTCCTTCCTCAACGGTATGGGTGGGGTGGTGCTCTATGGTTTCATAGAGGATATTAAGCTCATGAAAGAGGTCGTATAGTCTTTCTTCGGACATGTTATTGTGCGGCGGGAAGTTGGTCGCGTTTGGTGAGAGCAACCGTGATCGCTTTAGCTTTTAAGGGGTCCATGCTGGCAAGAATAGCCGCTGTACTTTTGGGTTTCATGCGTTGGACAACATGAAGCAGAATTTTCATGTCCAGATTTTCAAAAATACGCGCTGCTTCTTTCGGTTTCATTGTTTCATATATCTTCACAAGATTTTCCAACTGTGCCGTTTGTTCGCTGCTGGCTTGTCCTAAAAGGGATTTAAGTTGCTTTTGCAGAACGCGCATTTCTTCCATTTTTTGGTCGATGCGTCTTTCAGCGACAGCAACAATCGCTTCCCGCGCATCAAGTTGTTTGGCGCGTTCTTCCAACTGGTCCCGCCGTCCGGCAAGTTGCTTATATAATTTTGTTTCTGGTGTGTTTTCTGTTTCTTCAACAGGAGGTGTTTCTTGTGAGGCTTCTGGTGTTGCCTGTTGAGCCGTTGTTTCTTGAGGCGCTTCTTGATGCTTATTATCTTCGGCTTCTTTAGCATGAGCCGGATTGATCGGAGATAACAACGCTCCTGTTTCAAAAGTATGCCATGCATTGTTGACGCGAAAACCGGCAGTTCCAACGCCAACGATGATTAAAAGGGGTAACAGGAATCGAGGCGGAATACGCATGATACTCTCCCTATCCTATCTTCTTAAGGGCACGAAGCAGCTCTTTTTCTGCTGTGGAGCTTACTAATTTATCATTGCCAGTTAATGCGGCTAGAGCCTCTTCATGAGTTTTGATGCGTTTCTGAGGCGCTGCTTGCTGTACCGTTTTTTGTTGTGTTGGTTGAGGGGCGGGTTTTCCGACCAGAGGCGCTTCCTGTTGAGGGCGTGCTGTTTGTCGTGTTGCGCTTGCCGCTGTATTGGATAAGCGTTCAGCAATTTTATCTGCGCTTTCGACTAGAAAATGAAGCTCATCCCGTAAATGTTTGGCCTGATCAATCAGTTTTTCAAGGTCATCTCCGCTTGATCGTGCCGTTGTTTTCAGGCCTTTAATTCCATTCTCTGCGCGTGTTACCGTGGCGCTGAAATCTATGACAAAACGTTCCATTTCTGCGCGGCTGGTTCGCATGGCCTCAAGCTGTTGGGCTAAGCGCATGGCGTAATAAATGCCTGTGCATAAAAGGCCTGCTAGAGTGATATCCATTAAAAATCCAAGCCAGCTGATATTCATTAAATTGCTCCTTCCTTCATTTTTGCATCTTGTATGGGAGCCTCTTCAATCCGGACGGCAATACGGTCACTAACCGATCCCATTCGGCCTTTAAACAAGGTCATTTCTCCGGCACGCAGAGAAATTAGATCATCCGGTTTGACATTCAGCATAATGCGTGAACCGACCTTCCATTTCATAATATCCCCCAAGGGCATCGTTGATTCGCCCAAAACCGCATCCATATGCATATTGGTCATCAGGAGCTCGTTCCCCAAGTGGGTTTCCCAGATTGAATCACGACCAAATTTTTCGCCCATAAACATTTGGAGCAAAAGCTCACGAATGGGCTCAAGAGTGGCATAGGGGATGAGGATTTCGATCCGTCCGCCACGGTCTTCCATATCGATGCGTAATTTAGCAAGAACAGCCGCATTTGCGCCTCGCGCGATAGTCGCAAAGCGAGGGTTTGTTTCTAACCGATCAAACCTGAAGGTCACGGGCGAAAGAGGATCAAAAGCGCCGCTGACATCCGCCAGAATAACACGCACCAGACGCTCAACTAGATTTCGCTCAATCGTTGTATAGGGGCGGCCCTCAATCCGCATGGCGGCTGTACCGCGTCGTCCGCCGAGCAAAACATCCACGATCGAATAAATCATGGCGCTGTCGATTGTCATGAGGGCTGAGTTATCCCATTCCTCGGCCTTAAACACAGCTAACATAGCGGGCAGGGGAATCGAATTCAAATAATCGCCAAACCGAACCGAGGTAATTTGATCTAAACTGACTTCAACGTTATCTGATGTAAAGTTCCGCAAAGAAGTGGACATCATGCGGACCAAGCGGTCAAACACAACCTCCAACATTGGCAGCCGCTCATAATTAACAAGCGCGCTGTTGATGAGGGCCATAATGCCCGAATTATCCTGCTGTCCCGAATCACCGCCAAAACCAAGCAGGCTATCAATTTCATTTTGGCTCAGAACGCGTGCCGCACCGCCCTCTATGTCATCGGGGTCCTCTTCAGCCATAGCTGCCCATTCGGCGGCTTGGCGTTCTTCCTCCGACATTTCTTCGGTAGGTTTCTCATCTTCGGGGGGGGTATTTTCGTCGGCCATAATTCAGGATTCAGGATTCAAGATTTAGGATTCAGGGATTAGGAATACCCCAAAACAACCTACTGTACCAGCATTTCCTGAAACAACACATCACGAATACGAATTGGTTGAGCCGCTTCGTTGACCCGCAAGAGCAATTCTTCACGCAAGCGGTAAAGGCCTGCGCTACCTCGCAGATCATCAACGCGAAGTTCACGTAAATATACCTGAAAATTATCTATGATTCGTGGTTTTAAGGCTTCCAGAGCGGTTTTGTCTTGCTCACTAGCCAATTCAAGTGAGATCTTGATCTTTAGAAAATTAGGTCGTTTGCCGGTGCTCGTCAGATTAACAAGAATGTCTCCAAGCGGCAAAAAGACGGGTGCGTTTGAAGCCTCTCCTTCGCCATGTTCTCCTTTGGGCGAATCACCATGAGCGGAGGCCCCATTTTCATGGCTGGCTGTGGCGTTGTGGGCGGTATCCGGATCGCCTTCAGCAGAGACTTCTGGTTGAGCATTAAAGAATCCGCCAAAGAACAAGCCCGCACCAACGCCCGCGCCGAGAAGCAATACGCCCCCGACAGCTGCAATGATGATCAGCTTCTTTTTGCCCAAACCCCTTTTAGGAGGCTCAAGACCTTCTTCTTGGCCTTGCTCTTCTGAGCCTTCCGCGCTTTCCGCGTTTTTGGGGCTGGCTTCTTCTTTATCCTCTTCGGCCACGGCGGTGGCTCCTTACATAGCAGTCAACAACGAACAGAAAGATAGCCTATCAGATTATGGTTAACAAGTTTTTGTGGGGCCTAAGCAAATTTGTCCATAAAGGAGGCAACATATTTTACCTTTTCTTACGTTTTCGACGGGAGCTTCCCTGTATAAGTGATCCTAATACATTGATAATAAAAAGAACTTTGTTTTGGCACGATGTATGCAAGGAAGGATGCAGCAACCAATTAAGGAGCATTCAATGCAAGGTGCGAGTTTAGTTTTAGGGTCCTATCAAGAATCGTTGGAAACAGCGATGGCTGTTATTGCGAACAATGTCGCGAATGTGAATACGACTGGATTTAAGCGTGAGACAATTGATTTTGATTCGTTTCTTAGTAAGCCTACGCCTCAAGATAGCTTCTTATTTGCTGTAGAAGATGGAACTTATCGCGATACGAGCCAAGGGGCTGTATCTCTTACGGGTAATCCTCTGGATATAGCTGTTCAGGGCCATGCTTATTTGGCGGTGCAGACCAAGGCGGGAACGCGTTATACGCGTGCAGGTGCTTTTCAGGTCAGCCAAGAGGGAGAGCTTGTTACTGCGCGGGGTGAACGGGTTTTGGATGATGGCGGGCAGTCAATCACATTTCCTACGGATGCGCGGAATATTTTGATTTCTGGCGATGGGAAGATCTCGGCGGAAACAGGCGCTGCTGGAACAATCGCGGAAATAGGCAAACTTGGACTTTATGAGTTCCAACATGAGAGTGCCATGGAGAAAATAGGCCTCAATCTTTATGCCAGTGCCGAAGCGCCGTCTCAAAGCGAAACCAGTAAAGTTGTTCAAGGCGCGGTTGAGAGCTCTAACGTTTCGGGCGTTGAAGAAATGACCCGCATGATTGAAGTGTCGCGTGCTTATCAGCGTATCGCTAATCTGGTTCATGCTGAGCATGAACGTCAGGTTTCTGCGATCCAGCGCCTTGGCAAGATTTCAAACTAATTAGGAAAGAAATGAAAAAGGGAGATTAGTTAAATGAGAGCCTTATCTATCGGCGCTACGGGCATGCAGGCCCAACAGCTCAATGTTGAAGTTATCTCAAACAACATTGCCAACATTTCGACGACGGGTTTTAAGCGCTCACGCGCAGAGTTCCAAGACATGCTTTATGAAAATATGCGCCGCGTA
Organism: Bdellovibrionales bacterium; assembly: GCA_050180745.1. Taxonomy (GTDB): domain Bacteria; phylum Pseudomonadota; class Alphaproteobacteria; order UBA9219; family UBA9219; genus JBFXDW01. The sequence continues at coordinate 5,379 of JBFXDW010000045.1, read as the reverse complement.
GGCTCGCCTACCTCCGATGCGGGGACGTTGCTGCCATCAGGTTTGCAAGTTGGTTTGGGGGTCAAGCCTGTGGCAACCTATCGCATTAATGAACAAGGAAGTTTGACAGTTACAGACAATGAATATGATCTCGCAATTAATGGTTATGGCTATTTTCAAATAGCAATGCCTGATGGGGCAACAGGCTATACACGGGCGGGATCTTTCCAGCTTGATGAAGATGGGCAAATTGTAACTGCTGATGGATATCCGCTTACACCAGCGATTACGATTCCTGCAGATGCTGTATCGGTTACAATTAGTAAATCGGGAGATGTCTCGGCTGAAATCAAAGGTCAATCCGAGCTACAAAGTTTGGGTACGATTGAGATTGCTTCTTTTGTCAATTCGGCTGGGTTGGCGGCAATAGGTGATAATCTTTTGATGGAAACGGCGGCTTCTGGTTCGCCGACAACAGGTGCTCCTAATTCTGATAATCTGGGAACCCTTATTCAAGGATCTGTTGAAACGTCGAATGTGAACGTTGTTTCTGAGATCACGGGTCTCATCACTGCGCAGCGTGCTTATGAGATGAACTCACGTGTGATTAAAGCGGCTGATGACATGCTGACAACGATTAGCCAACTTCGGTAAGAGGGGGATATAATGCAACGTCTTATTAGGTCTATTTTTCTTGCAAGTGTTCTTTGTGTGGCATCTGTGGCTGTGCAGGCCGGAGAGGTTGCTTTGCGTGATGAAGTTACTCTTGAGCGCTCTGTTGTGAGGTTGAGCGATATTTTCTTAGGCTTAGAGGAAGGCGAGGATGCAGAAATTGCGTTGGCGCCAGCACCCGGACAAAGTGTGACTTACAGTGCTAATGTTCTCAAACCATTGGCAGCGCGTTATGGTCTTGCGTGGAATCCTGATAGCTATACGCAAAAAATAACACTCAAGCGTGCGGCTGTTTATGTAACAGCTGATATGGTTCGCGATCTTGTCGCCAAGAAAATTGATTTAGCAAAGGAAGAAGGCACAACAAAACAAGTTAAGTTCGATGGACGCGCCCCGGGATTGGTTTTGGCTGCAGGAGATGATCTTGATTATCACTTGGATGCTTTTGAATATGACCGTGATACGCGGCGTTTTCGGGGCAAGCTGGTCGCACAGACAGATAATGGCAACAAAACACAGTTTATCGCGGGCCATGTTGCGGTGACCTATCGCGTTCCTGTCTTAGCGCATAGAGTTCAAGGAGGCATAATTCTTGCTCGCAGCGATCTTGTTATGGAAGAGATTGAGGAGATGCGTGTTCAGTCAGGTGTTTTGACAAATTTATCCGATATTGTTGGAAAAGAGTTGAATCAACCGCAGGGCGCAGGGTCTCAGCTTTTTGCACACGATCTTAGCGTGCCGCGTATGGTAAAACGGGGCGAGCTTGTTACTCTTAAAATTGAAATGCCTTATATGAAAATCACCGCGCAGGGCAAGGCTTTGCAAGATGGGGTTTATGGTGAGAGTATTCGTGTTTCCAATACGAGCAGTAAGCGCATTGTTGAAGGTATTGTGACAGAAGCGGGGGTTGTCTGCGTGGGGATGGCCCCTCAACAAGTGGCTTCTGTGAAATAAGGTAAAAGAGAAGGATAGGAAATCCGATGAAAAAAACGACGAAACATATAGCCTTATCTTTTTGTATGTTGCTTTCTTTGAGTGGGTGTAATGCTTTGTCGCGCTTTTCTTCTATTGGCGAGGTGCCCAAGATGGCATCTGTTCAGGATCCCTCGCGCATTCCAGGAACGCAGCCTGTCAGCATGCCTATGCCTACGCCAGATATGCGTCATAGTGAGCCTAACTCGCTGTGGAAGACGGGATCTCGTGCTTTCTTCCGTGATCAACGGGCCAGCCGTGTTGGCGATATTTTGACGGTTGTGATTAGTGTCGATGAAAAAGCCTCGCTTTCTAACGAGACCAAGCGCGAGCGCACCAATGAAGAAGATGCTAATATAACGAATCTATTAGGGTTTGAATCTCATCTGACGGACTTTTTGCCAGAGGCTCTATCCCCCGCCGCATTGGCGGCTGTAGGCAGTAATGTTAAGAATGAAGGCAAGGGGACGGTCGATCGTTCAGAGAAAATAAATCTACGTGTCGCGGCAACGATCACTCAGCTTTTGCCGAACGGCAATATGGTTCTAGCGGGACGGCAACAAATGACGGTGAATTACGATTTGCGCGAGCTTGTTGTAACGGGCGTTATTCGTCCAGAGGACATTTCCTCTGAAAATACGGTTTCCTATGATCAGATTGCCGAGGCGCGTATTGCTTACGGAGGCCGTGGCCAGCTTCAGGATATGCAACAACCTCGTTATGGCTCACAATTGCTTGACATTGTGATGCCGTTCTAACTGTTTATGTAGGGCTTCGAACTAGGGTTAACAAGCATTAATAACGCTATCATCAAAACAAAATGGGATGCCAGCCTTCGCTGGCATGACAATTGTTTTTAGAGCAGTACAAGAATACAATGTAATATTTTTGTGCAAAATATAGCAAAAAAATGTCATGCCAGCGAAGGCTGGCATCCCATTTACTTTTTCTTTATCTGAGTTCGTAGCCCTGACTGTTTATGCTTTCCGTTCGAGCTTTTCTTTATAACCATGCTATGGGGTCTTGTTTGCGGTCATTTGTAAAAATACGTCCTCTAGGTCCGATTCCTCGGTCACAATATCGGTAATGTTAAGACCGTTGACTTGGACGCTCAGCAACATTTGGCCCAGAGATATTTTCTCGGGCTTTTTGCTTAAGGAGAGTTGATGAGGGCTTTCCAGCACCCAGCCATGAGGGCGCAGATTGGGCGGGACATCTTTCATTTCACGATCTACGGTGAGCATAATCCTTTTCTTGTCCAGTTGTGCTAGTAACGCCTCTTTCGTGTCATTGGCGATAATATGCCCTTCATGCATAATCGCAATGTGATCGCATAGTTTTTCCGCTTCTTCGATATAATGTGTCGTTAACAGAATTGTCGTGCCGCTTTCTTGGAGCCGTAAGATATGTTCCCATAAATCCTGCCGCAGCTCGACATCAACACCGGCTGTTGGTTCGTCCAGCACAACGATGGGGGGGCGATGAACGAGCGCTTTGGCAATCATTAGGCGACGTTTCATGCCGCCTGACAGCTCACGGGTCGAGCGATGAGCCTGTTCTGTCAGATGCATCATCTCCAAAAGAAGGTCCGTGATACGATCTTTGGGAGCAACACCATAAAGTCCGGCTTGTGTTTCCAAAATTTCGTATGGCGTAAAAAAGGGATCATAGTTAAGTTCTTGAGGCACGATTCCGATAGCGCTGCTGGCGCGGCGTGGATCGTTTTCCAGATTAGCATCCCATATCCAAACCTCGCCTGCGCTTTTGCGAACCAAGCCTGCCAGAATGTTAATCAGGGTCGATTTGCCCGCGCCATTGGGGCCGATAAGGCCAAAGAGCGAACCTCTGGGTATTTTGAGGTCAATATGATCCAGCGCCAGTTGAGCCTTATGTCCGTTGCTGGCAGGAAAGAGCTTGGTTAGCCCTTGGATTTCTATGGCATTTTGAAAATGAGACATGCTTACGACTATACCTCGAGGGGGGAATAAGATACAGTCGAAAGGTCGCATAGGGTGATAAAAAAGGAAAAGAAAAAACAGAGAAATGCTGTCACCACAGCGAAGGCTGGGGTCCCATTTTTTATTTCCGAAAACGGCAAGGAAAGTGAATGTTGTAAGTTTCGGACATACTAAAATAGAGTCCGTAATGACGTTGGGTTTTTAATGCAATTTGAGGGAAGATGACAACGAACAGCGATAAAATTTTATACCTTGTGGACGGCTCGGGCTATATTTTCCGCGCCTATCACGCCCTGCCGCCGATGACGCGCCGTGATGGGACGCCGGTTAATGCCGTTTATGGCTTTTGTGCGATGATTCAGAAGCTTTTGACGGACCTTAAGGCCGAGCGTATAGCCGTTATTTTTGATTCGGCGCGACAGACCTTCCGAAATGACATTTATCCTGATTATAAGGCTCATCGTCCGCCTCCACCTGAAGATTTGGTGCCTCAGTTTGCTCTGATTCGGGAAGCTACGAAGGCGTTTGGTTTGCCTTCTTTAGAAAAAGAAGGCTATGAGGCTGACGATTTAATAGCCTCTTACGCGCGTGCAGCTAAAGAACAAGGCTGGCAGGTACGAATAGTCTCTGCTGATAAGGACTTGATGCAGCTTTTAGACAAGAACGTTGCTCTTTATGATCCGATGAAAGATAAGGTGATTGGAGAAGATGAAGTTGAAGCTAAATTTGGTGTCGCGCCCAACCTGGTCGTGGATGTCCAAGCGCTAGCTGGAGATAGCACCGATAATGTTCCGGGTGTTCCGGGCATAGGCATTAAAACAGCTGCCGAGCTTATCAACGAATATGGTGATTTGGAATCTCTTTTGGCGCGTGCCAATGAGATCAAACAGCCTAAACGTCGCCAAAGCCTGATTGATAATGAAGAGCTTGCGCGCATTTCCAAAAAGCTTGTCACTTTGGATGATAACGCGCCGCGTGATAAAACGCTTGAAGAGCTGATGATTAATCCTTCTTTCCAAAATGGGCTGGTGGCGTTTTTAGAAGAACAGAATTTCAAGTCTCTTTTAAAGCGGATTGTTCCTCAGAATGGAAATGGTGAGCTTAAAGAAAAACCGTCTTCTGTTGTAAAATCCTCTTATGAGTGTGTGCAGGATATTGCAGCTTTAAAGAAATGGATAGAGGCTGCGCAGAGCCAAGGCTATGTGGCTATAGATACAGAAACGGATTCGCTTTTACCTTCGCATACAAAATTAGTTGGTGTGAGTCTGGCTCTAGCGGCGGGCAAGGCGTGTTATATTCCGCTTTCCCATGTTGATCCTGAAGGCGGTGAGGACGGCACGATGTTTGCCGTGGCTGCGCCCAAACAGATTAAGATCAACGATTTTGTTCGGGAAATTGCATCGCTTTTACGGGACGAGTCCGTTCTTAAAATTGCGCATAATCTGAAGTTTGATTTGCAAGTGTTGCGACAACATGGGCTTGATGTTGCTCCTTACGATGACACGATGCTCATGTCTTATGTGCTTGGCGCAGGCTTGCATGGACATGGGCTTGATTATCTGGCTGCGCACTATTTCGACCATAAGATGATTTCGTTTGAGGAGGTTGCAGGTAAAGGCAAAAAGCAAGTTACCTTTGATCGTGTGCCTTTGGGAACAGCTACAAATTATGCGGCAGAAGATGCGGATATCACGTTGCGTTTGTGGCATGTGCTGAAACCTCGTCTTATGGAGGAAAAACTTGTCACGGTTTATGAGCGTTTAGAGCGTCCGCTTGTGCCTGTGATTGCGTCTATGGA
>JBFXDW010000044.1:0-15264 GCA_050180745.1 Bdellovibrionales bacterium | reverse complement strand
TAATCACTGCCGAAATGGACTGTTGAGCTGGTGAGGACTGCTGCGACCATACAGACGATACCGTAGGTGCGCATGCCTGCGGCTCTTCCTCTGTAGGAGCGTTCATAGCCGAACATTAGCCCCAAGATGAGGGCAAAGGCCGAATCTTGAATCAGCATCATGTCCGATGATGTGCTGATCGTGTTGAAGAGATCGAGAAGATAGGTGGTTGCTGTATCAAGCATAGAAATTCCCTACAGACATTGTTTTGCGGGCACTCTTAAAGCATAAGCTGCCCCAGCTTTTTTGTATAAGGGCCAGTTCATAATCTAGATTCCGACGTTGGCTTTTTGCCCGTTTTTTGCGGTTCGCTGCGCACGTACCCCAACGTACGCTTCCGCTGCGGTCCTCGAAAACGAACAAAACCCCTTAGCCGGAACAAGATTCTGAACTGGCTCTAAGAAACAGAAAGGTGACCATAAATTTTGTTCTTATTGTGGGCGAGCGTAAAAAAAACACAAGAAAGTAAAAGGGCATGAAAGTAATAACGCTGAACCCCGCAGAAAAGGGAGATCCATAAAATTTGAGCTAAAAGCCAAAATATCTAATTATATCAATAATTAAGCGTAGTTTAGCCGCTTTCCGATACAGTGGAATCATCGCGAATAATCGTGGTGGTTTAAATGAAAAAGCTTATTTTATTCATATTCCTGTCAGCTCTTTTAGTAGCTTTCCCGCATTCTGCACAAGCTTACTATGACGAAAACACGACACTTCCTGCGACAATCGTTGCGCCGCTTATGGCGTGGGTTGAAGTTCAAACGGGAATTCATGTTCCTGCGCTTCCTAAGGTTTTTGCTAGCCGCGGTATGTTGCGGCGTATAGCTGCGCACAGCACCATTCGGGCGCGTGGTACGCCCGGAGCCCTTTTCTTTGGAGGAATGGTGGTTGTGGATCATCATTTGTTTGATGAGCGCGATGGGACACAACTCAGCCTTCTGGTTCATGAGCTTGTTCACTATGCCCAAAGTTTTACTCCCCGCGCTCGTTGGAGCTGTGAGCGTTCCAAGGAAGAGCAGGCTTATACATTACAAAACAGATGGTTAGAGGGGCGTGGCCATTATCCGATTGTAAGGGCTTCATGGATTCAACGCATGGCATCTTGTCCTGTACAGACGGTTGCTATGGCTCAATAAACTTTTCAAAAAAGAGACCATTAGGAAGCCCCTGTATAGCAGGGGCTTTCTTTTGTGTTTGGTGAAATTATTAATGAAATATAAAAAAATATAGCATTTTCCGTCAAAAATGGGTACAAGAGGGTCTTATCCATTCCTTTTGAACGGGACATTTCTTATGCGACATTTTTCTGGCGTAATGATTTTAGGAGCCGCTCTCCTCTGTCTGGCAGTTCAGCCGGTTCGTGCTGATGGGCAAATCGAGAGCAATGTGCAACAGCTTTTACAAAGCAAGGATCTGACTCAGCTGAGGGTGTTGGCTCAAAGCAACAATGAAAATGTTGATCCGATTGTGCGTGGTCTTTTGTCAATGACAGAGCGCCGTTTGACGGCGGATCCTGACTATGCACAACGTATGCTGTCTGTGGCGGGTGAGTTTGCTCCCAGCATCACTCCACCAACAGTGGCTCCTGTATGTGCAGAGCTGCGCCGTATCGTTGAGGCTCTTCCTGAAAAGCAATATGGAACAGAGCTTCATACAACGATCGTAACAACGACGCAGAGTTTTGCCAGCTCTCCGGTCGTGGTTGAAGCGGGCCAGCCTAACCTTTGCGAGGATAGCTGGATTCAAGCTTCCAATCTGACGGGCGAGCCTTTGCTCTTCATGAATCCATCCATGCGTAGCCCTGGGTTGCCGCCTGTAACGATTGCTCCAACGGTACCTTCGGGGCGTAACAAAGCCAGTTCTGATTAAACCTAAGAGGTTCTTTGATGTATTTTACTAATAATGCGAAACGCTCATTTTTAATTGTCTCTTGTCTGCTTGCTATGAGCTCGCCCGCTCATGCGTATGGACCAGAAGGATTGTTCGGTGGCCGCGCCGAGCCAGATGGTTCGATCGCTGTTGCGCGTCCGACTAATCTGAAAAATGATCGGCCTGACCGTGCCGAGTCTGTGCTTGAGCATGCGCGTCCCGATTATGATCCTGTGCCGGTTGAGTTTGGCTCTTTTGAGATGTATCCCTCGTTAGAACTTGGCGAAAACTACGAGTCCAACCTCTTTGCAACGGATGGGGATGAGCGTGAGGACGTTCACGGAATTATTCGTCCTGTTGTTAATTTATTCTCGAACTGGGGTCGTCATGCTTTGTCAATTACGACTTTTGGTGACTTTGCCTATTACAGTCAAAACCCGGATGAAAATTACCAAAGTATGGTGGTTGATGCCGCTGGCCGTTATGACATTCTAAACCGTATGTGGGTTGAGGGCCGGATGGGCCATCAGTATTTGGCTGAATCACGGACCTCTCCGAATGATGTGAACGGGCGTGTACCTGTGACCTTTAATCTGAGCAAAGCGGGCATGACATTCTATCGTGGTGTTGGCAGTCTTCATTTGACCCTTGATTATGATTTCAAACGTTTCCGTTATGACGATACGCCTGCAGCAGGTGGTGCTATCGACCAAAGCTTGCGGTCTCGCGATGAGCATAAGACAACGATGACATGGGACTACGCGATGACAGGAAATGTCTCGCCTTATTTGCGTGCGTCTTATGAGACGCGTCCTTATACGGATTACAAAGAGCATGATGCTACAGGGTATGAAGCTTTGGCTGGGACGACTGTGGATATGGGAGGTATTACTTCTTTGGACGTCTATGCTGGGTGGATGGTCCGTGATTATGATGATTTCGCGACAACCAAACATTTAAGTTCGCCACGCGTTGGAGGTCGTATTGATTGGAACCCAACGGGACTGACCTCTGTTGTGTTGGAGGCTAACCGAACACTCGAGGAAACCAGCATCACCAACTATAACAGCTATTATGCGACAGGCGGTTCGGTAACGGTTACCCATGAGCTGTATCGGAATATCTTGCTAGAAGGCAATCTTGGATTTTCGCGTTATGACTTCAATGGGTCAACAGAGCGTCAAGATGACGTGTTGGGCGTTGGTTGTGGTACACGGTATCTTATCAGCCGCAACCTTTATACGGATGCCATGTATAATTGGGAAGGCCGCGAGTCAAGCGAAGTCGATAATGACTATGCGAGGCACTTGGTTATGATGCGAGTTGGCATCCATTATTAACATAAGGCTTAAAAAGCTTTCTTCCTGTAGGGAAGAAAGCTTTGTGAGGCGAGTTTAAAGAGGCCTCTATGCAGTTTTTTGGCTTGTTTTTGGGATAGTTTTTTTGTGTTAACGAAAATTTTTGTTTTTTTATAGTAAGATCGCCGCTACAGGAGGACTGAGCGATGGTATTATTGATGCGTAAACTGCTCTTTTCTATTTTGATTTTATCGGGCCTGATGTTGTCGTTAAGCGCAACACCTGCGCATGCGTTTTGGGATGATGTGGCATTTTGGGAAAGCAATGATGCGGCCTCTGTGTCCACAAAGCAGAGCCAACAGCCTGTGGCCTCTGCTAGGGCAACGGATGCTCAGGCAGCAAGTTATACGCTTGGGTCTGGTGATAAAGTTAAACTCACGGTTTTTGGCGAAGCGGATTTGTCCGGTGAATATGAAGTTGGAAGCACCGGAACGATTGCCGTGCCTTTGATCGGTAACATGCAAGCGCAAGGCTTGACGCTGGAACAGTTTGAGACGTCTGTGCGGCGTTCGCTTATGAAGGGCTATCTGCGTGATCCTCGTGTTAATGCTGAAGTTGTCAATTATCGTCCCTTTTTTATTCTTGGCGAAGTTTCCAATCCAGGAAGTTATCCTTATGTCAGTGGCATAACCGTCTTGAATGCTGTGGCGCTTGGTGGGGGCTACACCTATCGTGCAGACAAATCAGGAACTACGGTGACGCGAGGCAAACAAAAAGCTCAAAGAGTTGATGAAGAAACGACGATTCTGCCTGGTGACATCGTTCGTGTGCCAGAGCGGTTTTTTTAAACGGGAAATATCATGTCAGACAACATTCCTGCTCAGATAGAAAAGACATCTGGAGCCAAGCGAATCTTTTTTCAAACCATGGATATGCGTGAGGCTTCGCGTCTTCTTAAACGGCGGCTTAAAATTATTCTTCGTTTGATGGGGGCCTTTGCTGTATTGGGGCTTATCGTTTCCCTTGTTATATCCCCGCGTTACAAAGCTGAGGCTGTGTTGCTGCTTGATTCGCGTCAGACGAAAATGTTTGAGGTTGGACCGAACTCCTTGCAGGCTACGCCGCTCAATAACGCTTCGATCCGTAGCGAAATCGATATTCTCTTATCACGTGCTGTTCTTGATCGCGTGGTCAAAAAATTATGGCTTGTTGACAATCCTGAATTTAACCCTCCTGCGGGTTGGTTGTCTCGTCTTTTTTCTAAGGATGATGAGGCTGAAGAAACGGAAGAAAACAAAGAAGCTAAAATACATCGCGCTCGTACGCAGGCGGCTAACATTTTGCGAAATCGTCTTAATGTTTATAACGATGGCATGTCGCTGAGTATTAATGTTTCATTTGAGTCTGGGAATCCTGACCAAGCAGCAGAAATTGCTAACGCTGTGGTTGACGAATATCTTGTCGATCAATTGGAAGCTAAATATGAAGTGATTGCGCGGGCTAATAGCTGGCTTTCAGAGCGTCTTGGCTCATTGCGGCAAAAGGTTGAAGTTTCAGAAAAAGCGGTTGAAGATTTTCGCCAAAAGAAGAACCTGATTCAAGTTGAAGGCAGCACATTATCTTCCAAGCAAATGCAGGAAATCAATATACAGCTTATCGAAGCACGTGCGGAAGCTTCGCAAGCTGTTGCTCGTTTGCGAAATGCGAGAGAGCTTGTACAGTCTGGGGCAGGGATTGAAGGTTCTTCGGATGTGTTGTCTTCGTCTCTGATCCAACGGCTTCGCGAACAGGAAGCGACAGTACAACGCAAGGCTGCAGAATTGTCTTCGCGGTATGGTGATCGTCATCCGACAATGATTAAGATGCAGGCAGAGAGCCTTGATGTTAAGGGGAAGATTCAAGAGGAGGTTCAAAAGATTCTCAAGTCTCTTGAAGGCGAGGTTAACATTGCGCGTGCTAAGGAGCGGCAGCTTGATGCCGATCTGCGTAAACTAGAGCAGAAAGCTGGAACTGAGATGAAATCATCCGTTCAGCTGCGTCAGTTGCAACGGGAGGCCGATGCTAATCGGACGCTTTATGAGAACTTTCTCAATCGGTTTAAGCAAAATTCAGAACAGCAAGATATGCAGCTTCCTGATACGCGGGTTATTGCGCGGGCTGATGTGCCTCTTTCCTCCTCTTTCCCGCAACCATGGCTGTTCTTTTTGGTGGGTGGTTTTATAGGGGGGGCTTTGGGTCTTCTGTATGCTTATCTATCAGAATTTTTGGATCAAGGGTTCCGGACTGCACCACAGCTCGAGGAAGTTATCGGTGTCCCTGTTATCGGGCAAGTGCCTTTCTTGCGTGATCTTCCTAAACAAAAGAAACCGGAAGATTACGTTGTGGATAAACCGCTTTCGGCTTATAGCGAAGCTTTGCGTACAGTGCGTACGGCCATTCATTTTTCAAATGTTGATAATCCACCAAAGAGTGTCATGGTAACGAGCTCTGGTCCGGGTGAGGGTAAGACAACGTTCTGTTTGTCTTTGGCGCGTTCTTTGGCAACAGCGGGCAACAGAGTTTTGCTGGTTGATGCGGATTTGCGCCGTCCCCGTATTGCGCGGACATTAGAAATTCCAGCAAATGGCAAGGATTTATCCGCATTGTTGACGGGACGTTGTAAATTTAAAGAAGCTGTGCGTCATGATCCTTCCGTTGCGGGTCTTCATGTGCTACCTGCTTTTGGGAAAGCACCAAATGCGCAGGATTTACTTGGCTCGCAACATATGGCCAAGATGATAGAAGCATGGAGTAATGCTTATGATCTGGTTGTGATTGATACGCCTCCGATTCTGGCGGTGAGTGATGCGGCGATGGTTGCTCGTGTTGTTGATACAAGCCTCTTTCTTGTGAAATGGGCTGAAACATCTCGAGATGCCGTGATGCAGGCGCTGCATCAGCTTCAAAGCCTTGATTGTCGTATTGCTGGGGCTGTTTTGAACCAGATCAATATGAATGAGCTGGCAAGCTACGGTGATGGCTATTATAATCACCGCTATCATGACTATTATACCGACTAAGCAAGACAGATTTCTTCGTTTTTGGCTAGCTGGACTGGCCTTGGTTTTGCTTGTTCTTGCTGTGCCGTCTTTGATTGCGCGGCTGAAGATGCTTCCCGGCAATGATATCCGCGAAAAGCTTTTGGTTCAGGAAAAAGTGACTCCGACAGATTTACAAAAACTGGAGGGCACGCGGCGCGATGTTGTTGAGTGGTTTGCAGACAAAAGCGTTTTATCTGATCTAGCCATGATTGCCGAGGAGCGCTTCCGCTCTAATCCTGAAGACAAGCCCCTTTTTGTTGCTGCCAAAGAGTGGCAGGAGCGAAGTCTTAAAGATGCGCCCGCTGATGCTTATGGGTGGTTTCGCTTGTCTTTTCTTTATTATCATGAGGATAAAGCCGTATCAGAGCGTGCTGTGCAGGCATGGGTGAACTCGCTTCGTGCGGCTCCTTATGAGCCACGCTTGACTTTGGCGCGTTTAGATTTGGGGATGCGTTTTCGGGACAAGCTTGATGATGTCAGCCTGCTTTATTTGCCAACGCTGATGCGAGAGCAAGCCCTTTTATCTGCTGATGAGTTAGCGCGTATAGCTTTACGCGGGCGTTATGTGTCAGAGGTTGAAGCGGCGCTAGAGGGAGCGTCTTCGTTGACTGATTTTCGTGCCGCAGTTTCTAAGCGCCTTCGTTCAGTTTCGCAAGGGGTTGCCGTTCGTAATGCGGTGCGACCAGCTTTGAGCACAAGCAATCCCGAGTAGCGCTGCGTAAAGAGCGGCAATGGCTGGAATATGCATACTAAAATCAAATAAGCTGTGAATAATGATGAGCGTTGATGCAGCGACACCCATGGCGGGATAAACAGCATTCTGATGGCGGTTGGCAACACCACTCATACAGCAGCTGATAAGGCTAGCCAGAGAGAGAAAAAGAAGAAGAGCGGCCGGAAGGCCGAGGTCCATGATCATCTCAAGATAATCATTGTGGGCATGGTGAAACCAGACGGGCAGCGTTGCGTCACGATAGAGTCGAAACGCCGTATCAAATGTGTCAAAGCCAAAGCCCGTCCACGGATTGTCGCCTATGGCCATCAAGGCCAGCTTATAGGCATTAAGGCGGAGCTCTGTATCTTGGCTGAGGTAGTTTACTTCAAAGCGCGTGATGAGCGTGTGGCCTCCGATGAGGACAAAGAAAAGAAAGCCGAGCAAAATGAGGGCGGATACAAAATACTGTTTTCCTTTTCTGCGGCGGCGATTGATCTTAAGGCTGATGAAGAAAGCCATAACCGCACAAAGAGAGCTTATGGTGCCTGCACGAGACCCTGTCAGAGAGAGCGCCGCCAGAATGATGATAGGGCTTAACAGGAAGGCAAGATCAATAAGTGACAGGCTTTCAAGAAACATAAAGGCATTTTTCTTATGAGCCTTATGGTTGCGCCATTTGTCTTTGAAACGTTGGCGCACATAGCTGAGCGTGGGGAGAAGTGTTAATCCAGCATAGGCGGCATAGCTGTTTTTGTTGACGAAAGTTGAGGTCAGAAATGTGTGATAGGCCCATTTTTTATACCATAAAATTGTCTCGGTTCCGGCAGCGTAGGCAATGAGGCCGTAAAGAGCATAGCTCGTGCCGATCAGCGTAAGGCTTTTGAGGCAAAGAAGCGCACGCTTGGAGTCTGATCCTGCAACAAAAGCGAGGACGAAAATAAGGATGTAGCTTAAAAAGCGCGCGCAAGATTCAAAATAAAGGGTTGGGTCGATTGAAATGCTGCCTGTCATAGGGCTTAAAATTGAGGCGGCCTCTTTCCAGAAAGGATGATGCCATGAAGCTGGTGTGGAAGAGAGTGTTTGGATAAAGCTCCATGCCAGTACGAGCGTAAATCCGATCAGGCTGGCGCGAAGGCGTATTCGTTGGCTTAGTTCTTGCCAAGGGGCGTTGGGTTCGGTGCGCAGCATTAGGAAGATAAGACTTGCCGTAACAACGCCCATAAGATCCGCAGCCCAAGGGCGGTTGGCGCCGAAAGGAAGGGGGAGAAAGGCTAAAAGGGCAAGCAGGCCCCACATCCATAAGGAAGAGCCTGTGACCTGTTGCGAGGGTTTTTGATGTGACATATAGCTGATCCAATATGAACTGGCTCTTAGTTATAGGGGCAGTATAAATGGGTTTTTCACGTAGGGGAAGGTGCGCATATACCCTCTGTTAACCAGTTATCTTGTTGAATTTTATGAGAATCGGTGTGTGCTGTTCTGAAAATATTGACAAAGGGATGTGTTTGGGGGCATGATTCCCCCCACAATTTTGGATTCACTACGGCGGAGCCTCCTCTTGGTTCAGATGCGCTTAGGATCGTTGCGTGCGAAGACGCTAAAAACGCAACCAACAACCTCTCTTTTCCTTCTAGGGCTTATGGCTCTGGGGCTTGGCTCTATGGGGCGTTATTACGCGCCGCCATTTATGGCGCCTGCTGTGCAGCTTGTAGAAGATGTAGCCGCGCCCGTTGTACAAGAAATCGCTGATTCTGCGCCTATCCAAACAGTTGCTGAGATCGCTGATGACGTACAAGAAATTGCTAAGGCAGCGGTTTCTGCGGAACCTGAAGATATTTCTCGTGTCGTTGAGCTAGGACGAGGGGATACTCTGTCTCAAATGCTGATGGATGCGGGCGTGCCGGATGACATGGCTTATGCGGCATCTCGTGCGTTGGGAACAGTATATGATCATCGCCAGCTCAAGGCCGGAGAAGAATTTACCCTTTCGCTTCAACGGCGGGGTGAGGTTGAGAATCTGGAGGGGCTTGTCTTCCAGCCTAGCGCAACGCAGGAAATCGTTATCTCGCGTTTGGCTTCTGGTGATTATAAGGCCCAGATAAAGGCGATGCCGCTTGAACGGCAACGCTTTGCAGCGCGCGGTGAGATTAAAAGCTCTCTTTTTGCGGCGGGTGAACGTGCCGGTGTGCCTCTGGCCGTAATGGCTTCGCTGATAAGGGCTTATTCGCATGAAATAGATTTTCAACGTGATCTGCGGAGGGGCGATAAGTTTGAAGTGCTTTATGATCAACCCACGGCGCAAGATGGCACGCCCGTCGGTCAAGGTATCGTCGTTTATGCCGCGCTGATCATAGGAAATAGCAAGCGGCCTATTTATCGCGTTACGTTTAAAGATGGGGTCGTTGATTATTTTGATGCTAAGGGGCGCAGTATTAAGCGCTCTCTCTTGCGGACACCGCTGGAGCATCCTCGGATCACATCTCCCTATGGGCAGCGGCGCCATCCTATCCTTGGCTATTCTAAGATGCATAAAGGCGTTGATTTCGGAGCTAGCCACGGAACCCCTATTTTTGCGGCTGGTACGGGCGTTGTGGAGACGGCTAAGTATAATGGCTCTTATGGGCGGTTTATTCTGTTGCGTCATAGTCAGCGAACCGAAACGGCTTATGCTCACTTGCATCGTTTTGCTAAGGGTATTCACCCAGGGGCACGTGTGTCTCAGGGCGATGTGATTGGCTATGTGGGGACAACAGGCCGTTCGACAGGGCCTCACTTGCACTATGAGGTGCGGATCGACAAAAAACAGGTTAATCCTTTGAAAGTTAGCATGCCTGTAGGACGTTCTTTGGCGGGCAAGGTTCTCAAACAGTTTGAGAAAGGCCAAGCCAAGATTACACAAGAGTTTAAGACTCTTTTAGAAAAGAGCGAACAAAAACAAACTCAAGCTGAGGATGCGGTTTCAGCGATTAAGGTAAAGGGATAGATTTGTCCTACATTACATAAAAAAGGAGCCTCGAGAGATAATTTCCCGAGGCTCCAAGTAGGGAGACTAAAGAGAGGCCGTTCCTTAATCTCCCATCAGGTCAACATGGGCAAGGGCATAGGCCATATTCCAGTGTCGATTGATGTCCGCGTCAGAGAAGTCCGCCCCCAAATCAGAAGGAAAGCATTCCCGTTCAAGACGCAAAATTTCAGCGATTACGGTTGCCATACGTTGGCAGGGGGCAAAAATATTGTCCGGACCTTGAATATGAGTAACAACCATAACGAGTATCCTTTAAAAATGAAAGTAAATGAAAGTCAAGCAACGTTTTTTAGGTAACTTAATTAACGATTTTATCTACTTCTAAATCAACAAGATATTCAACGATTTCTTGATAACGGCAGGTCGGGAGGGTCGAAACGCTGTTGGCGTTGTAATTGGCCACGACAATAGCTTCTACACAACTTTCTGAGACATTTTGCGTGTAAGCGACATATGAGATGAGTGCGAGGACAGATTTTTGTTCTGCGTTGGTCAAGGGTTTGCTCCGATGTTCCCGTAAAGCTTGAAGACCCGAGGTCAAAAGCCGCATTTCTGCTGGGGTTAGCTCCCGATCGTGCTCTTGGAGGGCCAGCGCGAAGATGTCTTCGGGAGAGAGGTTTTTATCGGTCTTGACCATCCTTAATTCCTTCCTTAGGGTTTAACTTGGCTTTTTTTGAACTTGACCTCTTATGACCTTAGGCAACGGCTTGTGTTACGCAGTCGTTTGTAAGTTTGATGAAACGGTCCCAACGAGCTTCTAATGGCATTAAGTGATTGGCGGGAATTCCTTGATAGCGTTCCCAATTTTCCAAAAGAGCTTGCATACCGACTTCACCGTGACGAGAAACAAAAACGTTAAAATCCTCTAACATGATATGCCTCCGTAAAATGAAAACTCTAAAAATAGTATCAATGTGTGATATGATTATTTTCGTACCATACAGGAAAAAGATTCATAACGCAAGCATAATTTTTATGAAAGTATCATGATGTGATGTTGAAGATATCAGATTTTTGGCTATACTACCAAAAATTGGTCCATACTTACCAAAAATAGGTAGAAACATGGTTAATCAACAAATTTCAGTAGCACAAATTAAAGCGGCTCTAGCTCTTTTGGACTGGACCTATGATGATTTGGTGAGCGCTTCGGGGGTTAGTAAACCGACGGTTGCTCGATTCTTGGCGGGCAATCACAGGTTGAGTGATGATCGTCACGAGGTGTTAGTTCGAACGCTTGTGGAGCGAGATATTCAGTTCTTGCCGAATAATGGCGTAGCGCAGTATCGTGACACGATGCGCCGGATTACGGGCGGTCGTGCTATTAATGAGTTGCTGGATGATGTTTATGAAACCGTCAAAAATGGGGGCGATCTTTGCGTGTCGGGGGTGAGCGAGACTTTATTTGATAAATATCACAAAGAAGAGATTGAGAATGAACACGCAAACCGTATGTCTGCTATTAAGGACAAACTAGATTTTCGTGTTATGTTGGAATATGGGGATACGAATTTTGCATATAATTCTTATGTGAGATATCGATGGATGCCCAAAGGAAAGGATTCCTGCACTCCATTTTATATGTATAATAACAAGACGGCATTTATTAAACTGACAGGGTATAGCCCAGAAGTTTTTCTGTTTGATCATCCCTCTATGGCAGCTGCGTTTAAGGATCTTTTTGATATGGCTTGGGAGACATGTACTGAGCCTAACGGTTAGAAATTTTATTTTGGTTTTTGTGTCCTAAATGATTCAAGGGTTGGGAGATAATAAATAAACAATGGGCACCCAGCCGAAGTCTATGCTCGCGAAGGCGGGTGCTGGGGTGGTAATTAGGGCTAAAGGACGAGCATGCCCATATTTCCGTCATGCCAGCGAAGGCTGGCATCCCATTTATTTTTTATTCTTGAAAGGGACGAGATAGATTTGTTTTCTTTTCTCGTAAGGAAAAGGAAAATCCAAAGAAATTATAAACAAGTTTTTGAATTTGATTGATAGTAAAGGCTAAGGAATATTATGAAAAACACGATACTTCAATTATCATCATCGCGTATCTTTTCAGATAAGGCGTTCCTTTGTGATGTGCTTTGTTTTTTTGCTGGGGCACAGTCTGGACAGGTGGATATGCATTGTTATTCTGAACCTAAACATAAGGATGATCTTGTTTGTGGAGGGGGGTTATGGGAGAGGTTTGTAAATGCGCATGAAGCGTATTATTTGTTTTGTGATGATCCTGTCTTAATTCAACAAAACACACCGTTACTTGCGGAATTGTGTGGCAATGCCCGTCTTTTCGTTGATCTTGGTCCAGGATCTTTAGAGGCTTTTGAGAAAAAAACATTACCTATTTTGCAGGCAGTGGTTCCTGTTCGTTATGAAGCGCTTGACTTGAATGAACACTTTTTGCGGGATGTTGTTTCTTGTTTACATAAAAGATATCCGTTTACTAAGGCGTGTTACAGGGTCGCTAATTTCTTTGAAGAGATGTTGCCTTTAGAAGAAAACAGCCTTATTTTTTTATCGGGTTCGACTATTTCTAATATCAAGGCGGACCTTCGCTTTGAAACGGCAACAATCAATCTGACAAAAGCTCTTGCGCATTTTGGTGATGCCCTGATAGAGGGGGGCTATTTCGTCTTTACTTATGATTCTAATCAAGACGAGGATTCAATTCGGCGATCCTATGATCATCCTGCTATGGCGGCTCATAATACGAATTTTATTCAGCTTGTGCGTCGTGAGTTGCCAACAGAAGGCTTGTGCGAAGAAGATTTTATGCATGTTACAGAATGGGTTCCTGAGAACCATCTATTGAAACAGCTTTTGGTGCTTAAGCGAGATGTTTCTTTTGGTGTCGCGGGCCATCGTTTTGACCTTGAAGCGGGAACAAAACTTCATGTTACGAACTGCTTTAAGTTTACAGATGATTTGATCCGTGATGCGGCTCGAGCGGCAGGCTTTACAAAAACGCACATTTGTACTTTGGAGAATTCTCCTATGCGCATGGCTATACTTGAGAAAAAATAGGTGGTAGGTTTCGTTACCTTTTTTTCCTGACCCCGACCCCCGACCCCTAAATCATGCTCCAGTCTTTTGCTCCGGCTAAAATTAATCTTTACCTCCACGTTACGGGACGACGTGAGGATGGGTATCACTATCTTGATTCTCTTGTGACCTTCGCGAGTGTCGGAGATCGTGTGACTTTGGAGGAAGCGGACCAATTTTCTTTTGTGCTTGATGGGCCTATGGCGGCTGCGTTAAAGAAGGCAGATCAATCCAAGAATCTTGTTGTGCAGGCAGCTTATGCTCTTAGCGATATGCTGGGGCGGCCGCTTGATTTTAAGCTGACGCTTACCAAGCATCTGCCGGTTGCCTCTGGTATAGGCGGTGGATCAAGCGATGCCGCAGCTGCGTTACGTTTGATTGCGGCACATGTTGGCATGGCTCCTGATGCGCCGATGTTGCATAAAGTTGCGGCCTCCTTGGGGCAAGATGTGCCCTGCTGTTTGGCGGCAACGAGTTGCTATTTCGAAGGTGTTGGCGATCAAACTTCGCCCGCGCCATCTTTACCGCATATGGATATCGTGCTTGTGAATCCAAGAAAGTCGGTTTCGACTCCGGCGATTTTTAAAGCTCGAGAAGGGGGCTTTTCAAAACCCGCTGAACGATTGTCAAAAAGTCCTGCAACGTTGGAGGAGCTTGTTGCTCATATTGCGCCTATGAGTAACGATCTTATGGCTCCGGCTATGGCGTTGTGCCCACCAATTCGTGCGGTGATGGAAAATCTCGAAGCGCAAGAGGGTTGTCTTTTGGCGCGGATGTCAGGAAGTGGCGCGACTTGTTTTGGCCTCTTCCGTGACCGTGGGGCTGCGCGGCAGGCTATGGCGCATATCCATAAAGTTCATCCCGAATGGTGGGTGGTGCAGGGCTGTGGCTTTTCTTCGGAACAGGATTTGGTTCGGCTGTAACCCGAGTCATCGCAAGCGTGCGCGGACGGCCTTACTTATACTTGTCTTTGTAAAGAGCATCAGCCATCCTGACTCTAATGTTGCCAGCAAGCTATCTCCGCGCGCATTCCAGACTATGCCTGTCACGCTTGCACCAGAAGGAGCGGTTGGCGGATGGATCATGATTGGTACGCGCCCATCAATGGGAGCCATAACAATCATACCATCATCATAGCCAACCATAAGAAAAGGTTCAGAAGCGTGAGGGGCCATGCAGGAGACGAGACGGCGATCCGCACCGCCTAGATGCTTGGTCGTTTCAGTTTCTTTTAAGGGGAACAGGACCGCCTGCCGCGCGCCGCTGGCACACAGAAAAGAGCCTCCTATTGTAATGCCAGATACGTGAGGCGTGCCTTGAAAAGAGGAAACATCAAAAGAAACGGAAGGCATCTCGAACTCAGGCCAATAGATGATCTTGCCTTCACGACAGACCCCAGCTAAGGCATCGCCCAGTCCTGTTAAGGCAATACAGTCTTTATCTTTTAGAAAAAGATGCGATGTTTTTGCGTGTAGCGAGAAGACAGTCATCCCTTGCTCAGATGCGACAGCAAGATAACAGCCATCTGGACTTAGCGCTATATCATGGATAGGCGAGTCAGATAAATAGGTGTCTGGTTCTATTTCACCGCACGCATCAATAAAATAAACGGTTTTATCTGTGGCAAAGGCGCGTAGGCCTGAGGGGCTGCTGGCAATGGCACAGATATTATCTTGTGCTATAAGCTGTGTGGGCGCAACAATTTGAGGCTCAACGATGAAAAGGGCTCCTTTTTCTGTAAGAGCCAGAAACGCATGGGCATCGCTGTCGGGAATAAGAGAGACGATTTCAGAGGTTTCATCTATACGGACGATTTGCGGTTCTTCGCCAGCATCTTCGGCAAGGGCTAGAGCCACATGTCCGCCATGTAAAGACGCTGCGCCCCAGCGTCCATTGCGATTAAGGCATAGACCTTGGGTCTTTTCACCAAGATGCCATTGGCGCAAGAGAGCGGATGGAGCTGTGTGGGTCATTGTTTTTTTAATGGTCCTTGTGTGGCTGTGCCGTATAGATTATGCTGAAACGACTATATATTATGGGCCTATAGAAGGGAATGTTTCATGATGAAGCCAGAGATTTTTTTACATAAAGGTGATCTGCCAGACGGCTTGTCATGGGGCGATGCTGTGGCGGTGGATACCGAATCCATGGGGCTTAATCCTTTGCGGGATCGTTTGTGTGTGGTGCAGT
>JBFXDW010000043.1:0-15516 GCA_050180745.1 Bdellovibrionales bacterium | reverse complement strand
TAAATCCCGACGTGATCGAGCGGCAGCTTGCTCACCAAGACGGAGACAAAATCCGAAGCGTGTACAATCGGGCGGAATATATTTTGGAACGTAAAAAGATGATGCAGGATTGGGCGGAGTTTTTGGATCGGGTTAGGAGTGCCAAAACGACGGTGCTTAAGATGGAAACGGAAAAAATGTCCAGAAAGGCAGGTCTGTGATGCCACGCAGAAAAATGACGAAGATTAGCGGATTGCCAAAAGATTTGACGACGACGATAAAACTGAAAAAAGCACCACAAACTTTCTTTGAAAAATCAGGGGATGAAGCCGAAACGGCTATTAAACGCCATAAGCTTGAGCAAGCCATGTCTGCCACAGAGGAAGCCATAAAAAAACTTCCGCTTCTTTATAAACATTACGACTTAAACATAGGTGACGAGGGATCGGCAGATGCTCTCGTTATGCGCTTGGCCATTGATTATGTGCCCGGATTTCAGGTGGCCTATCCAAAAAAACGGGGGCGTAAGAATGTTTGGCATGCTGGAACGTTGTTGGCGTTGTGGGTTGATGTGCAGAACAAAATTATTGAGAAAAACTGTTCTGCGAGAGGTGCGTGTTCAATGTTGCTTACGCAAGAAAAATGGAAGCAGGCTTTAGCGGATGGTAAAGCAATGAAGCAAGGAAACATCGTCACAAGCCAAAAGCAAGAAATGCTAAAGACCCTTAATAATCGGTATGAAGAATCTGAAAAATCTCCGTTTGTGCAACTTGTCTCAAAACTTCCCAAGGAAAAGCGTCTGATTCACTTGAGAGAGCTTGTCAAAATTCTCCGCGACCCCACTAAAATGACTTTTGATGAATAGAAACCTGCCTTTTTATCGCTGCCTTTTTTCCCTGTCGTAATCGTAGATTGAAGACAACGGTCTATCCTGTGGGGAAATATTTTCATATCCGTATGGCTCGCCTTCTTTTCGCTCTAATGGATATGACGGTGTTTCAAGCAGTATCCTGTCGGGCGTATTTGTTTCAGTTTTGCTTTTGGGCTGACTATAAAGAAGGGGCTCTGTTAGCAGACGATTATTATCTTCATAAGCCGCCGCTTGAAGCGGAAGAATGACAAGGGCTAACAACCAAATGATTTTCTTCATGTCACCTCCTGACTAAACAGAAAAAACTTTCCCAGAAATTAGGGGGCCCCATTTTTCTGGGATATGCCCGCTACCTATGTTGTTCCTATGAGTAACAACAGGGGACGGAAATGACCAGCAAAATCCTTAGAAAACCAGAAGTATTAGAGCGCATTGGCGTCAAAAAATCAACCATTTATGATTGGATTGGCAAGGGACTTTTTCCGCGCCCGATAAACTTAGGCACGCGGGCGGTGGGTTGGCTTGAATCCGACGTCGAGGCTTTCATCGCCAAGCGCGTCAAGGAATCGAGAGGTGGCCCCGATGCTTGACGCGCTCGCAAAGATAGGCCGCACGATCTGGCGCGACTGCCCAAACTGCGGGTATAAAGAGGCTCTTGCTGTGACCGTCAAAGACGGGCGAGAGCTTTTCAAGTGTCATGCCGGATGCTCGCAAGCCGATCTGTTGGCGGCCTTGCGGGGCCATGCGCTCGCGATGCGGCGCGAACGGTCTGCGCCGGAGAAAGACACGGCCAGCGTTCGGGCTTTTATCGAAAAGCTATGGCGCGAGAGCTTTCCTGCCAAAGGCTCGTTGGCGGAAACGTATCTACGCGCTCGCGGGATCGAGATTCTTCCCCCGTCTTTGCGCTTCCTGCCCCGTCACTTGCACAAGCCTACGGAACAACATTTCCCCGTCTTAATCGCGGCAGCGATGGATTATCACGGAAAGGTGTGTGCGGCGCATAGGACTTTCCTTTCGCCCGACGGCAAGGGCAAGGCCAATGTGTCCCCTTCCAAAATGACGGTGGGGCCTGTGGGCGGCCTTTCCTGTCACTTTGCCGAGGCGGGCGAGGAATTGGCCATTTCAGAGGGGATCGAGACAGGTCTTTCCGTACAGGCCGCGACCGGAATCCCGACATGGGCTGCGCTTTCGGCGGGCGGCATTCGCAATCTTATTTTGCCGCCTCTGCCTTTGGCTTCCAACGTCATAATCGCCGCCGATGCTGACCCCGTGGGGCTTCGATCCGCCCACGATGCCGCTTTGGTATGGCGCGAGCAAGGCCGAACGGTGCGCGTTGCGTTACCGCCGGAGGGCTTGGATTTTAACGACGTTCTTATGAAGGGGGCAGCAGCATGAGCATGACCGCGATAAAAATGATGGTGGATAATGCACAGCCAGCGGGAAATGAGTGGCCCGATCCTGATATGTCATTGGTGCAAGCTGATGACACACAGCCTCCGGCCTTTGATTTTGACTCGCTTCCGTCAGTTTGGGGAACGTGGTGTCAGGAAACGGCAGAGGCCTATGGGTGCCCCGTTGATTACGTCGCCGCAAATCTATTCGTGGCAGCTTCAGCGTGGTTGGGCAACGCACGCCGTATTTCCCCTTCCAGCGATTGGATGGAACCGCCGCATCTGTGGATTGCTTGCGTAGGCAAGCCCAGCGAAGGGAAGACCCCTTCTCAAAAACCCTTCACCGAGGTGAGCAAACTCTTGGAACGCGAAGCCGAGCCGGAAATAAAACAACTTCGCGCAGAATATGAAAAGAATCTTGAGACGACAAACGCGAAAATCGACGCATGGAAAAGCGAAGTCAAAAAGGCCGTTAAGGAAGGGCTGCCCTCTCCCGATCAGCCTTATGATGCCGTGCTTCCCGATTCTCCCGCGTTGCCTCGCATTATGATCTGTGATGCGACCACGCAACAAATTGTCAATATACTGAAAGACAATCCAAAAGGTCTTATGCTCCTCCGCGACGAGTTAGCTGGCTGGATCGGGAGCTTTGATCGGTATAGTGGCTCTGGTGCAGATCGTGGATTCTATCTTGAGTGCTGGAACGGGGGAAGCTATTCGGTCGATCTTGTTAAAAACGCTGGCGCACCTGTGCGCGTGCCTTATGCCTCTCTTGCCATTATGGGAGGGTTTCAGCCGGATAAACTGAATGAAGCCCTATCGGGAGCGGATGATGGCCTTGGGGGACGTTTTGGCTATGTCTGGCCGCGCCCTTCACCATACCGTCCTCTTAAACAATCTGATGCCGCATCAAGCGTAGCGCGTTTTGATTTATTGGCGGACTCGGCGAGGCGGCTGCGCGGGCTTCAAATGGCGATCAAGGAAAACGGCGAGTCAAAATTTATCACCTTGCCGCTTGATCCGAATGCTTTGGCTCTTTTTGAGACCATGCGCCGTGAGGCAATTACGAAGGCTCGCAACACCAGAGGAATTGCGTCCGGATGGCATGGCAAGACGCCGACCCGCGCTCTACGCTTGGCCCTTGTGATCGAGTTTTTAACATGGGCGGCTTCGCCTGATAGACCTGAGCCCCTTATTGTCTCGGCGGACTCGATGGCGTGCGCCGGAGCTTATTTGGATTATCTGGAAGCGATGTTCGAGCGCGTGGTGGGTGGCCTTGCCATAGGCCGCGCTGAGGCTGATGCAGCGGATATTGCTCGCCATATCGTCGCAACACGTCCGCCAACGGTGAATGAGCGCGAGGTGTATCAGACGAACGGCTTTTCCTATTTACGCGATCCACAGAGGCGAAAAGAAGCCTTCGTCGTTCTTGAAAACGCCTTATGGCTTCGCCCCCATCTTGATCATCACGGCACAGGGCGAAAACGTTCAGATTGGAAGGTTAATCCAAAGCTTATGGAGGGGATATGAGCCGCTGGCACGCTCTTTTGAAATCCCTGCAATGTGATTGTGAGCCTGTTCAATTTGTTCAGAATGTTCAAAACACACCAAACCATGTGCCTTTTGAACAAAATGAACAATTTGAACATGGGGCAGAAAAAGGCAACTGCGCAAATTTGCGCAGTTGCCCCGCGCCCGTATTGGTGGATCAAGAATCCTATGACGAACGCGCCGCGATTATTCAGGCGAACGGGATACCGAAAGAATGGGCCGAAGGCTTTGCTCTTCTTTGCACGATGGAGAGGCCAGCGGCCTTTGCGCCGGAACGCTGGCGGCAGCTTGTGGACGATGGGGGCTATTTTCTGGACGCATGGGGACGGCAGGCGGCGGCTTTAGGCTGGCGGGCTGTGGACGTGTTCGGCGTGAATCCTGATGCCCCTGAATGGCGTTATGACAGCATGGGCCTTGTGTCCTGCCTGCACGGTCGGCACGTCGTCGCCATAGCGGAAAACACGGCGCGGATTGATTGCGAAGATGGGGCAAGCCTGACTTTCTATCGTCACACGCTTTCGTCCGAAGCCGTCGCGCTGTGGAGTTTGGGGAATCTAAAATAGAGGAGAATAGAAAATGGCAAAAGGGATTAAAACAGGCGGGCGGCAAGCGGGAACGCCTAACAAAGCAACGGCGGAGCTGAAAGAAATGGCGCAGCCCTACGCGCCGGAGGCTCTGGAAACACTTCGCCGGATCATGCAGGACAGCGAAAGCGACGCAGCGCGGGTCTCGGCGGCAAAGGAGATTCTGGATCGCTCCTATGGCAAAGCCTGCCAGCCTCTTTCGGGGCCGGACGAAACGCCGCTTGTTCCAGAAAAAGAGGTTGATATTGTGGATGCTGCCCGCCGGATCGCCTATCTGCTCGACTCGGCAAACATAAAGCTGGCGGAAAGAGAGAGGAAGAAAGGCCTTGCTTCTTTCACCTAACGCAGCCTTTTAATGCCCAGCAAGTTGATCTATCTTTCAGGCTTTTGGGTTTAAAGGCACGATGAGGCCCGTGCGGGTTTAGGCTATAGCTAAAGTCAGAAACGCGATTCCATTTCGTCGTATTGGACAAAATCGCTAAAGGCAGCCTGTGTACAGAAAATTACGCCATTCCCAAGAAGCCGCTCGTATGAAGCAATTTCTTTATCCCCTTGTTGATGTTTTAGCGGCGCGGCCACCTTAACAGATAATTGGACAATGTCGATAATACGCTTTTTTTCTTCTATAATTTCTTCTACCGCAACCCCATTGGCCAGATGGATCGGGAATCCATAAAGAAAATGAGCGGTGTCAAGACCTTTATTTAATTTGATTTGTTCCGCTTTTTTCTCCGGTGTTAGGTGCTTGATGACCTTCTTCGCGGACGCTGTCACGGGAAAAATGGCATCACTCAAAACGGTTAGTGCCTTGAGGCAATTTTTGTGCGTGACCTCCCCCCAAAAAGAAGCCTCGATGTCAATGTTGGGTTTTCTAAAAACGACATTCACAAATTTTCCACCTGTCTCAATCTTCGGAGACAAACCGATTTCTTGAAGTTCATTTTTTATATCATGCTCCCAGCCGTAAGACGATTGCACAAGAGAGAGAATCCCAACATCGAACGCGCTGGCGGGCGTTAACATCAGAAGATTTAATTCTTCTTTCGAGGGCTGGGGGCGATCTTCGGCAATGGCCGTTGCGGATATGGCCAAAAAGAAAAAAAAGACGAGGGTTTGCTTTAATGGCATGTTGTGGTCCCCAGATAAGTTCTGCACCTTATCGGGCGGTCTATAGCGTCTGATATGCTTTCAAGTTCCCTTGTTTGCCTGTTGATAGCCTGAATCTGTCTGAGACCGTTAACGACGGCGATGCAGTCAAGCTTTTTTGATTGAACGAGTTGATCGGATGCTGCAATTATTGCGGGATGTGCGCTTCGATTATACCATGTCACACACAGTGGTTCGATAGAGTATCCAGCCACTATGCTTGCAGCCATTTTAGTATGATGTTTTGAACACTCAATGCTTCTTTTGGTGGCGACCGACGGGGCAAGAGGTTCAAGCTGTGTCGCATAGTATTTGCCCTGTTCACCAACGTAATGGTTATACATCCCGTGCAAAAGGAGCGTTGCTTGGCATAAATCTTTTTCTTGTGCTTCCATGAAGGCATCTATCAAGATTTTATTTGGGACTTTTAAGTCTTCGCTTGAGCATGTTTTTGACCAAGAATTTTCCTTTTTAAGAATCACGGCAACTTGATCACAGGTTAGATTTAAGATCGCTTGCCTGTTGGCGTCCGCTACATAATCTTGCATGAATGTACAAGATGACAAAAATGACAAACAAATAATGCAGAATGTTTTTTTCATATTCATACCCTTTCGTTGTTTGCCCAACCTATTGCGCAAAAATCAGGAGGGAAATTATTCATATATTTCCCTTCGCCCAAGGTGATCTGGATTTTTCTCCATGCAGTCCGCCGCCTTTAATGGAACATCCTGCTGCTTCGCAGACTTGGAATTAATTACCACCTGAATTCGTCTTTGATAATTTCAGTTGTTTTTCCATCTTTTCCGTACAGGGAAATCATTCCTCTTATCATCTTTTTGAGTTCTGTATGGTTATAGACGTCATAAGACTTAGCCATGGATGCTTCCCATATAGGAACATCAGTTTTCTTGTCGTATACAGTTATAATGGAATTATGAGTTGGTATTTGTTTTTGAATTAACTGGCTTTCGATAGTCGTTGATGTTCCGCTAATGGAAGTATTCCCGATGATGCCGTTATGATATGTTGTTTGTGCGCTTGGAATAATTTGAACCATTTGCGCAGAAAAATCGTTAAAGGTAACACGCATAATATATTTTGCTTCTGCTTCATTTGACACAACATGGATGCCGTCCTCGTTCAAGATTTCATCAAGCATCCGATAGTATTTTTGATGCGATACCGATCCTTTACTGGGGACGACTAAAAACAAGGGGGAGTCCTTGTTAAGATTAGAGTTTGGTACTGCTTGTGCTTGTATGGACACTGCAGCGCATCCAAGCAAAAAAGTGCATGTACTATATAGCAAAACCAGTTGTGCGATCCTCATTTTTTCTCCTATTGGTTGTGCCTGCAGAAAGATGGGCTTTGAAGGGATGGGCGGGTGGATAAATGAACCTTTTAACGGTATGCCTTTCAAAACAAAGAGTCACGCGGGAAACGGAACGATTTGGGCGCGGGACGGGATGGGTCAAAAAGCATTTCATTTTCTATCCCCATTTGATAAGCTTTCAGGGGCAAAGACTATCCGCTAACGTCCTGTGAGATAAGCCTAAATCCAGAGCGATTGTGAGTAGAATTGTGAGTATAATTCGACGCGCTGGAAATAAGTTTGTTGTC
Organism: Bdellovibrionales bacterium; assembly: GCA_050180745.1. GTDB lineage: Bacteria > Pseudomonadota > Alphaproteobacteria > UBA9219 > UBA9219 > JBFXDW01. The sequence continues at coordinate 8,371 of JBFXDW010000043.1, read as the reverse complement.
TAACAAATGGTTGGGTGGCTCGTTGGACGGGCATCCTCGCCATATTTTTCATAAGAATTTTTCTGTTTCTTTTGCATTTTCCTCCAACCCAAAAGGCGCGTTAAGGATGAACATCCCGCTGCCGCAGAGGCGATGATTGTTGTCTGCCTTCTTAGAGAAAATAACTTCATGGCGCATTGTTTTGGAAAGGTTGGCTTGAGTGAGGGTATCCATCATCTCGTGATGTAAAGGATTATCCAGAATCGGATACCATAGAAGGACAACACCAACAGGCCATTTCTTGTGCATTTTGATAATGAAATCGGCGGCTTTGTCATAATCACTTTTAATCTCATAACTGGGATCAATCAGAATTAAACCTCGGCGCGGCATTGGGGGAACAAGGGCATTAGCCACCTTAAACCCATCTTCATGATAAAGGCTTGTTCTATAGCTCTTCAGATTTTTGCAAAGCGCGCTATATTCCTGCGGATGCATTTCGGCGAGATGAATATGATCCGTTTTCCGCAACATCTTACAGGCAATAAGCGGAGAGCCTGGATACGCGCTTTCTCCACAATCACGCCGAACCAATGCCTGCAACTTAAAATAGGGATGTGTATCAGGGATTTTCTTTTGCGCAAGCAAAGAAAGGATACCCGATTTCGCTTCACCTGTTTTAAGGGATTCTTGTGAGTTTAAATCATAAAGCCCGCGCCCCGCGTGCGTTTCAATATAGGACAGCGGCTTATTTTTTTGTGTCAGGTAATCGAGCACACAGCACAATATGCTGTGCTTATGCACGTCGGCTAAACTTCCTGCATGATAGGCGTGTTGATAGGCAAGCATTAGGAAAAACTCTTCTTTGGACGCAGTGTAAGGAGGGTTGGATGCTTGTCAACTACAAGGATTCATACTTTCGAACAAGGCATGCCCCTGACACGGAGTTGTTTTTTCAATCCCTTTTATGAATCGAAAAAATATGTTATATTTATAACAGCACTGCTTTCTTTAACACCCTAACAAAGGAGGTTTGCTATGAACTGGCACATGATGACACCTTTCTCCGGTCGAGGAGAGTTCCTGCCTGGAGATCCATTCACAACCCTACAAAGACAACTAAGCAGAGCCTTTGACGATGCTCTCGGCGACAGGTCGGGGCCACTCATGGGGAAGTCGATGCATTTGGATGTCAAGGAAGATGACAAGGCCTATGATGTCATGACCGAGCTTCCAGGCCTTTCAAAAGAAGATATCGATATATCCTATGAGGATGGCCTTTTAACCATTCGTGGTGAAAAGAAGATCGAGCGCGATGAGAAGAAAGGTACGTGGCATATCGTTGAGAGGTCGTCAGGCAGCTTTGTCCGTCAACTTAGAATCCCAAGCGCGATTAAAGGCGATAAAATAGAAGCTAAGTATGACAAGGGTGTCCTGACCGTTACTTTACCAAAAGAAGATCAGGAAAAAACTAAAGCCAAAAAGATCAGCGTTAAGGATGATTGATTTTGGCTTTTCTAGGGGCGCGAAAAGGTTTTTCGCGCCCTTTTTTATGGAATCCGCGAGATGAAACAGGAAACTTTTTTATACGATATTTATGGCCGCAGACGAATTGAAATCGTATGCAAAGGAAAGATGCGGACAGCATACAGGCTCATAGGCGAGCGCCGCCAAATAGAACCCGACTTTGTTATTCCTGATGGATACAATGAAGCGCAAATTCGTACCTATCTTGATGATATGCTCCATGAAATGGCAAGACCAGGACAAATCATAAAATTGATATCACATAGATAAGTTTAGAATCTTCAGACCGTTACAAAATACCTACACGTCATTTCGCCCCAGTCGTCTCTGTTATCTATCACATCGGCAGGTTTTGCGCCTAAGGATTCGAGGAGTTTTCGCGAGGCCATGTTGGCTTCATCACAACAAAAAACAAGTTCAGGAATGCCTATTCTTTTAGCTTCCTTGATAACACTCTGTAACAGGTAACCCCCATACCTTTTTCCGCGGCAAGAGGGAAGAATATAGTACGTCACATGTCCAGCAAAGTTACGCAGAATGTCGTTGTTCAGCTCATGCCGGATAACGGCTTCCCCAACGATCTTATCCTTCACCTTGAGCCACAGAGTCGTAACAGAGCACCATCCTTGAGGAAGATACTGTCCTTTTGCGCGACCAGAAACAATGCCAATAAGCAGGTCTACATCGCCATCAACTTCTTCATAAAGATCTCGCAGCAAAGAATAATATTCCTGATCATCTTCAAGATATTCTTGCAGAAATTGTTGATAGATAGCGGCCATCTCAAGCGTTGGGTAAACAGCAGAAAGCTCGGTCATAGTCTTTAGACTCTATCCTTCCGCTTTGCGCTCCATACGTTTGCGAAGATTGGGGTCAAGATAGCGTTTACGAAGGCGAATGTTTTTAGGGGTAACCTCTACGAGCTCATCCTCATTAATATACGCAATCGCTTTTTCAAGAGTCATCTGTATTGGCGGGGTCAAACGAATGGCCTCATCCTTCCCAGAAGCCCGCATGTTGGTCAGCTTCTTGCCCTCAAGGACATTCACCACCAAATCATTGTCCTTAGTGTGCTCACCAACGATCATGCCTTCATAAACTTTAGCGCCCGGAACAATCAGCATCGGCCCCCGATCCTGCAATTTCCACATCGCATAAGCCACAGCTTCACCATTTGCGTTCGAGATAATCACGCCCGTACGCCGCGCATGAATCTCGCCCTTATGAGGCGCATAGCTATGATAAATCCGGTTCATCATGCCCGTCCCACGGGTATCGGACAGGAATTCTCCATGATAGCCGATAAGTCCTCGAGACGGCGCCAAAAAGGTCAACCGCACCTTGCCGCCACCACTAGGGCGCATATCGGTCATCTCGCCCTTGCGCTCAGAGATTTTCTGAACAACTGTGCCCGAAAATTCCTCATCCACATCGACTTGAACTTCTTCGATAGGCTCCAAAAGATGGCCATCTTCATCCCGCTTAAACAAAACGCGAGGACGACTGATCGTCAGCTCAAACCCTTCGCGGCGCATCGTTTCAATCAAAATGCCAAGCTGCAACTCACCGCGTCCCGCAACCTCAAAGCTGTCTTTCTCTTCGGTTTCTTTAACGCGAATAGCAACATTGCCCTCGATTTCTCGCATCAGACGATCACGGATCATCCGGCTAGTGACTTTATCGCCTTCCGTTCCCGCCAAAGGCGAGTCGTTCACAGAAAAAGTCATCGCAATTGTCGGAGGATCAATCGGCTGTGCCTTAAGCGGTGCAGCTGTGGATTCTGGGTCCATCAACGTATCCGCCACCGTTGCTTTACTCAGCCCCGCCACAGAAACAATATCTCCAGCCTCCGCGCCATCAAGCTCAACCCGCTCTAGCCCACGGAATGCCAAAATCTTTGTCGCACGGCCAAGGTCGACCCTTTCCCCATTATGACGCACCGCCTTAATCGGCATGTTGGGCTTCAAAACGCCCGCTTGAATCCGGCCCGTCAGCACACGGCCCAAATAAGGATTGGATTCCAGCAACGTCACGAGCATAGCAAAAGAAGCCCCTGCTTCCACTTTAGGCGCCTCTACATGCTTCATAATAAGCTCAAACAAAGGCGTTAGATCTTTATCAGCCTTATCAAGATCAGCCATATCCTCAATCGCCCAACCCTCGCGGCCCGAAGCAAAGAGCGTCGGGAAATCGAGCTGTTCCTCAGTAGCATCAAGCACAGCAAAAAGATCAAAAACCTCGTTATGGACCTCATCCACGCGTGCATCAGGACGATCAACTTTGTTGATCACAACCATAGGCTTCAGACCGATTTCCAAAGCCTTGGACACAACGAATTTCGTCTGAGGCAAAGGCCCTTCGGCCGCATCCACAAGCAGCACAACGCCATCAACCATAGACAAAATACGCTCGACCTCGCCGCCGAAATCAGCGTGCCCAGGCGTGTCAACGATATTGATCCGCGTATCATGCCATACGATCGAGGTACATTTTGCCAAGATCGTAATGCCGCGCTCACGTTCCAGATCATTGCTGTCCATCGCGCGCTCAGCGACTTTTTGGTTCTCGCGGAACATTCCTGATTGACGAAACAGAGAATCCACCAGTGTCGTTTTGCCGTGATCAACGTGGGCAATAATCGCAATATTTCTTAAGTCCATTTTTTATAATCTCGTTATATGTGAGGGACATCCATTCCCATAAAGCTCATGACGCCCAAAGCTATGGCCGCCAACGCCACCAAAGCTAAAAAGACGCCCATGATCCGGTTCATTGTGACAACACGACCTTCCGTGAAGTGCCCCCGCAACAAAGACACACCGCCCGACAACATCAACCACCACAGAGAAGACCCGATAAAGATCCCCCCCACCATAGCCGAGGCATCAAACGTCGTTTTCAAGCCACCGAAGGTTGCTACGACAGCCAAAATACCCAAAATCGTTGCGGGATTTGTGATTGTAATCACAAAACTGGTTGCCATGGCCTTGAGTATACCACCCAAATGATGGCCTTTGAAATACTTACGTTCGACCTCTTGGGTTTTCGGCTGACGCGGCTTATCGTGCCACGTATGCCACGCCACAAACAGCAAAAAAGCGCCGCCAAAAATCTGGATCGGATCGGCATAGGTTTTGAGCCACTGAACGACAGCCGCCACGCCAAACACCGCCAGCGCACTAAAAAAAGCATCAGCAAAAGCCGCCCCAAAACCTGAAGCAAACCCTATTAATAACCCTTTTTGAATAGTGCGCCGAATACACAAAAGCCCCACAGGCCCCACAGGAGCGGCCACCATAATACCCAGCAAGATTCCGCGACCGAAAACCGGCAGATTGTCAAACATTCATATTTCCCTTTTGAGGCCCTGCTTATGGCATGGCTGAGAAAGGAAGGCAAGAAATTAGGAAATGAAGGACGGGGAATAAGAAAGCCCCCCCCTTTTTTGATCACGCAAACCAGTCCTATAGCCGATCCAATATAAATTGATCATTTATACCGCCGAGATTTTTTGCCATGGCAAGGCAAAGTTCGCAGGCCATATAGACATATTGCCAAGAACTTTAACAACGCCATGGTGAAAAAGATCAAGGTAGAAATATCAATTTATATTGGATCGGCTATATATGCCCATCGCCTGCTTACTAAAGAAACAACCGCAGTAATTTTGGCGATAAAACGCCTCTTGCCGCGCAATCAGTGCCCCATATTCATTTCCCGCCTGCTTGCGCCAATTATAATCCCAGAAAACAAGATTTTCATGAGCCGTCGCCGCTTGATGTCCAGCCGCATAGACCTGATCCTGCTTTTTAAGCCGCGAAATACCAAGGCTTGTTGCAAAAACAGAAAAATGATTACGAGCAGCATACGCCGCCGTACATTCCATTCTCATCAGAAAACAAGCCGCACAACGTTTTCCTCGTTCAGGTTCATTTTCCAGCCCCCGTACACGCATGTACCAGTGATCCACATCATAATCGGCATCAATAAAAGGGACCCCTTTTTTATCGCAATAACGCTTGTTTTCTTCTTTCCGTGTTTCATATTCCTCTAGCGGATGAATGTTTGGATTATAGTAAAACACGGTCGGGTTAAGATCGCTTTGCAACATGCGATCAATGATCGCGCAAGAGCATGGCGCACAACAGGAATGAAGAAGAATTTGCTTAGCCCCTTGCGGCGCTTGATAAAGATCAAAATCAAATTGATGGTTCGTCATAAAAATCCTTCTCCCCTAAAACCACTTTAATCACATCAAAAGAAAAACCGGCACGCGCTAACGATGCCACCTCACGCTGCTGCAACTTAGGGTCATCTGGCACCCCCTCTTTGCGATAGGGCCCTAAACGCCGACGCCGCGCATAAGAACGAGCTGCGGTTAATTCAATTTCAGATTCATCCTCGCCCTCTTCTGGCGTCAATGCAGTTTCGATCAAGGGCACAGCGATGCCTTTTTGAGCAAGGCTTTGTGTAATACGACGCGCACTTTTCCCCGCACGACGCATGGAGGCCACTTTCATAGCCGCAAAATCCTTGTCATTAATGATGCCGTTTTTTCTGTGCGTCTCAATGATCAATTCGATCTCTTGATGCAAGAGAGCTTGTGTCTCATGATCCTCCGCAAAATCCTTATCCTGCATAGCTGCGCGGCGAATTTTGTTTTTTAATACACGGCGCAGGCTCTCTTCTGAAGCCGCATAGCGCTCAAGATAAAAGAGCGCCGCATTGTGAAGACGCTCTTTTGTTGGTTTTTTATAAATCCGTTTTTTAGTCTTGTACGGCATGCACGAGAATGTACTCTATCAGGAAAGGATTGTCACTTATTAAGCCCTCCAGGAGCAAACCTCCAGCGTCCCGTTTGTCCTCCACGAACTGTTCCCGGTGGCTCATAACCAAGTACACCTTCCTTTATCTCACCTTCTGGTGTTTGATAACGGTACTTTCTAAATTGCTTGCCCGTACCAAGAACGACTTTTCCCCCTCGTTCAACTTCGATACAATTATCACCACGGCAATAGACATCTGCACCACCCCTACCCTGACGACTTTCATCAGGCCAGAAGCCTTGGCTTCTTAAAAAGTCTTCTGCATCAGGTGTACCCTCCTCTGCATAATAATTGTCATCAGATGGGATGGACCTATTTTGAAGCTGTGTGCGAGACTGATAGGAACTGCCCGTTAAATCCATACCGCATCCCGCTATAAACAGCACCGACGCACAAGCTGCAAAGGCCACAGGACGAGGCACACGCACAACCCGCCCCACTTTAGATTTTCTTGGTGTCATTAATTTTGCCGCAACTTCTTTTATTTTTTGCAACATGTTCGATTCCCCGCAACGTGGTTTAAATTCCAAAAGCATTATACCAAAATACACCTGACTAGGCCATATCTTCCTATTGTTTTCAATACATCCTTTTGATTCTAAACAGTTTTATCCTTATATCCACACACCTCACGAATGATACAAGTCCCACATAAAGGCTTGCGCGCTTTACAAACATAGCGCCCATGTAAAATCAGCCAATGATGCGCATGCCGCGCCCATCTGTCAGGAACAACCTTCAGAAGCTTTTTTTCGACCTCTAACGGCGTTTCGCCTCTCGCCAAAGAGGTGCGATTACAAAGACGAAAAACATGCGTATCCACCGCCATCGTCGGCTCGCCAAAGGCCACATTCAAAACCACATTCGCTGTTTTGCGCCCTACGCCCGGCAAAGATTCAAGGGCTTTGCGATCTGCGGGAACCTTGCCTTTATGATCTTTTATCAAAATCTCGGACAGGGCTATGACATTTTTGGCCTTGGTCTTATAGAGATTCAAACTCTTGATCGCATCACGAAGATTTTCTTCCCCCAGTTTGACCATCGCGCGCGGTGTTTTGATCTTTTTAAACAAAGGCGCTGTCGCCTTGTTCACGCCTTTATCCGTCATTTGCGCCGATAGCACTACGGCGACCAAGAGCGTATAATCATTGACGTATAAAAGTTCGCTTTTAGGCTCTGGATTGGCTTGGGCCAATTTTTGGAATAAGATTTCGATAAGCTCTTTTTTCATGAAGAGGACTTTAATGATGGTAAGCTTTACAAGCAAGCATCCCGATAAGGTGTTTTATTCGACCTGCCCCCATAGTCCAGCAGGCAAACTCCTGATCGGACTGAATGAAAGAGAAGAGTTGGTCCGCGTTTCATTCCTGCAAAGCACAAATGTTAAAGCTGTGCGTGAATCGTGGCAAAAAGAATGGCCCCATACAACATTCATCAAAGCATTTAAAGACATATCCTTTGCAGAATGCTGCGAAAAACCGCTTTTACTTATTGGCACTGAATTCCAACAAAAAGTATGGCATGGCCTGTTAACCCTAAAAGAAGGGGAAACTTTGTCTTATGGCGCGCTTGCCGCACGCATCAAGAAACCTAAAGCGGCTCGCGCTGTCGGCAGTGCCTGCGGTAAAAATCCAATTGCGCTGATTGTTCCCTGTCACCGCGTAATTGCGAGTGATGGAACGCTCGGCGGCTTTTCGTCTGATATAGGGATTAAGAAGAGATTGTTGGAGAGGGAAGGAGTTTATGAAGGTTCGGCAGAAGAAATGAGAAAGAAAGCCCCCGATCCCTGACCCCCAACCCCTGACTCTATACCCCCAAAATATCCTTTACCTTATCAAAGAATCCTTCGCTCTCGGGATGAGATTTGCGATTAGCTGATTCAAGCGCAAATTCTTCCAGCAATTCGCGTTGTCGCTTGGAAAGATGCGTTGGCGTTTCAACCGCCAGTTCAATATACAAATCCCCCCGCGAGGAAGACCGCAAAACGCTCATCCCTTGCGAACGCTGGCGGAGTTGATTCCCGCTTTGAGAGCCAGCCT
>JBFXDW010000042.1:0-15872 GCA_050180745.1 Bdellovibrionales bacterium | reverse complement strand
CGTTACATAACAGGGATCATTCACCACAAAACCATGCCGCCGCGCCATTTGCGAAACAGACGTGACAAGAGGTGAATGCCTATGTGAGGAACTAACAAGCCACGTCCCATCACTAAACAAAGCGCATAAATTCCGTGACTCCGCAGGAATATTAAGCCCCCCCCCCTCTGCTGTTAACACCTCTCCAGAAAACTTGATCTTGTCCGCAGCAACATCATCCTGTGAAGAATCTTCATTGTTATCAGAAGAGGTTGTTTCTATCTCCTCAAGAGCCGATGTCGCTTGAGTCGCTATTATTGGCGTTGTTTGATTTTTTTGCCCCTGCGCAGAAGAAATTTGTTTGTTTTTTGACACGCCCCCCACCGCCTTTTTCTTATTGCCAGAAAAAGACTCGACCAATGCCTCAACCAATTCACCCAAAACATCACGCACGGGAAAACCCTACCCTTTAACAGAAGATATACACGGCACCAATAACATACCGAACCTCTTTCACAGGAATATAGGAAAAGGGTCAATAAAGTGTTTATGAACAGAAAATCAAGGACCAGAAAACTTCTTAGAACTTAGCGCCTGTTCAGAATCTTGTTCCGGCTAAGGGTTTTTATTCGTTTTCGAGAATCGCAGCGTAAGCGTACATTATTGGGGTACGTGCGCAGCGAACCGCAGAAAACGGGCAAAAAGCCAACGTCGAAATCTAGTTTATGAGCTGGCTCTTATCGCCCCTCCACTAGACTAATTACTTAAAAAGTTCCGTTATTCCTATGGAAACGGGAATCCTTGAAGAGAAAAAGAAGACGGACAAAAAATGCAGAAGATAGGTGCTGTTATTTGATCTTATAGCCTAACGCAACCAAGACTGAAGGAAACTCCCTTCAAGATCACATCGTCTCAAGTAATTACCGCACACCAAAAACCTGTGGCGCACCCTTTACAGGAAGAACCTCACGCTTGTTGTTTTTGCTCAAGACAACACCTCGCGGTGAGATAGAGGCGACCAAACTGCCATCATCCATCTTGTCTCCCGCACGGATCTGCCGATCCTCCCCGTTAAACTTGTATGCCGCAACATACTGACCAGCAATACCCGAAATGCGCAAAATATCGACCTTACGAGGTCCTTGATCAACTTTTACCGGCGGCGGAGATGAAACAGGAGGACTGCTTACTACAGGTGGAATATAAGCAGGTATAGAAGCCCCATTGAGAGGTGCTATAAACGCCTCTGGAGGCAATGCGTTAGCCAAAGAAGACATCCCCCCTGTCTTGATCTCATCACGCGCTTTGCGAACCTTTGTCAGATCGGTAAGCTTCTGCTCAATATCTAAAAGCATTTCAAGCTTCACTGCAGCCGCACGTGCCTCATTCAAATCCTCAACAGTCATATCTCCGGATGCTTCAGCAAGCTTATCCATAACATCCTGCACAGATGTTGGCACCTCAATATCAGCTCCGACATCAGCCAAAGGCATCGTCGTTTTTGCCTTTTTCTCAGCCGCCTGCGCAGATACACTAGACACACTGAATAACGCAACAAAAACAGGTAATAAAACCTTAGCGGCGATTTTCATAAATTTCTCCCTCAATAGTCCAGCCTGTTTCCACAGAGCTCCGCGTCATACTTTTAATCACAACACCCGGGAAATTCCCCAACATGGTTGGTATGATCCAAGGCAATACTGGCACGTTAAGCGTAAAGGAACGCTTAACCCACGGCGGCGCCGGAGGATCCCATTCACCATGAAAGTTAGCAGGCGGAGGCGGAGGAGGATCATTCGGTGCGCTTTTAATTGTCCCCGGCCAATTCTGTGTCAGATAACGCTGCGTAACCTCAGTCTGATCCAACAAAAACTCTTCACCACGCGGTGGCAACTTTTCCCATGTGATCACACGCGTAGCAACATCAGCATTATCAACAACACTCGCCCCCAGAGGCGTAGAAGCAAACCCGCTGCTACGTGACCAACTCACACTTAATGCATTGTCATCACAACGAACACCGGACAAACGCCACCCTGATAAAACCGCAGGCACATCGTCCATCGCTTTCAGACAAGCATCCACAACATCCATAGGCTTAGGGATTTTCTCCCATCGTCTCTCTGGTGGTGGATAAACAGGCTTATTCATCCCAGGAACCATATTCTGAGCCGCACGCCGCGCGGATTCAATCGCAGCCATACGAGACCGAAGCTCAACCTCTTTCCGCTCATTTTCTGCCTGCGTATAAAAACCAACACCTACAGCAACGATAAGAAGCAAACTCCCAACAAATAAACCCAACTTCGCGCGCCCAGACAAGGCAACCGCACGCAAGCGAACACTCGCATTATCATCAAGAACCAGCGTTAATGGCAGGGAGTCTGTATCAGGAAGAGCCCACAACTCAGGCGCAAAAATACGTTGAAATCCCCCGATTGCAACCTCAGCTAGAAAACGATCTCGGGCCTCATCTTCAGTCTCGAAAAACAAATCACCATCAGGCACAATCAGATCATCACGAACAATGATGACAGCATAACCCTCATCACAAGAAAAGGCCCCTATCCAAGACCCCGGTTGTTGCAAGGCCAAACACCCTGCCAGAGAAGGCATGCCCGAGCGAAAACCTGAATAAGAAGCACCTAAGCCAAACTGAGGCACGCGTCCCTGCTCATTACCAGGCCGTGTTACGAAAAACTCAACCGGTGTCGTCGACTGCGCAGCAGCCTCCTTAGCCGCCTGTGCCACATGTCCACTTGGCGAGTTTTCCCAGTAAAGCCCAACCGCATATTTCCTGCGGCCGACCGAAATAACACCTGTTGACATTAGAGCTGCTCCGTCGGCAGGACATCAAGAACCTGAGGCGTGATCGCAATAAAGAGCATTGAACGAGACTTGCTATTTGTCGAACCACCCCCTAGGAAGTAGTTATACGGACTCCCAACCCCTTGAGACGATTGCGTGGTCTTCTCATCGTCATACCCACCGATTACAAGCGTTGATCCGCTACGCAACATGGTTTGTTGAACAAACACACGACTAGAAGTTTCCGGTAGTTCAATCGTACCAGCTGACCCTGTATCAAAGGTTGAAATATCCACAATATCTGTCAAAGACAAAGAATATTGCATCATGATACGACCATCTTCCAGAAGACGCGGCGTCAACTGCAACGAGAAACCTTCACGAACAGTTCCAGGCTCCACAGTACTTGAGCTATAGCTACTCTCAGTAGAAGTATCATTTGAAATCGAAGCAACATACGTCCGATCACGACCAATCCGTCGTGCCACAGGCCGGTTATTTAATGTCGTCAGAGGGAACTGCGCAACGCGTGTCGTATCCCCAACATAAGATAGAGCCTTAAAGACCGAACTGACCCGCTCTGCTCCTCCATTCAGGATCGCTAAAGACATTGTCCCCATCGTTCCTTGAACAGCTTCAGAAGCCGTACCGGTTGCGCTCTCAACATTAAACTTCAGATCGCCCAACCGCGAAAATGCTGTCGAAAGAGAAACATCAACATTATCTGTGTCTTCTATAGTCACCGAATAGATTTCAACATTGATCGCAATCTGATGAGACAAACGCTCATTCTCTTCCTTAATGAAGGCCGCTACAGTTTCCATCACAGATGGCGTTGCTGTTACGGTCACAGTACCACTTGACGGAGAAATAACAGCCTTACCATCCGACCCTATGATTGCCCGCACAGTCGCAGCTAATTCATCCCAGACCTTCATCTCAACTTCCATTTCAGAAGATTGCTTGAGAGAACTGCTAGAAGAAGCACTATAGCTACCACCTGCCGAAGCCGAAGAGGACGAAGAGCCACTATCTTTAACATCCCCCACGCCATCCTTAATAGACAGCTCACCAGGCAATGCCTGAACGGTAAAGACACGCGTAATATAACGGGACAACTCAACAGACGTCCCATTGTAATGCCATATCAAACCAAAGTTTCCAGCAATCCGTGTCAACAGTCCCGACATGGGACCCTCATAGGCCACCATCATCTTGTCACCACCAGCCCCCTTCTTCTGCGAAGAAGAACCGCGATTGCTCAGAGAAAAATCATCAACACGCACAGGAACGCCTGTTTGCCCACTTAATGCAGCTGCCAGCTCATTAATTGTCATATCATCAGCAGAAACCAAGGTCACACCCCGAGGCCCCTCTACACGACGAGGTAACGGCAATCCTGTATGCAACTTAACCGCACTATTACCAGCCCAGACCTCATCCAAAACAACCAAAGGATCATAGCTTTTCGCAGGACCAGGAGCCTGTGCAACTTCCCCCATACGAATAGCCTGATCAGTCCGTTGATCCAATATGTTACGGTTTTTTTCGTTGTGACATCCCGCCAACGAGACAGCCAGCATCACAAAGAGGACTAAGTGCTTATACATCATGAGCTTTCCTGCCTTTTAAAATACGCTTTTGTTACCACGAACCCGCACAACCAGAACCATCTGCCCAATCTTCTCATTACGATACAGATTGCCATATGGCTGAGGCTCCGCACCCTGGAATCCGACCAAGAGCTGCCGCACGGCCTTCTCGAAAGAACCAAACGAAACAAGCGTTGCTTGAATTGGGTAATCATATTCAGCCTGCCAGCTCAGATCTACATTAGCCTGCTCTGCCCAAGTCTCCAAAACCTCACGAAGCATCCGCCCCTTTTGGGCCACCCATTCATTAGCAACCACACCTCCAACCGGAGAGGTCAATGCAACAGGTGCCATACTTGGCATAATCGTGTTGACTTCAGAGACACCCTCCATCTGAGAACGACGCGCCGAATCAACTCTGGAAGACAACCCACTCTCTGAAGAGGACGTTAAACTGATCGGACCAGCCGAAACATCAACGCGCGGCGCAGCCATTTGCACATCAGCAGCTTTTTCTACACCACCTGACAGAGGAATAGTTCCCTCCACCGGAACGGGGTAAGGCTCTTTAAGGAAAGAAAGGGACGTCTGACTATTCGCTATTGCCGCGACATGAACAACGCCAGCGCTTTCCTGCATTTCCAATCCAGCGTTAACGAGCATGTCTTGTAGTACGCGTCGCCACGTATCACCACCTTGCCACGAAACCAACTTATTCCGAGGCACATCGGACGCTATAGAAACACGTGTATCTTTAGGAACAATCTGCTGTAACGCCACAGGAAGCGGCACACTATCAGCAAAGCCCAAAACCAAATCATCATTTGATGCCGCCTGCCCCTTCGCCGCTTCGATCACAGTAGGATCTAATGGATAAGAAGAGAACGGAGAAGAAGACTGGACAACCACAGGCGGAGGAGATGCCGCGGTCACACGCCCTTGAATAACAGCAGGTGCAGCACCATCTGTCGGCACCCACTGGAACGCCGCCTCAGCTGGTGCTCCGACCGCCATCAACACAACAAAAGAAACAGCGCCACAAGACCGCGCCAAAGACATAAGGGGCTTACCTTGCATTTTAATGCCTTCTATCTAAGCCAAAACGAATCGTTTTAAATCTTAGTAGAGGCGACTCTTCCCTACAAGAACGTTTTTCCCAAACTCTTGCTGACAAAGAATGTGTGTATTTTCAGCAACAGTTAGAAACTGTTGGAAATCTTGTTCCGGCTAAGAATTCTTGCTTGTTTGCAGGGATCACAGCGTCAGCTTAATGTTATGGCCAACCCCGTATAAATAGCCTATCCGCAATCAGAAAAGATGATGCATATGGAATAATTATCTAAAGAAGCTTGAATGATGACGCAAATCTACGTCCACGCGGAAGCTTTTGCTGCATTATTCTCTTTTTTGAAAACCGATTCTAAAACGCCTACAACGCCTTGCAAACGATCCCACGGCAACGCCCTGTTCTCAAAACGAGAAGTCATTGTATCCCAGCAATAAATCGCGTGATTGGTTTTGCCAAGACTGTTCCCCAAAGTCCAGTAAGTTTCACTACTATTCTTAAGAAAGCTCAAAAATTCAGTCGAACTCGATTTCTCTTTGAACATCTTGTCATAGCTGTTTTCATATTCACGCACTAACCGCTCGATCGTTTGCCACTCCTGCCGCAAATGATCCCGAATATTTTTTAAACTCGTCTGTAGCGCCTTATTCTCCGCCGACGGCACACCCGTATAAGGATGATCAACTTCCGTAAGCCACTGGATAAGAGAAACAAATTTCGACTGGCTGTTGTAATATTGATAGGAATAGTAAACGATACCACGCCACGAGGCGAAAATATCCAGCGCCTTTTCCTGAGGTAACCGAAAGCCCATGATCAGCGGCTTCAACGCCTCAAGATCACGCCCCTCCCACATCTTATCAATGAGGGTGCGCGCTTTCTCATCCGTACCTTCCGCATCCGGAAAAGCCGCACGAACCAGAGGCTCAAAACGCTGAAGCATGAACAATTCAATTTCTCGCCACGCCTCTTCGCTAACCTCAAAATAAACCTCATTCACTTTAATGTTCTCACGACGAAAAACGTCCTTCATCAGGAACGGGTCCAAAGAAGGCAGACCTCCTAGTATACGCATCATCTTGAAATCTTCTTCAAGGAGTACACTATCCAGTGCGCTTTCTCCATAATGCGCTAACATCGTGTTTTTTATGCCCTTATCATGAAGGAAAAGGGTCCGCCCTCCTTCATAAAAATCGGCTTCGTTGAAAGGAATATAGAGTTTCGTACCCACTGAAGGCATACAGGCCACGCGCTCATTCTCGGGAATTGTATCCTTGATCAACAAAATATTATTAAGTTGACGGTTTTTGAAGAAAAGTTGCGTTCCCGGATCTTTTTTCAAAAGCTTTTGCGTCATAACACAGCAATTGAAAACACGAGGAGACCCCGGATCAAGCATCGGTTTGAGATAGGCATTCGTCATCATATATCTCGTAAAAATAAGCCGTTAACCTGACATCCTACAGGTAATTGATTAATGTTTAATCAACACAAGTTTTGGTGTAGAAGGCTGAAAACTATAAAATTTCAAAGAGCCTGCTCAGAATCTTGTTCCGGCTAAGGATTTTTGTTCGTTTTCGAGAATCGCAGCGTAAGCGTACATTAGGGTACGTGCGCAGCGAACCGCAGAAAACGGGCAAAAAGCCAACGCCGGAATCTAGATTATGAACAGGCTCTCATAAGAAAGTATTGATTTTATGGCCAAAACACTCCTTTTATCCATTCAAGAAGCCTCAATTACATATGGGGAAAGGCCTCTTTTCCAGAACCTGTCTTTCAACATACAAGGGGGTGATAAAATCTGCCTGATTGGCCAAAATGGGGCCGGTAAAACAACGCTGATGAATATGATCACCGGCAAAAGGGACCTTGATGAGGGCGAGCGTTGGCAGCTCCAAGGACTAAGGATCGGCTACCTGCAACAGGACATTGACATTAAAGAAGGCCAAACGGTCTATGATTTTGTCTTTCAGGAATTATCTAAAGAGAGCCAACAAGAAACACACCAATATAAAATTGAGCGCATCGTCGAACCCTTGCAACTTAATATCCATGATAATATGGAGACGTTATCAGGAGGTCAAAAGCGGCGCGTATCTCTCGCCCGCGCACTCGTGGAAGAGCCCGATATCCTGCTTTTGGACGAACCCACGAACCATCTTGATCTTGATGTGATCGAATGGCTCGAAGGTTATTTGGCCCAATATAGAGGCGCCCTTTTATGCGTCAGCCATGATCGTGCGTTTTTATCCGCTATCTCTGACAAAGTCTTCTGGCTTGATCGCGGTAGTTTACGAATCTGCCCCAAGGGCTTTAAATATTTTGAGGAATGGTCTGTTAACCTTCTGGAGCAAGAAGAGCGGACCCTTCACAACCGCCAAAAAATGCTCGACATGGAAGTCGCTTACGCCAGCCGCGGCATCAAAGCCAGAGGCAAGCGCAATGTCGGGCGATTAAAAAAGATGAAAGAGGAAAGGGATCGCCTTCGCGCAGACAAGAACGCGCTCTCTAAGATGCTGGCAAAAATCGACCTTCCCGAGACGAAAGGCGAGGAAGCCTCTGCGCGCAATATCGCCGAATTTTATCATGTCTCAAAATCTTTTGATGACAAAGTCATTATGGACAAATTCTCCTTACGCATCCGAAGGGGCGATCGCATTGGCATCCTAGGTAAAAACGGCGCAGGCAAAACGACCTTCCTTAAACTCTTAACTGGTGAAATCAAACAAGACGAAGGCACAATTAAACGGGCTAAAAACATATCCCTTTCTATCTTTGATCAAAACAGAGAGGCGCTTAAGCCGAAACTATCCATACAACAGAATTTAATCCCAAGCGGAAGCGACTATATCAATGTGCGCGGCAAAATGCGGCATGTATGCGGCTATTTAAAAGATTTTCTCTTTGACCCCAAACGGGTCAAAGACCCCGTTTCGACTCTTTCCGGCGGCCAAAAAAACCGGCTCCTGCTGGCGCGCATTCTAGCGAACCCAGGAGATTTTCTTATTCTTGACGAACCAACAAACGATCTTGATATGGAAACGCTCGACAGGCTCGAAGATATTCTGGCGGCCTATCAAGGAACTCTTATTATCGTCAGCCATGACCGCGATTTCTTAGATCAAACCGTCAGCCGGATTCTGGCCTTCGAAGGAAACGGAGAAATTTTGGGTGTTATCGGCGGCTATCAGGATTACTTACGCGCCCGCAAAGCAGCAGCAGAAGAGGCACCCTTACAAACATCTCCAAAGAAAAACGACCCCGAACAAAAGCCTCGCGCCAAAAAAGATAAATCTCTCTCTTATAAACTGCAGTATGAGCTCGACCATCTACCTGCTGAAGTCACAAGAGTAGAAGATGAGATTAAGCTGATTGAGTCGCGCCTGTCTGATGTCTCTCTTTATGAAAGAGATCAGACGACTTTTTCCTCACTTTCTATCCGCCTTGCCACCGCACGCGAGGAACTGGACAACAAAGTCGCCCGCTGGCTAGAGCTAGAGGAAATAAAGAACCAATGACCCTAAACTCAGAACACATCTGAGCCCCCTCATGCTATTTACCTAGAGAGAAAAACCCCCTAAGATCATCTCATGACCACACAAGCTCTACACCAAGGACGTGACTGGGACACCGCAAAACGCTCTGTCGCTACACTTTTAAACTCACTTGATTTAATGCATGATTTTTGTCTGATCAAATATGAAACGAAAAATCTGGCAATACTCGCGCCCCAGCAATCCTTACAAGCAACATTAGCGATTTTATGCGAGCGCGTTGTCAATGAAGCAGCCATTGCTTGTGCAGATCTTATTCCATCACATAGAAATTATTTTGATTTTATAGGCGCGTGGAGCTTTACCGAGATACAAAAATGCCTTCATATCCTCGTCCATCAAGCAACTTTATGCTGCCGAACAAAAGATCACATGCACCATATGGAAGATTTGGTGCCCACAATTCAGAAGATCAAGCTTGTCTTGCAACAAATGGATCAATGACCCTTGTCTCCGTGACAATGGCATCTAAAGGCTGATCATGTTCTGTATGAGGAATAAAATCTCGCCTTTGTGCTTCATAAGCTAACCCTATAGCAATCAGCATCTTTTTTGAACGCATTATCTCAAAATAATGATCATAATAGCCTCGTCCCTGCCCTAGACGATTTCCCTTGGCATCAAAACCCAAAAGGGGCACAAAAAAAACGTCTGGCACAACAAGTACCGCTTCAGTACGAGGTTGAGGAATTTCAAAAGGCCCTCCAGCCTCAAGAGCATCTCCTTTTTGATAGGCACGAAAATGAAGATCGCCTGAATTTTCCATAATGAAAGGGAGCGCTATTGCATAGCCTTGATCTTGTAATGCCTTGACTAAAGGCGCGGGATTCATCTCACTTCCTTGCGCTATATAAGCGCCTACAAGACAACTCTTAGGAAGAGATATAGTATCTAGGAAAATATCCCGTAACACATGCGCTGCTTCAGGGTTAGCTGCGGCTGCCTCACGCCTTTGGCTGCGAAGCTCGGCACGAAGACTCCGTTTTTGACGAAACACACTGTCCACGGGATATTTCCTTACTCAAGAGAAAGAGAGATAGAGCTTACTCTCTATTCCCCATATTCTGATGCTTTCCTGGTTTATGCGGCCCTTTTCTCCCCTGAGCCATCCGCAACGTCGCACGTTGCTCAGCAGACATGGTCCCCAAGATATCAGCCTGAGCCTTTAACTGCTCCAGATGCATTTGAGTTTTGATATCATCAATCTCTTTATGTTTTGCTAAAAAGGCATGCCTGTCAAATTTGGGGGCCTTCACGATAAGATGCAACTCTTTCTTTTTTTCGATCATGCTCGCAAAAAGGGCTTTATGGTCTCGACGAACTTTGAGCATAGCCTCATGCATGGTCTTTTCTGCCTCACTTACAGGCCGCGGTTGTTGCATCATGCCGCCGCCTTGAGCAAAAGCAGGTGATACAGCCAGCAACGTTAACAAACAAAACGCAAGAAGTGATGTGGATTGTTTTTTCATATTTTGTACCTCTTTTAAGAAAAGTGGAAAGGAAGGCCTCATTAAAAAGGATAGAAATGACCAAATTATGTAGAAAAGAAGCTTTTTTTGCCTTATTTAAAACTTTATTTCACCAAAGAAACAACCCTAACCCATTGTTAAAAAACGACTTCACAAAACCACACACAAATTCACCCTGTTTTTACTTAGGTTTTGTTCATCTTTTATTAAAAAGCTTGCGATAACGTTAGTCCCTACCATGGAATGAAAGACTTCCTGATGACAAACTTAAGGAGAGAATAAATGCTCACCCGTTTTTTAAAAGAAGAAGATGGTGCAACAGCTATTGAGTACGGTCTGATTGCTTCATTAATTGCTGTTGCAATCGTAGGCGTACTTGCGCTTCTAGGACCAAAGCTTTCAGCTGTGTTCGGAAAGGTTTCTGACAATCTGACGACGGGAGAATAATTCTCGTAAGATTGTCCTATTGGACCTTAGAAAATCCGGTGAGAGGAAAGCCTTTTTGCGCTATTCTTTCGCCGGATTTTTTTATAGGAAAAAGGAAATTCCAGCCTCACCAATCTCACCATGCAAGACATCCACCAACTCGGTCTCATATCAACGCTCGTGATAAGCCTTGTCGCTGCTTTTGCAGGCGGACTAACGTTGAGAAGCCTTAAACTTCCACCTTTGCTAGGTTATATTTTGGCCGGAGTCATGATCGGCCCCTTCACACCGGGTTTTGTAGCTAACCAAGCTATTGCTTCTGAACTGGCTGAAATTGGTGTCGCCCTTCTCCTCTTCAATATCGGTCTTCATTTTTCTTTCTCTGATCTTTTATCTGTCCGTCGCATTGCGCTCCCTGGAGCGCTCATCCAAGTCTCTCTGACAACGATTGCGGGAGCCATTCTTTGCCACATAATCATGGGATCAAGCTGGGCGGCTGGTTCGGTCATTGGGCTTTCTCTTGCCATTGCCAGCACCGCCGTTGTCACGCGCATTTTAGAAGAGCACAAACAATCAGCATCTCTTGCCGGACATGTCGCGCTTGGCTGGCTTGTCGTTCAGGACATTATCGTCATCATTGCACTTGTTCTTATGCCTGTCCTCGGTAAAGCAGAAAATTTGGATGCTCATCATCTTTTAAACGCGCTTGGCCGCACGCTTCTTCAAATTGCAGGGTTTGCTGCCGTGATGATTGTGATTGGCCGTCGCTTTATCCCTGCAACATTACGCTATGTCGCTCGCATCGGCTCGCGCGAACTCTTTACATTGGCTGTTATTGTTATGGCTTTGGGCATTGCCTATGGATCATCTGAAATCTTCGGCGTGTCTTTGGCTATGGGAGCTTTTTTTGCAGGCGTCGTCATCGGCGAGAGCGATCTTAATCACCATGCCGCTTCCGAAGCCGTCTCTATGCAGCAGGTCTTTACAATCCTGTTCTTTGTGTCTGTGGGCATGCTGTTTGATCCCACAATTATTATGCACATGCCTCTAGAAATTGGAGTCTTACTAGCCACGGTCATTCTAGGCACAGGCCTTTTGACCTTTGCTCTTTTAATTTACATGGGCATGCCGCTTCGTGCAGCAGGGCTAGTTGGTGGCGCCTTCGCACAAATTGGAGAGTTTTCCTTTGTGCTCAGCGAGATTGGATTTAAAGACGGAATCTATGGCGCAGGAGAACGAGACCTTATCATGGCTGTCGCCTTCGTTTCCATTCTTATCAACCCACTGATTCTAACTCTTGTCATAAAAACCGTAAATTGGGCTGCCAAAACGCCTCTTTTGGCAAAGTGGCGTGATCATCGCGTTGAAAAGACTCTGCCCGACGAAGTTATGCTTCAGAATCATGTCATCCTTATTGGCCATGGCCGTGTCGGCTCTATCATCACCGCAGCCCTGAAAGCACAAGGCGCAACATATATCATTATTGAATCAGATCGCACACGTGTCGATAAGCTCCGCCGTGAAGGCCACAATGTCATTTTTGGAGACGCTTCCCGCGAAACAGTTCTAAGTGCCGCAGAACCAAGCCGCGCAAAGATGGCTATTATTACTGTACGCGAGATGAACGACTCACGCCAAATCGTACGGCAAGCACTCAAACAAAATCCAGAAATAGACATTGTTGTCCGCACACACAGCGACAAGGACGCAAGAGCTATGAACAAGCTAGGCGTAGGCTTTGCCGTCATGGGCGAGCGGGAAATAGGCTTTGGCATGGCCACTTATGCGCTTTATAAGCTCGAACTCTCTTCCGAGCACGCCAAAGATGCCATCAGTCATCTACGAGAGGAAATTTATGGAGAAGACAGGGTTTAGGAGAACAAAAAAAGGGACCGAAGAGTACATTCTTCGGTCCCTCAGTTCACTTTTTATTCGTTAGCCCTCATCCAGCGATTTCTTCGCCAGAATCTTGGTCAACGGATTTCATCGACAGTTTAACTTTGCCGCGATCGTCAATACCTAGAACCTTCACGTAAACAGACTGCCCTTCTTCAAGAACATCGCTGACCTTGTTGATTCTCTCAGGCTTGATTTCCGAGACATGAACTAGACCGTCACGTGCCCCAAGGAAGTTCACAAACGCCCCAAAATCAACGATTTTGACAATTTTTCCTTGGTAAATCACGCCAACCTCAGGTTCAGCCACAATGCCCTTGATCCAATCAATGGCTGCCTTGGCGGCGCTCTCATCAACAGCTGCAACCTTGATCGTACCATCATCTTCGATATCGACCTTCGCACCCGTCACTTCGCAGATCTCACGAATGACCTTGCCACCACTGCCAATAACATCACGGATTTTATCTTTAGGCACCGTCATTGTCGTAATGCGCGGCGCATTGGCACTCACACCATCACGAGCACCCGTCAGAGCTTTGCTCATTTCACCAAGAATATGCATCCGCCCATCTTTGGCTTGGCCAAGTGCAATTTCCATGATCTCTTTTGTGATCGAGGTAATCTTGATATCCATTTGAAGCGCTGTCACACCTTGATCGGTACCTGCAACCTTAAAGTCCATATCGCCAAGATGATCTTCGTCACCCAAGATATCAGACAAAACCGCAAACCCGCGATCTTCCTTGATAAGCCCCATGGCAATACCCGCTACAGGCCGTCCCATAGGAACGCCCGCATCCATCAGCGCCAACGAAGTTCCGCATACGGTTGCCATAGACGACGAACCATTGGACTCTGTGATCTCAGAAACCACACGTACCGTGTAAGGGAAAGACTCTTTGCTTGGCATAAGCGGATGTATAGCCCGCCATGCAAGTTTGCCATGACCGATCTCACGACGACCTGGGCCGCCCATACGGCGAGCTTCACCAACCGAGTAGGGAGGGAAGTTATAATGCAGCATGAAATGCTCGCGATACTCACCCGTCAACGAGTCCACAATTTGCTCATCCTGCCCTGTGCCCAACGTTGTCACAACAAGCGCTTGTGTCTCACCACGCGTAAACAGCGCTGAACCATGTGTGCGGTCAAGAATGCCTACTTCTGGAACAATAGGACGAATAGTCTTGGTGTCGCGCCCATCAATCCGAATCCCTGTATCCAAAACACGTGCCCGCACATGCGTATATTTCATATGCTCGATTGCGTCCAAAACAAACCCAGCTTCAGCACTTTCATCTTCAGCCAACGCTGCTAAAGCTTTTTCTTTCAACGCATCAAGCTTAGCATAACGCGTTACCTTGGCCGTATCATCATAAGCAGCTTTCAGATCATCGCCGATAATACCAGAAAGTTTTTGGATCAAGGCATCGCGATCATAAGGTGCTGGCGCCAAATCACGAGGCTCTTTGGCCGCGCTTTCCGCAAGTTCAATAATCAAATTGATTACGCTTTGCATTTGCTCATGCCCGAAAGTAACGGCACCAAGCATAATTTCTTCGGAAAGCTCTTTCGCTTCAGATTCAACCATCAGCACGCCTTCTTGCGTGCCCGCAACAACGAGATCAAGAGCACTGGTTTCAAGCTGATCAATGGTCGGGTTCAGTACATATTGCCCGTCAATATAGCCTACGCGTGCACCAGCGATTGGCCCAAGGAACGGAATCCCAGAAATCGTCAGAGCAGCCGAACAACCAATCAACGCAACGATATCAGGATTGTTTTCCATGTCGTGGCTGAGAACTGTGGCAATCACTTGCGTTTCACAGAGGTACCCTTCGGGGAAGAGCGGACGGATCGGTCGATCAATCAAACGGCTGATCAGCGTCTCTGTCTCCGTAGGCCGTCCCTCGCGACGAAAAAAGCCCCCTGGAATGCGGCCCGTCGCAAAATATTTTTCTTGATAATTCACGGTCAGTGGGAAGAAATCTTGACCTTCTTTAGCTTTTCTAGCGCCCACAACGGTACACAAGACGGACGTGCCGCCCATCGTTACCATCACAGCTCCATCAGCTTGGCGCGCGATTTTTCCTGTTTCGAGTGTCAGCGTTTTACCGCCCCACTCCATTTCTTTACGATAAACTGTAAACATAGTTTTTCCGTCTTTCCTTTTTTTAGTGACGTCCCGCCAAGCCCCCATGGCTTGCGGCCTTCATGTTGCTAGTCGCTTCATGAATCCTATACGTTGGAACCCGACTGGAAAGTCTTGGTTCACAACAAATTTCTCATATCCAAGTTTGGGATAAAAATCTGGCCCCTCATAGCTCTGCGTCCACAAATAAGCAGAATGACAACCACGCGCCAAAGCCTCTTTCTCAGCCGCCGCGACAAGCACAGACCCTATGCCTTGTCCGCGCAAAGCCTCATCAACCCAAAGCATATCAATATAAAGCCAATTCCAAACAGTCTGTGCTGTCAAACCAGCAACAAGATGTCCGTTTGAATCACGCTTGATAATAGATAAGGGAGTCTCTTTATAGGGAGGGCAAGAATGCAATTCGGCATACTGTTTTAATGCCGTCTCAAGAAATGTTTCGTCTTGATCGTCTATACTGTCTTTTATCTCTAACATACCAACAGACAAATAATATTCCACTTCCAACCAAGACCGAACCTATTTCCAGTCTGTTTTTAACAAGATGGAATGCCAGCCTGAGCTGGCATGACGGAGTTTTTGAAAGGAACTTTCCTTTAATCCTACCCGTCATCCCAGCGTAGGCTGGGATCCCATTTCCTTTTTCCTTACTTCCGCAGACCCAGTTTAGCGATCAATGCTTCATAACGAGCTAGGTCTTTTTGCTTGAGATATTTAAGCAAACTACGACGCGTACCAACCATCTTCAACAACCCGCGCCGCGAGTGATGGTCTTTCTTGTGCGAAGAAAAATGGTCGCTCGTCAAATCATTGATCCGGCGAGTCATAATCGCGATTTGAACTTCGGGAGACCCCGTATCGCCCTTTTCACGAGCATGATCCGCAATTAATGCTTGTTTTTGTGCTTTTGTCATCGACATCATA
>JBFXDW010000041.1:0-16151 GCA_050180745.1 Bdellovibrionales bacterium | reverse complement strand
AGGAAGAGGGCTTTGCGCGTGTGGTCAAGGTCGAGCTGACTTTGGGAGACCTCTCAGGCGCAAGCCAAGAATCTATGGAATTCTGTTTTCCTCTCGTAGCCAAAGGGACTCTGGCTGAAGGGGCTGAGCTCACCTTTGTTTCTACGCCCGGCAATGATCTCCGCGTCAGCCAGCTCGAGGTGTGTTAGAGGTTGGCGCACATTACAGGTTTTAGGCCGTTGTCGCGGAAGAAGCTGCCGTGTTGTGTGCTGTATCTATAGTCATTTCGGACAATTGTATAAGGCACTGAGGTTGGTTTTTCCGGTATCATTCTGTCTGGCATGTCTTTGAAATTGATCACCATTGGCATCATATCATGAGTGCCCAGTTTTCTTGTTACGGCGCCCATCTCTCTTAGCGTATTGACAATAAGGGGTTCATCTTTTGCGTGGATCATTAAACGTTGTAAGAAATCCGCTTTGCTCGTTATTCGTGGGGTCCAAGGGTACCAATCCCGTGTTTCGACTTCACGTTTTGCCGCATCCAAAATAGAAAGAATAGATTTGCGCACCCAATTTTTATTCGTGTCGTCTAGGTTCTGGCTGCTGGTCATTTGAACGCGTATGATAGGGTTGCCAGAGAAGGTGGATATCGTTCTCGTAAAAGTTGCAGACAATCTTGTTTGGTTTTGCTTGTCGAGAGTGGTGACAGCAAAAATATGAGGTTGTGCAACAATGGCAAGCCCTCTTTTTTCGCCAAGAGCAGTGACCATTGCCGTAACACAGTTTTTTGTGTTGCGAGGACAGACCGAGTCCGGAAACCTTAGAACGGCGTTGTTCTGTTCGGGGTCAAACTGTGCGCCAAACTTACTGAGAAGCCCTTTAATACAATCATTGTTTTTTCCATACTCCAAGATCATTCCGTAAGGAGGCATTGTTGCAGGAAATACTCCTTTTCTGTTGCGGATGGATTCCAAGTATTTCTCCCGCACAAAATACGTGCCAAGACCTTGATTGCCGCTGAATTTTCTAAAATCTTCTGAAATGCCACCAGAGATAACGATATCTTCTCCATAAACCGCTGGATAGTAGGCGAAGCTTTTGCCCCTTGGATTCCATTCTGTAATAACGCTAGGGAATTCAACAGTGCTTCCTGCTAGATCGCGACTACCCATTATCTCTACGAGGATAACATAGGCGTGAGCGACTTGATTCTCAATACATCCAAGAACAGTTTTGAATGCGTTCTTGTCGAATGGTGCGCCGTGATGTTCTGCTTCTTCTCCAAGATGTTGTTGGAGCGCTTTTTCCAGCGCGACTTTGTGGAGGCAATCTCCACCATCGACAGAAAAGATTCCTGCGCAAAGTCGTTGAGAAGAAGGTTCTGAAATGGCCATTTTCATTGTCCTGCCCGACTAGGTGTTTTTGCCGTTTCCCAGAACAAATCAAATTGTTCTGTGTATTTTTCGGCCAATAATTTTGAGTGGATTGAAACAGTTTCCATGTATTGTTCATTTTTTACTAAAACAAGGGATACGTAATCACTGTAAATGTAGTATGGGATCAATTTTTGTGCTTGTCTATCCAGCCACCTGTATTGACAGTACGAGGCAGGGAAGCTGCGATCTCCTTCGGGAACGAGGACGCGAGCTCGCAAGCCTTCCACTAATGACATCCTTTTTAAGTGTTCGCGGGCTGAATCTCCAGCGTAAGGGAGGTGTGCGGCATCACTTAAATTGAACTGGCAGATTTGCCCTCTGTTCTTCTCCATAACGCCATAAACATGATCAAGAAAATCTGCGTGACCTCTTTTGCCGGAAAAAACACGGACCCTGTTTTTGAGCCTCTGAATACCTTCATTCTCCATGAACACTAAATCATGCTCGGCAAAGGCGGCAACAATGGAATCAATCGTTGCTTCTTGAGGGGTGTAGATGCCGTGCTCAATGTTCTTGATCGTTTCTGCAGAGATTCCAGATGCTTTGGCCAGTTTCGATCTGGTCCAATCAATCATGCCTCTGGCTGCCCGGAGCTGTGCAGGTGTTACTGTCATTCGTTGAAATCCCTCTTTTTACATTGCCTTCATAACGTTTTTCCGCCCCACATTTCAAGGGTTTGATTACTTTCGTACCACGTATGTATAGGGCGCACGGGGATGTGTTCTTCCGAGAACTGCATATAAGGTTAACTTGCTGTCAAGTATTACTTATTTAACCTCTTGATGCAACTAAATAAAGGCATTTACTTACTTTCATCTCAAGGTTATATGACTAATCATAACAATATGCTTCCTTTGTTTTTTTTTATTCTTTTTGGAGTCGTTTTTATGTCCCAATCCTCATTTGAGTCTTCTTTAGCGGCTTTGAAGGCTAAATCTTCTGAAAAGGGAACTCGGACTGATTCGGAGAAGCATAAAGGTGCTTCGCGCTGGATGGGTTTTTTGCTGAAAAAAGACGTTCCGTTGGTGGCTCTTGAGGAGCGTATTGCCTTGCGGGCTATGATTTCCTTTGTAGCGCGTGAAACGGGGGCTTCAGAATTTAAGATCGAACGTGATCTTGTGGACTTTTTTGGTGTTCCTAATCTTCATTACCTGCCTGCAGAATCCTATGAGCGGGCTGTTTCTTTCCTGTCTGGGATGGTTGTTGCGGGCAGGTGAGGCTCTTCTTTACCGGCTTCTCATTTATTTTATTTTTTTATAGACATATATTCCTAACGGCGCTATGAATGTGGGATATTTCATCCAATGCAGGAGGCGTTTATGGGAAAAAAGACTGAAAAAATCATTCTTTCACGATATGTCGATCATGGAACAGCAGAGCGGTGGCAGCATGCGGGGCGTGTTCTGGAGCCTACGCAAGAGGCGGGTGTTTTGGCTGTGCGTGCTTTGGAAGAGCATTTTTTAGATCGACTTTATCTGGCGGGGTTTATCTCTAAAAACCAACTTGATGCTGCTATGCGTTTTAAGCGGGACTATTATGCGGCGGGGATGAATGCTCGCCTGTCCGCTAGCTATGCGCCGGTGCGGGCCTCGTTTTCTCTCTATAATGGGTGGGATGAGCGATCGGATGCAGAAGAAGAGGCTTATGCACGCTGGCGGCAGGCAATGCGTTTCCTCCAAGGTCATCTTGGGAATCTTCTTGTGTCGGCTATTTGTTACGAAGAAGTGCCTTCTTGCAAAGAGGCTCTTCTTCTGCGCTCGGGGTTGAAGGTTTTGGTGAAGATTTATGGCCTACGCGAGGATATCAACGAGGCTGCCGCGCGGTAGGTTGCTCGGGGGCGGGTTGCTTTGTGCATCCGCCAGCTGATTGGCATAAGGTGCGGTATTTAAAGACGCGGCTCCGCTGTTTGTGGTGGCCGCGTTTTTTGTGCTCACCGCGTTCTGAGATGAGGCAACGATAGACTGGCCTACAGCAGGATTGTTTTTAAGAGTCGACAAACTGCTCTGTGAAGACGCATTTTGCGTATTCAGCAAAGTTGTAAGAGCTTCGTTGTTGACCTTATTAACCATGTTTGAATCATTTTGAAAAAGATAAGTCTAACCCTCTTAGCATAACCTGTTGATTCGGGGTAGTGATTTAGTAAGATAGATAAAAAATGATATCATAGGAAAATAATCCTTGACACTTGGTCCGAGGTGCGCTATGTATAATCCCACGACGTAGTGCGTCTTGGAGTTAGGATTCAGGATTTGGCATTCAGCATTCAGGGGGACTTCCTTCATGAACCTCTTCTGAATTATATCTTTTTTTCTTCGTTGTGTTGAACCGGAAATGAAAAAATGGGATTTCCGCCTTCCCCCTACGCTGCTTTGCAGCTTCTGCCTACGCTCCTTCGGAGCTTCGGCAAGACAAGTCGGCGCGACAGGTCGTGGGAATGACAGAAAAATTTTTAAGGGCTGGGAGAGGAAGAAACAGGAAGCTTCCCTGAATCCTGAATCCTGAATGCCGAATCCTGAATCCTCATAAATAAGGATTTTGCTCCCGTGAACGAGACGAAAAAGAAAAAGCCTTTGAAAACAACTTTGCCTAAAAAAGATAAAAAAACAAACAAAACAGAAGCGTGGCCTTTCGCTGAAGTAGAGGCGCGTATTCGTCAGGTGTTGCTCGAACTGATGGCGGGCAGCGAAAGTGACTCGGTGCGCGTAGCTGCGGCAAAGGCTTTAATGGATAAAATGAAAAAGGGAGATGAAGCGGAGGATGACAAGCGGCAACAAGAAGAAGAGCATGCCGCAATTGTCCTTGAGGCTCAAAAACTCCTTGAAGAAATTGTCTGTGCCAAGATTGGCGGCACTGATTGCGCGGGCCAAATGGATTAAAAAGGCGAGGGGAGCACAGCTGACTCCTTATGGGGCGTGGCGAATATGGCTGATCTTAGCGGGGCGAGGCTGGGGAAAGACTAGGACTGGTGCTGAGGATATTGCGGCCTATTGTTTATGGCACAGCAACGTACGCGTGGGTATTATCGCGCCGACTTATGCCGATGCGCGGGATGTATGCATCGAAGGCGAGAGCGGTCTTCTTGGCGTTTTGCCTTCCTCATGCGTTCAAAACTGGCGGCGCAGCACAGGCGATCTTCTTCTTTATAATGGAAGCCGCATTAAAATTTACTCTGCTGATCAGCCAGAGCGTTTACGTGGGCCGCAGCATCATCGTGTGTGGTGTGATGAGCTTGGCGCGTGGCCGTCTCGGGATGCGTTTGATCAGATGTGGTTTGGTTTACGTTTAGGCAACGATCCGCGCGTGATCGTGACAACGACTCCGCGCCGTACAGAAATTATTTGCGAACTTTTAGCGCGTGTGGAGGAGGACGTTTTTCTGACTCATGGGCGCACCATGGACAACAGGGATAATCTTGCTCCGGCTGTTCTGGCGCAGCTCGAGCGGCGCTATGCGGGGACGCGGCTGGGGCGGCAGGAGCTCGAAGCGGAGCTGTTGGAAGATACGGAAGGCTCTTTATGGACGCGTGACATGATAGAAAATGCTCGGGCTCTGTTGGGGGGGCGCGAATTCGTACGCGTCGTCGTTGCTGTTGATCCAGCGCTTAGTGACAAGAAGACAAGTGATGAAACGGGTATTGTCGCGGCGGGGCTTTGTGAGGATGGTGTTATCTATATTCTCGCGGATTGGTCTTGTCAGACCTCGCCCGAGGCGTGGGCGAGGCGCGTGATTGCTTGTTATCATGAGTTTCATGCTGATCTTATTGTGGCGGAGGTTAATGCTGGTGGTGCTTTGGTTGAGCGCCTTTTGCGGCAGGCTGATCCTTTAATTGCTTTTAAAGAAGTGCGCGCGCTACGCGGCAAGATGGAGCGGGCGATGCCAGTGGCGGCTCTTTACGAGCAAGGGCGCGTGAAGCATGTGGCACCGATGGAAGTTTTAGAAGATCAGATGGCGCGGTTTGCGCCTCTTTATATTGGCAGTAAATCTCCGGACCGTGTGGATGCTCTCGTTTGGGCGGTTACAGAGCTATCGGGCTTTGTGAAGTGTGAGCCGCGGGTGAGGCGGGTGTAGGAGCATTCAGGATTCTGGATTCTGGATTCAGGGGGGATTTTTTCGCGTGGTTTTCTTGAATTTTATGTTTCTTTTTTGATTGTGTTGAGCCGTACATACCAAAATGGGATTCCGGACTCCCTGCCACTCACTGATAGAAACGCCATTTCTTCTACTGCAATGCCAGTACAATCAGTGAGTGGCAGGTCTCCGGAATGACGGGAGAATTTTGGAAGGGATAGGAGAGGAATGTGAAGGAAGATTTCCCTGATCCCCGACCACCGATCCCGAATTTTAACTCTAGCATGGAAGATGTGATGAACCTAAAACAGCTAGTCAACAAATGGAAAAAGCCAGTGGCTATGAAAGCAAGTGCGGCGGGGCCTATTGTGGCGTGGAGCCATGTCGGGCGGCCTAAATGGACGCCGCGCCGCTATGAGTGTTTGGCAGAAGAAGGCTATCGCCGCAATGTCGTGGCTTACCGCTGTGCAACTCTTGTTGCGAGTACTGCCGCTTCTGTTCCATGGGTTCTTTATGATGAAAATGACAGAGAGATTGAGGCTCATCCTATTCTTGATCTTCTCGATCAGCCTAATCCAACGCAAAGCGGGAATGCTTTTCTGGAGAGTCTTTTTATCGACTTACAAATCTCTGGGAATGCTTACGTTGAAGCTGTCGCTCCTTCTGGAAATGCGCCGAGCGAACTTTATATTTTACGTCCTGATAGGATGAAGGTTATTCCCGGAAACAGCGGATTGCCGGAAGGGTATGAATATTCTGTCTCTGGCAAGACAACGCGTTGGAAGGCGGATCCTTTAACAGGGCAGAGCGCTATTCTGCATCTCAAAAACTATCATCCTTTGAATGACTGGTATGGGATGGCTCCTCTTGAAGCAGCGATGCTGTCGGTCGATCAGCATAATGCGGCAGGAGCATGGAACCAAGCTCTTCTTAATCAAGGCGCGCGGCCTTCGGGGGCGTTGGTGTTTGCGCCTAAGGAAGGCCCAGCTAGTCTTTCCGATGAGCAAGTTACGCGCTTGCGGGAAGAGATTGACTCGACTGCTGCGGGGAAGACGAATGCGGGGAGGCCTTTGATACTTGAGGGAGGGCTTGACTGGCGCGAGATGAGTTTGTCGCCTCAAGAAATGGACTGGTTGTCCGGTCGCGATGCGGCGGCGCGGGATATTGCGCTTGCGTTTGGTGTGCCTGCACAATTGATCGGAATCGAAGGGGCGCAGACCTACGCCAACATGCAAGAGGCCCGTCTTGCTCTTTATGAAGAAACGGTTCTGCCGTTACTTGCCAAAGCAACGATGGCGCTGGATCATTGGTTGGCACCTATGTTTGGCGTGGGGCTTTATCTCGATTATGACGCGGATGCGATTAGTGCTCTGACAGCGCGGCGGGATGTGCTTTGGGAAAAGTTGCAGAAGGTCGATTTCTTGACAATCAATGAAAAGCGCGCGGCTTTGGGATACGAGCCTGTAGATGGTGGCGATGTGATAGGCGGAGGTTTTGAGGGAAGATCCGTTGAGCGATGAGCTTCGTTTTTTCTGTTCTTATCATATGCGCTTATGCGCATATGCTGATTAGCGCAACTCTCTTGTCGTGTTCATTTTTTGTGCGGTTTTATATGTATGGAGTAAAGAATTGAATGATGAAAATTAAGCACATTTATCAGCCATTGACTTTGGAAAGTTTGGATGGTTCTGGCCTTTTTGTTGGATATGCAAGCGTTTTTGGAAATCTAGATTCCCAAAAAGAGATTGTCGCAAAAGGGGCGTTTGAGAAGTCTCTTTCTTCTTTACGTCAAAAGGGGCAAGCGCCAGCTATGCTTTGGATGCATGATCCGACAATGCCTATAGGCATGTGGGTGGCTATGGCAGAAGATGAAAACGGCCTTGTTGTACAAGGCCGTTTGGCTTTGAGTACCCAAAAAGGTCGAGAGGCTTATGAGCTGCTTAAGATGAAAGCTATAACAGGTCTATCAATAGGGTATCGCGTTGTGTCTTCTCGTATCGACAACAAGAGGCGCGCGCGTGTTCTTACGGAAGTTGATCTTTTCGAAATATCGTTGGTGACTTTTCCTGCCAATGATGCGGCGCGCATATCTTCAGTCAAGGCGCCGCGAAAAACGACAAAGAGGAAAAAGGGGGCTGTGAATAAAGATGATCAGGCGGACACAAAAAGACTTGTGGGACGTCTTCGTAAAACAGCCAGAAAACTAACAGAAAAAAGCTAATTTAAAATAAGGAGAGTTTTTATGATTGATATGAACGAAGTGAAATCTGCTACGGAAACGTTAGCAGAGGCGTTTGAAGAGTATAAGGACATAAACGATCAGCGTCTTGGGGAGATCGAGCGCAAAGGGTCATCAGATGTTTTATATGATGAAAAGCTGGCGCGTATGGATCGCGTTATGAATGATCTGCAGGATCAAGTGAGCTCGGTTAAGACGGCTCTTTCCCGTCCATCTAAAGGTGGAGCTTCTTATGAGGAGAAAGGCAGCGAATATAAGTCAGCCTTTATGGAATATGTGGCTAAGGGGCTGGAATATGATGTAGCCGAATTGGGCGCTAAGGAAATGAGTGTTATTGCCGATCAGCAAGGCGGTTATATGGCACCTGCGGAAATGGCGGATCGCATCATTACGCGTCAATTTGACACCAGTCCAATGCGGCAGATTGCTACGGTCATGCAAGTATCTTCGGAAGCCGTTGAGATGCTACGTGATACGGATGAGGCTGAAGCGCAATGGGTGTCTGAGCTTGGCAGTCGTGATGATACGTCTCAAGGGGATATTGGACGTATTCGCATTCCTGTGCATGAGCTTCATGCGCAACCTAAAGCCACGCAAAAGCTGCTTGATGATGCGGTTATCAATGTTGAAGAATGGCTTGTGGGACGTGTTGCAAACAAATTCACGCGGCGTGAAAATGCGGCCTTTATTTCTGGTGATGGTGTAGGGCAGCCTCGTGGGTTCTTGAGTTACAGCACAGCCGCGCAAGCTGATGATAGCCGGAATTGGGGCGTGATCGAGCATGTGGCAACGGGTACTGATGCTGGTTTTTCTTCAACTGACGGGGCGGATTCGCTTATCACATTAATGCATAAATTGAAGGCTGGTTATTTGCCAAAAGCGAAATGGCTGATGCCGCGTTCTGTCGTTGATGTGGTGCGTAAACTAAAAGACGGCAATTCTGATGCTTATGTGTGGCAGCCGAGTTTGGAGGTTGAAAATCCGGCTCCTCTGCTTGGGTTCCCCGTTATTATGGCTGAAGACATGCCAGCGATTGCTTCAGGTAGTTTGTCTGTTGCTTTCGGTAATTTTGAGGAAGCTTACACAATTGTCGATCGCATCGGTATGCGCGTTTTGCGTGATCCCTATACGGCGGCGCCTTTCGTGAAATTCCGTTGCAGCAAACGCGTTGGTGGTGATGTCGTTAATTTTGATGCCCTGAAACTACTTCGCTTTGCAACAGCCTAACATCAATTTTTTTAAAGGAGAGTTTTTATGACTATTCGTGATCTTTATCACAATGTAAATGTGGCGTCGTCTCTTGTGCCTGCCGTGCGTACGGCAAGTGCGACGGGTTCTGCGGTTGATTTGCGAGGTTATGATTCAGCCATTGTTACAGTGACCTTCGGCGCTTATGGGGATGGAACGCATACGCCAAAATTGCAGCATTCCGTTGATGGTGTGACTTATGCCGATGTTTTATCAAGTGATGTTGTAGGAGAACTGACCGCGCTTTCGGACAGCACAGGTGCGAATGCCAGTCAGACGATTGGCTATATCGGGCAACGACGCTATGTGCGTGTCGTGATGACTGTGGCTAGTGCAAGTACAGGCGTGGCTTCTGCGGCTACTGTTGTTGCTGGGGATCCTCATAAGGGGCCTGTGGCTTAGGGTTTTGTTGATAAGGGGATTCTTGTGAGAATCCCCTTATCTTTAATGGCATGTTTCTTTTATCTTCTTTTTTCAGAAATAAAAAATGGGATGCCAGCCTACGCTGGCATGACGGAAACTTTATTAAATAAAAGAGAGAGATAAAAAATATGGATTTTTGATTCAAGGAATTTTCTATGTCCAATCAATTGCTCTCTGCGCCAATCGTGGAGCCTGTGACTCTGGCCGATATGAAGGCTTATGCGCGGATTTCTCATGCAAATGATGATGCACTTTTGACAGACCTGATCTCTGGGGCCAGAGAATGGTGCGAGGCTTTTACGGGCCGCGCTTTTATAACTCAAACTTGGCGCTGTACTTTATCTGTTTTTCCAAAAGGGCGTGTTTTGATTCTGCCTTCGGGACCGCTTCAGTCAATAACATCTGTGACTTTCTATAATGCTAGTGGTGAGGCTAGCTCGTTCGATGTGTCCCATCTTCTTTTGGAAAGTGGGTCTGTGCCGTCACGTGCGGTTCTTGAGGACAACGCCGTGTGGTTTCCTTTGCAACGTGCAGCCAACGGCATGGTTGTTGATTATGTCGTGGGTTATGGCTCGAGTTCGGCTGATGTGCCTGCGCCTTTGCGTTTGGCGATTAAACAACTTGTGTTGCACTGGTATGAAAATCGTGAGGCTATTGCGCGTGATGAATCTATTACCCGTGTTCCGATGACGGTGGAGGCTCTTCTCAAAGAATATCGCGTTTTTAAAATAGGTGGGTCATGCGTATAGGCGATCTTCGCGTTCCGTTTACGTTGCAGTCTCAGGATGTAAACGGAGATTGGTCAAATGTTCAAAGTCTGTGGGGGTCTTTGGATCTTTATACGAATGGGGGTTATTCTCATCTCGCTGTCGTGAGAGCTTTTGAAACATCAATTGTGACCGGTATGAGGCTGGCCTATGGGGCGCGCTATTTTTTGATTACAAAGATTGAAAAAGTTGAAGAAAAAGATGTCTGGTTGCGTCTGTTTCTTCAAGAAGAAAAAAAGCTGGGGTAGGCTATGTCTTTTGATGAAGTTGATTTTCCGTTGCGGGCTGAATATGGTTCTTTAGGCGGAGTCCAGTTTTGTACGGAAGTTGTTGCGATTGATAGTGGATTTGAGCGGCGCAACCAGAAATGGGCGCAAGCGCGGCGGCGATTTGATGCGCGAAGCGGTGTTGTGACTTTTAATGACGCAGCTATTCTTGTTTCATTTTTTCAAGCGCGGGCAGGGCGCGCGCGTGGCTTTCGTCTTAAGGATTGGGCTGATTGTTCAACAGCGGCTAATGGCGTGGATACTCCATCTTGGGAGGATCAAGTTATTGCCGTTGGTGATGGCGTAGAGGATTCTTTTCAGCTTATTAAAACTTATGGCATTGGCGAGGTAACATATGAGCGGACTCTACGGAAACCTGTTGAAGGTTCCGTATCTATAGGAGTCAATGACACGGAATATGAAACTGGCTGGAGCGTTGATACGAGCACTGGCGTCATAACATTTTCGCAAGCGCCTGCGTGTGGCGCCATCATCAAAGCGGGTTGTCTTTTTGATGTGCCGGTGCGGTTTGATACGGATGTTTTGACGATTTCTTATGTTGACGGGAAGCTTTCAGAAGCTGAAATTCCGATTATTGAAGTGAGGGTCTGATGAAGTCTATATCCTCTGGATTGGCGACTCATTTGCAAAGTGAGCTGACAACGCTTGCTGAGCTTATCAAAATCACGCGCACCGATGGAACGATTATCGCTTTTACGACGCATGATGCTGATCTTACCATTGATGATGTGATTTATGTTGCTGATGGCTCTTATAAATCATCTCAACTGAAACAAGACAGCAATCTTAAGGCAAATGACTATGACGTTGTAGGAATCCTTGCCAGCGATCTGATCAGTTTTCATGATCTTGAAGCGGGGCTTTATGATTATGCGCGGATTGATATCTCTGTTTGTAATTGGAAAGATTTGTCACAAGGCATTTTACGTTTAAGGCGTGGATGGTTTGGTGAAGTTTCTTTTGTCGAAGGGCAATATTTTGTTGCTTTGCGCGGGATCGCTGATCTTCTCTCGCGGCGTGTAGGAGAATCTTACACGCCGGAATGTCGGTATGATCTAGGGGATTCTCGGTGTTGCGTTGCTCTTGCTTCTCTGTCGGTAACGGGCAGTGTGACTTCTGTTGACAGTAAGCGTGTATTTTATGATTCATCGCGGATGGAGGATAACGGTTATTTTAATGATGGAAAGCTGACATGGCTAACGGGGCTTAATGCAGGTGTGAGCATAGATGTGAATGGATGGGATTTGGATTCTCATTGTTTTACTTTATGGCTTTCTGTGCCTTATGAAATTCAAGTTGGTGATACTTATTCTGTAACAACTGGATGTGATAAGCGTTTTGCAACTTGCAGGGCGAGATTTAACAATATCGTTAATTATGGTGGCTTTCCACATCTTCCTGGGCTTGGGAAACTTTTACTTTATCCGGATAATTCGTAATGAAAGATGTTGATCGTTTTATTGATGCGGCGCGGTCTTGTATTGGTACGCCGTTTCATCATCAAGGGCGACAGCCTTCGGTTGGTTTGGACTGTATTGGGCTTGTTGTTGTTTCTTTAAAGGCTGTTGGGGTTTCTGTTTGTGATCGCCAAGATTATGGTGTGAGGCCTGAGGGTGGCGCTCTTGTGGCGGCTCTTGAAGCGCATGGGGCGAGGGCTGTTTCTGAGATTAGCGCGGGCGATATTTTACTCTTCCGTTATGACAATCAGCCGCAGCATGTGGGGATTGCGACGTCTTCTTCTTCCCTTATTCATGCGTTTGCGCCTGTTGGTTCTGTTGTTGAGACAGGGATTGGGGATTATTGGAAGCGGCGGCTCGTCGGGATTTATAGGGTTTTTTAGTCAGGATTCAGCATTCAGCATTCAGCATTCAGCATTCAGGATTCAGGGGGGGTTGGTTTTGCTTTTCTCTTTCAGTCTTTTACACCATTTCTATCGTGACGATGAATATGGTTGAGGATTGGGAGAGAAACAAACAGGAATCCTCCCTGAATGCTGAATCCTGAATCCTGATAACTGAGTGGAGTTATTTTTACCTATGGCATCTATTGTTCTTTCTTCTGTTGGGCGTTCGGTCGGCAATATGATTATGCCTGGCGTAGGCGGGCGTGTCTTTAGCTATCTTGGTGCGCAGGCAGGTAAGGAAATAGACAAGGAAATAGGGCTTACCGCTGATACTAGCAGCGATAATCGGCTTGATAGTTTTTCTGTTCAGGATTCTCAATATGGATTGGCTATTCCTGTTCTCTATGGGCGGGTGCGTGTTGCGGGTAACATGATTTGGGCTTCTGACTTGATTGAGAGCGAACATGAGGAAGGTGGTTTAGGTAAGGGCGGTGGTTATTCTTTATCCTCGAGCACGAGCTATACTTATTCGATTCATTGTGCGGTTGCGCTAGGTTCTGGGGAGATCGGCGGCATTCAAACTATTTGGGCGGATAGTAAAATCATTTACCAAAATGGCGTTTGGAAATCCGGTGTTGTTGGAAGCGCAAGCGTTTATACGGGCGCGTCAGATCAAGATGTTGATCCTTTGATGGAGTCCTATTGTGGGAGCGGTAACGTTCCAGCCTATCGTGGCATGGCTTATATCGTTCTTGAGTCATTAGAGCTGTCTAATTTTGGAAACCGTATCCCCAATTTATCTTTTGAAGTTATTCCTAAAACCATCACTGGAAATCCTGAATGGTTGGGCGCGATTGATCCTTCATTATCCATATCCGGTTACACAAATCTTCATGGCGGCGCTTTACCTCTTACGATTGAAGGCGGAAGTGTAACGGCGCGTACGGTTCTCACCTGCGGGTATGAGCTTGAAGGTGGTGTTGGGCGCTTCGTCATTTGTGAAGTCGATGTTTCTGGCGACACGCCCGTTGAGTTAGTGAGAACGGTTGGCCCTGGTTGTTCTATGGGTGGTGTCGCTAGCCATCACTGGGCGTTGGCTCCGGATGGGCGTTTTGTGTTCATTGGGTTTCAGGATTCCGTGGCGCCTTATCATTTCTATATGATGATTTATGACTCGCAAGCGCGGGTTTTTGGGACTCCATTTTCTATAGATATGGAATATCTTGATTATAGGCAGATTCTTTGGATTGATCCGCAGCGCGTTGTGTTTACAGAAACGCAAGGTGATATGCGGGGCCTGCGTGTTATGATGCGTGCTGGGTTATCTGTTGTCGATCTTGGTTTTTATAATGTATGGGGGATTGGCTCGAAGTTAGGGCGGCGAGCTGTTGGGTTTGCTCAGTTTGTGCCTTGTGATGATGGCTTTCTTCATATTACGGCGAATGCACAGAGTAATTTTACCTGTCTTTATGCTGTTCCTATATCGTGGGTGGATAATGATTTGGTTGTTGGAGCATCTTATATTCTTTCTAATAATATCGTGTTTAGCAGTGGAAGCGCACCTTATAACCGCTTGTTGCAAACAGGGGAAGAGGAGTGGACCTTTATTCATACCTGCACCACTGACATATCGTTGATGTCTTTTGTGCCTGGAAAAGAGGCATCTTATATTAAACGAAACTGGACGATGATTTCTGTTGATGACACGTACGGTATTGCCAAAACTTTGGCACCTGTTGCTTTTGGCAATCATATCATCATTCTTGAAAAGCCTTATTATGACATTGTGTATCGTTTGACAGATATTGCTTTAACGGAAGGTGGTTTTGATGTTGTTGTCGATCAGGTTGAGGTTGATAACGCGGATACATCAGAGGCGTATTTCTCTCTTTCTTACATAGGCGCTAATCGTATGATGTTCTTAGCGCACAATAACGAGGGCAACTGGGGTAATCATGCCATTATACGGCGGCGGAACACAGGGGATACTCTTGATCATATTGTTTGTGATCTTTTACTTAGAGCGGGCTATGAGGCGGAAGATTTTGATGTGTCCGCGCTTGCTGGTATTGAAGTTGATGGGTATGTGATTTCTCGTGAGATGTCGGCTTCGTCCTCTTTGGCGCTGTTGCAATACTATGAACCTTTCGATCTTGTAGAGCGTGATGGCCAGCTCGTTGCGGTGCGGCGCGGCACAGAATCTGCGATTGAGATTGATGTGAGTGAAACGGGCGCTGATGAATGGCCTGCGGTGCTTAAGAAGCCTTTGGCATCGCTAGCGCAGACTCGTGCTCAGGAAATGGATTTACCTGTTGAGTTAACTGTGGATGTGCTGGATGCGTCTCGTGATTATGAAGTTGGAACATATCGGGCGCGGCGCTTGTCGGCACAAGGAGGGCCGCGGGGGACGAAGGTAACATTACCCATTGTTTGCACGGCGACAAAGGCCAAACGGATTGCAGCGCGGCTTTTATACCAATTCTGGGCGATGAGGACTTCTTATAATTTTGCGCTTTCGCACGCATTCTTAGAACTTGATCCTGCTGATGTGGTTTCTATTGAGGGGCATAAGATCAGAATTACGGAGATTATCGCAAAAGGTGGCGTTCTTGCGGTTACTGGTGTTTCGGCAGAAGGGGACGCGTTGCTTAGTGAGGTTGATGCAGAAAGCGGCTCTTATGATAACGTGTCTTCTTTATCTGTTGTGCCGTCTGTTCTTTATCTGATGGATATTCCTCTTTTACGTAATGAGGATAACCAGTCTGGGGTATATGTAGCTGTGACGGGCAGTGACGGATGGAGCGGGGCGACGTTATGGCGCAGTGCGGATGGGGCTAACTTCACCGAAAAAACGAGCTTTGATAAGCCTGCTATTGCAGGAACGGCGACAAGTTCTTTGGCTGATGGCATCTGTCATTATTATGATTTTAAAAACACGGTGCGGGTTCAGCTCTATCAGGGGACGCTTTCCAGCTGCAGCGAAGAACAGCTTCTCGATGGTGCCAATGTAGCTTTGCTGGGTGGTGAGATTATTCAATATCGGACGGCCTCATTAAT
The DNA here is from genome assembly GCA_050180745.1 of Bdellovibrionales bacterium. Taxonomy (GTDB): domain Bacteria; phylum Pseudomonadota; class Alphaproteobacteria; order UBA9219; family UBA9219; genus JBFXDW01. The sequence continues at coordinate 802 of JBFXDW010000041.1, read as the reverse complement.
TGAGCCAGGGCTTTATGAGCTATCTGGGCTTTTGCGAGGGCGGCAGGGAACAGAAAATCAGGCTTCTACGCATCGTATAGGAGAAGCTTTTGTCGTTCTCTCCTCAACGCGCGTGCAATTTATACCAGCGCTGTTGAGCGAGAGAAATGTTCGGTTTCATTTTAGAGCCGTATCCTATGGAATGACGATAGGCAAGGCTGTCAATTTGCCTATCACCTATGACATGGAAACGTTACGCCCTTTGGCACCGGTTCATATTTCCGGTGTACGTGTTTCTGGGGCGGGGTCGGATTGTGAAATTAGTTGGGTGCGGCGGGCGAGGATGAATGCCTCGTGGGTCGATTATATTGATGTGCCTTTAGACGAAGAAGAGGAACTTTATGATGTTGAGATTACCGACAATGGAAGCGTGCTTCGCGTATTTGAAAACGTTGCGGATTGTGAAATTCTTTATAGTGCTGATAACCAAAGTGAAGATTGGCCTCTGGGCATTCCTGAAACGTTTTCAGTAACAGTTTATCAGCGTAGTGCTCGTTACGGGCGTGGCGCTTCAGGAAGTGCTGAGGTGTAGTCGGTATGTCGGTGTATCAGTGGAGGGGCCTGTTTATGTCTCTCCCAAACACTAACCAATTACCGTCATTGCGAGCGGAGAAGGTGTTGAGGATCGGGAGAGAAATGTGAAGGAAGCCCCCCCTGAATCCTGAATGCTGAATCCTGACCCCTGTTCAAAAAAATGGAGATTTTTATGAGTACGAGTCCTAATTTGGGAGTGGAGTATATTGTTGCCTCACAAGCGCAAAAA
>JBFXDW010000040.1:0-16357 GCA_050180745.1 Bdellovibrionales bacterium | reverse complement strand
AATCCCCTGTTTTACCGATTGGAATATCAAACTCAAGCTCGGCATAGCAATCATAGGGCTGGCTTTTCCTTAAATCCCACGGCACGCCCGAGGCCCGCAGCATAGGTCCCGAAAAGCCCCATGCAAGCGCCTCTTCCATAGACACCGCTCCAATTCCAACGGTGCGCTGTTTGAAAATGCGATTGTCGGTTAAAAGAGATTCAATATCGTCGATTGTCTTAACAACATTATCCAAGAAAAGAGAGATATCCTCGGCCAGCCCTTCGGGCATGTCCCGCGCAACGCCACCGGGTCGGATATAATTGGCATGCATGCGTGCACCGCTGATACGCTCGGAAAAGGAATACATTTTTTCCCGTTCCTCAAAACCCCAAAGAGACGGCGTGATGGCACCTAAATCCAACGCGAAAGTCGTCACCGCCAAGAAGTGGTTCATCAACCGCGTCATTTCAAGGAACAGCACACGGATATACTGCGCCCGTTTTGGCGGCGCGATACCAAGCAGCTTTTCTACGGCCAGCGCAAAGCAATGCTCGCTGGCCATAGGCGAGACATAATCGAGCCGATCAAAATAGGGCAACGCCTGTTGATAGGTTTTATATTCGATCAGCTTTTCAGTCCCACGATGAAGCAGGCCTATATGCGGGTCGGCCCGTTCCACGACTTCACCATCCATCTCGAGGATCAAACGCAACACGCCATGCGCAGCAGGATGCTGCGGCCCAAAATTGACTGTGAAGGGTGCGGATTCAGTTCCGTTCTCATCCCGCATTTCGATAGAGACAGCTTCAGTCATGCGCGTCCCCATTTTTTTTATTGGGCAATCTCTTTCCACAAATCCCGCCAACTGACGATAAAAAACAAATGGGATTCCCGCCTGCGCTGGCATGACGGAATAATTTTGAGAATTGGGAGAGACAGAAACAGGAAAATTTCCTAAATGCTAAATGCCAAATGCTAAATGCTTTCTTAGCCACCCTGAATCCTGAATCCTGAATGCTGAATCCTGTCATGCGCGCCCCCGCTTCTGCACATCGGTCAGGCCACGCCATTTACTTTGAGTGTGAAATTCACGGTAGGGTTCTTCAAGCCGAACAGGCTCTTTAACAACACAGCCCTGCAGATCATCGTAACGGACCTGAACCTTGCCTGATAAAGGAAAATCACGCCGCAAGGGATGCCCCTCAAAATCATAATCCGTCAAAATGCGACGCAGATCAGGATGGCCAGTAAACTCTATTCCCAAAAGATCGTACGTTTCGCGCTCAAACCATCCCGCAGAAGGGTAAACAGATGTCACGCTCGGAACAGCCTCATCCTTGGCAATTGCCACGCACACAGACAGGCGCTTATTGTGCTTAAGACTTAAAAGCTGATACACAACCTCAAAGCGCTTCTCGCGGTCGGGATAATCAACACCGCACAAATCAACAAGCTGGTTCATTTCAGTTTGGGGCGCATCACGTAGGCTCGTTAGAACTTCGATAATTTTTTCGGACGCAACATGTATCACGGCCTCGCTTCGAGCCATGCCAGAATTAAGAAGAGAAGAACCCAACAGAAGTTTGACATTATCAAGAAAAGCCTTACTCATCGGCAACTCCTCGCATGTCGATAACTTCCATCTTGCCTCCCCGCTTGATCTTACGCTGAAGCTGGAGCAACCCATAAACAAGCGCTTCAGCAGACGGAGGACAGCCCGGCACATAAATATCAACCGGCACAATCTGATCGCACCCCCGCACAACCGAATAGGAATAATGGTAATAGCCGCCCCCATTGGCGCAACTCCCCATAGAGATCACCCAGCGCGGCTCGGGCATCTGGTCATAGAGCCGCCGCAAAGCCGGAGCCATCTTGTTTGTTAAAGTGCCCGCAACGATCATCACATCGGCTTGGCGAGGGCTGGGGCGAGGCATCATGCCAAAGCGGTCCAGATCATAGCGGCTCATATAGGCATGCATCATCTCAACACCACAGCAGGCGAGGCCAAAAGTGAGAGGCCACATAGAGCCTGTCCGCGCCCAGTTGATAAGCTCATCATACTTGGCCAGCACAAAGCCTTTATCCTGCACCGCCCGCCCAATAAGCTTGGCCGAGGCTTCCTGTCTTGCTTGCAAAAAGGCCGTATCTAATCCCATTCCAGCGCCCCTTTCTTCCACTCATAGATAAAGCCAACCGTCAAAATGGCGAGAAACACACACATGGAAACGAACCCAGTCCAGCCGATATCATGCAACGCCACGGCCCATGGAAAAAGAAAAGCCACCTCGAGATCAAAAATAATGAATAAAATAGCTACAAGGTAGAAGCGCACATCAAACTGCGCCCGCGCATCAGCAAAAGCGGGAAAGCCACATTCATAAGATGAGTTTTTAACCTTATAAGGCCTGCGCTTGGCTAAAATAAAAGACAGCCCCGCCGCCGCCGCTGCAACAAAAGCAGCGACAAGCAAAAAGAGGCCTATCGGCATATAATCATCAAGCAAAGCAGGCATGAAGGGGATTCCCAGAGGCGATATGCAAATCTAGGAAAGAGAAGAGAGATTCGCACTCTTCACAGAATCCTACGAATAGCTCTGAAAATCAAGAGGAAGCGAAAGAAATCAACGCCTCAAAAAACAAAGGAAGCAACAATACGAGCGAATGCTTCGCTCGTCGCAAAAAGATCAAGATAAAATTCACGAAGAAAGATTAGCCCCACGCAATACAGCACGATCGACCGGACCATGAGGATATTTTGTCAACGTACGCTCTTTTTCTGCAGAAGCCCGAATATGAAACAGATGTGTCATGAGAATTCCTGCCCCTTCAGCGCCCATCATACCCGCTATACATGAGGCACTAGCTGCAGCCTGAGAAAACCGAGAGTCCCCCCATCCGCACAAAGCTCCAGCCGCGCATAATAATTGTTGTGCTATTTCATCTTTTTGATTCACAGGAAACCCTCCACGAAAACAATATCAAACATGTAATATATTGATTTATAAATACTATGAACGCCGTGTAAACGCACGTTTATGCCATTAAATACTTTCAAGCAAAGACCCCACCTACCAAAAAATGGGAATTAACCATCTTTTGTGCTTGATTTTTCCCAGCATCTTACTGTATGATCCGCCTTGTCATTTAAAGAGCACGACCCATTCTTACTATTTATATTGATGAGGCCTCCCCATGACCGATCGCGGCGATAAAATCATTAATTTGGCTCAAGAAATGTTAAAACGTGGCACTCTTGACGCCCAAACTCAACTTACAGCCAGCACACGCAAAAAAAGTGATTCAAAAATCATTATTTGCACCGCCTGCTTTGCCGCACTGCTCGCCGCCAGCGCCAGCGCAACGGTGACGCGTATTTTCTATGAATTTAGTCGCCCTGCTAATTATTATGAGCGTACGGAAATTGACGCTCTTCTCTTTTACACCGCAAGAGAACTGAGCGTGGACCAGCCTGTCCTCCGGCACGAGCTACAGGCAGATTTAGGCATCCACCTCTCACGCAACGGCTATTCCGTAGCCGATTATAAGCGCGCACGAGACTACCTACAGAACAAACTCCTGCAAACGGAAAAAGGCGAATGATTTTGCTCTTACCACCCTTCAAAATTCAAGAAACTGTTTAGAGCTTCCAATACCGTTCGGTTTCTCCCCGTCTCGTCATTCCGGCCCATCTGAGCGTAGCGAAAGATGTGAGCCGGAATCCATCTCCTTATGCTGCATTTATGAAGTTTCATTGCTATTTTAGGAGATGGATGCCGGATCATCACTCACTAGCGTTCGCTTGTCCGGCATGACGACTGGTGCTGTAGCTGGTCACAAAAAATTGAAGGATGGTAAGGATTTTACTCTAAGATTATGAATAGGCTCTAAGGAGCCATGGGATCTATATCAACACCCACGATCTGATCATCAATCAGCCAGCCTTGGAACTTTGTAATTCCGTACTCATGCCCTGCAGCCAAAGCAAGTTCACTATCACAGTGAAAGAAAATAATGCGTTCTCGAGGAATCTTCTGTAACGCTTCAAAAAACTTTTTATCATCCAACGTCATCGCCTTTGTTCGAGCGACGTCGATCTTATAATAGTCAAAATTAAAGTTTGCCAGATTCATATAGCTGACAAGATTAGGTGGAATGCCATCAAGCGCAATTTTAAAGCCTTCCGCATGCAGCGTCGCAAAAGCACTTAGAGTCTGGGTAAAATCCTGAAGCAAATCACCACAATGGACCTCAAAACAAACTTTATGCCGCTTATCCCGAGGAATTCTGTAGGCAAAACGAGCAAATTCTCGCCCCAGAACACTCTGTAATGACAAATTAATGCTGATATCAAGATCACTGTCTGTTTCAAAATTAGGAGTCAAAAACGTCAAAAGAGCACGATCCAAAATCTGGCACAACTCTAAAAACAAATGATGAGGCTGCAGCAGATCAAGATGAGGACAATGCTCTATCTTGATATCCTGAAACCCCATATAGGTTTCCTCAAAAGCAGGATGCCACTCATTCTCATGGATACGCTCGTAAACACCTTGCGTGCGCAAATAGGGACGAAGATCAATTTCTTGCGCTAAACGCTCAAACTGATTAACGCTCCACGCGGTAAGAGCTCCACGCGCTGAATCGCTCTTCAGAAGATTGGACGCGCTGTTGCGGTCATCATGCACCATAGCGTGTTTGGACATTTCAACATAAGTCGTTGCCCTCTCACGTAAGTTTCCATAATCTTTAGGAAGGTGATAAATCTCAACATAGTCATCTATGTCGCCATCCTGAAATCCGCCCTCCGTCAAAATGATAGAAAGAGCACCTTCAGCATACTCCTGCGCCGACCTTTTGTCGGTCTCTGGCCAAACAAGAAAGACATCCCCCACGGTCATAGGTGCAAAATCGCCGCCCTCAACATTCGTCCAAGCTGACAAACGACGCTGAGCCTCGTCGATTTTACCCCTCCCATTATAATCATCAGGAATATCAGAGAGTAAGATGTTTAGAATAATATAAGGCGCACCCTGACGCTGAAGCCGTCGAATTCGCAGGATAAAATCCTGTTCGAGCACCAAATTTGTCGGCACAGCCCGACTATCGTCAAATTCCCACATGCGCATGGCTAAAATCTTAACACAAATAATGCTAATAGCGCCTTAACAAGGTGATTTTAGAGAAAAAAAACAATCCCTTACGCCTCCGCCCCTCTAAAGAAAGGCCTAATACACGGAAAAAACAGCATTTTCAGCCAAGAAACTAAAAAGTTCCTTTCCAGAAAAGGTAATTTTATGGCATACTCCGCCGATCATCGAAATAGGGAACAAAGAAAACTCTCTCCTCGCAGCAGCGCAGTGCTCCCGCGAATGGTTCCCGTTAAAATTAGATTAAGTAAGGAGTGTTTATGACTATGCCGCATGAAGATGCTCGCATTGCGATTTTGATCGCGAACGGATTTAACGAACCCCAAATTACCGCTGTTCAGCGGATGCTTACTCAAGACAAACGACCTCATGACATCATCGCTCCCGAGCAAGGCCTCGTAAATAGCTGGCGCGACAATAATTGGGGACATCACTTCCCTGTCGATCAACAAATTGGCACAGCCATGGGATCTGATTACGAGTATTTGATCTTGGCCGGTGGCACAGCTGGCGTTGAGAAACTAAAGACCAACCCTCATACACGCCGGATCATCAACCATTTCCTTGAAGCCAAGAAACCTGTCGCCGCAATCGGCGAGGGCGTAAAACTTTTAGCCCTATCTCCTAAAAGTGCAGGCCTTTCTGTTGCAGCTCCAGAATCCTGCAAAGAAGAGCTGAAGGCAAGCAATATAGAACTTTTGGACGCCCCCCTCCATCAGGACGAGACAGTCTTGACTTCTACAGGCGAAAACATTGAAGCCTGGACTGAGAGGCTGACAAATTTTTTCCAGCGCGCTGAAATCCAAGATCAGCAAGCGGCGTAAAGTGTAAGGGTATGCCCTCAATTAAAAGCCCCTTTCACAGGGGCTTTTTTTGTTTTCTATTTTTACTTGATACGTATCACGTATAGTGATAGAATACGACCAATTCTTTAGCATTAAAAACGATCTTCGATGATTCAAAATTTTTCCTGTCGCGAAACTGAGAAGATATGGAATGGGGTTTTGTCTCGCAAGTTCCCTCCTTCTATTCAAGATCGAGCGCTAAGAAAATTACGGCAACTTGATGCCTCGCGAACACTTGATGACCTGCGAGTTCCGCCAAGCAATCATCTTGAACAATTACGAGGCGACAAAAAAGGATGGATGAGCATACGTGTTAATAATCAGTGGCGTTTATGCTTCAGGTGGCATCATGGTGAGATTTTTGACGTAAAAATTATAGACTACCACTAGAAAAAACGGGAGTAATACACAATGACAAAGCTGCACAACCCTCATCCAGGAGAGATTCTTAAATACGAATTCTTGGATGAAATAGGTATTAGTCAAAACAGACTAAGCCAAATGATCGCCGTCCCAGCAAACCGGATTCACGCCATTGTTAAGGGGACACGGAGCATCACAGCAGACACAGATTTGCGTCTATGCAAGCTTTTTAGCTTATCAGAGGGCTATTTCCTGCGCCTTCAAAACAGTTATGATACCCTAGAAACGAAGAGGAAAATTGCCCCCCAGATCGAGCAAATTGTACCTTATGTTATGATGGGGTCCGACTCCTATACCTCCTAAGAGCCTACAAAATATCATACCCACGATTGGTCAAACAATTATCAATGATCTTTCGACGACGAGCCCGCACCTCTGAGACACCCTTTGTGGTTCCGCCAACCCCACCAGTCACAGCGCCTATAGCCGCACCCGTACCAACGCTCCCCGTCACTGCGCCAATAGCCGCGCCGGTCAGAGCACCAAGACCAGCTCCCCAGAAAGTATCATCCGCACTATCTTCCAAGGGATTAACCTGATCGGCTATGGCCCGGCAAGCAGCTAAGTCCTGTTGATAGAATTCTTCATCGACCCCATGGCGATCCACAACAGGCTCATAGGCTGAGCTACAAGCCGCAAGAAGCAAAAAAGCACCAAGAACAAGAGATTTATGCATCACACGAGGCCTTTCTCTACGAAAAGATTAGAGTGCAAGGGATTTTTACTATATCCTGCCTTCCATGAAAAAGAAAACCGACAAAACCGACAAAAAAACACCGAGCGCAGAAGACATTGAGTCCCAACGCCGCAAAGCGGTGCGCGTCAAGACCGCACTGGGGCGTAGGCTATCCTCAACACGCTGGCTACAAAGACAGCTCAACGACCCTTATGTTGCCGCCGCCAAAGAGCAAGGCTGGCGCTCACGCGCTGCATTCAAGCTTATTCAGCTTGATGAGAAATTCAACCTCCTCCACCCGAATATGCGCGTCATTGACCTTGGTGCCGCACCTGGCGGCTGGTCTCAAGTCGTTGCCAAGAAGAGCGGAAAAAACGGCAAGCTAGTCGCTATCGACTTACTAGAGATGGATGCCATAGAAGGTGCGCAAATTGTCAAAATGGATTTCTTGGCCGATAACGCACCGGATGTTTTGAAAGAGATGCTCTCTGGTCAAGCCAATTTGGTTATCAGCGATATGGCTCCGTCAACAACAGGGCATACTAAAACGGACAAAATCCGCATCATGAATCTGGCCGAGCACGCAGCTTATTTTGCCCTAGAAGTCCTCGCCCCGAATGGCGGTTTTGTCTGCAAGCTCTTTCAGGGTGGTGCTGAAAAAGACTTGCTTGATATCCTGAAACAAAACTTTAAAACGGTTAAACATGCCAAACCCAAAGCCAGCCGTGCTGATTCTTCTGAAAGTTATATTGTAGCGTTAGGGTTCAAAGGGTAACGCCCAACTCTACCTCATATATACAAATAACTAGAACGAAGACCGTTGACACCATTGTGAGAATCATCATGAAGAAAATACTCTTTGCATTTATTTTCCTTTATATTTCTTCTCTGATTGCTGTTTTTTTCCTCCAGAAAGATCTTATCTATTTTCCTAAACACGAATACGTGTCCTTGAAGCAAGCACATCTTCAGTCCACCTTTCAAGAAATAGGCGTAACAACGGAAGACGTCTTTTCTTTGAAAGGCTGGTATGCGCCAGCAAAAGACAAAAAAACCACGATTGTTTTTTTTCATGGAAACAAAGATAGCCTGATAACGGCACACACTGTCGCCAAACCCTATATCGCCGCTGAATATGGTTTCTTGCTAGTTGAATATCGGGGCTATAGCGGCCTTCCTGGAGAGCCCTCAGAGGAAGGGCTCTACGCTGATGCGCGGGCATATATGAATAAGCTAATCGCATCTGGTGTCGCGGCAAAGGATATCATTCTTTTTGGCCATTCCTTAGGGTCAGGAGTCGCAACGCAAATGGCGATGGAATATGAAGTCGCGGGCCTTATGCTTTTAGCACCTTTTTCATCGCTTGAGGAAATGGCTCAACTGCGCTTTCCTTTTGTGCCTGCCCATTATTTGCTGCTGGATCGTTTTGATAATGACAAAAAGATACCAGCGCTTCATATGCCCCTCTTGGTTGCCAATGGAACAAAAGATACGGTTGTCCCTCCCTCTCAAGGCAAAAAACTCTTTGCGTTGGCAAACGAGCCCAAACGATTCAAATCATTTCCTGGCTTCGGCCATAGTGATTTGTTTAATGATTTCGCTGTTGTCGGGTTGGATTGGATACAACAAATCAAGACTCCTGAACAGCCGCAGGAGGCGGAGCTCTCCGCTACGGTCTCCCCGCCGCAATAATGGAGCCCCGACGTCGGACCAACTCCTCTAACGGCTCAACAATCACCTGCATCATGTTCATGTCTGCGGAAATAATATACTCGCCGCTTGTCATCAGCCCTACGTGATCCTCAAAGAAGAGTATATCGCCGCGCTTCCACGTAATATCGCGCCAGTGACAAGGCAAGGGATGCCCAAAAAGATCCATCTGCTGATCGACAAAACGGGGGGAATCCACGCCTGCCATATCAAGCGCTAGTTGAACCAATCCAGCGGCATCAACGCCAAGAGGCGTACGCCCCCCATGCAAATAAGGCGCGTTGAGAAGCTGTCCTGCGGTAAAAACATAGTCGCGTGTCTGAGCCTCATCCGTAGGCGCAACATGCTTTTTAAAGACAAACCCGCCTGCGGCCAAAGGATAAAAATCGCCCGCATCCCCATTGAGTGACACATAAGAACCAAGCGTCAATCGGTCCCACACACCAGAACGCACATCAGGCTCTTCATAGATAAAGGTATGCAACGCCGTCACACGGTTCATCAACGCGCTGATGGACTCATTTAGCGCACCCTCTTCCCATATGTAACCAACAGTACGATCATTGCGATTTTGCACCCACGCGAAACCATCTTCCCGAGACTCAAAATGATCAACAAACTCGCCATAACGGATTTCGCTTAGGCGCGGCGCATCATCTGTAGGCGCAACCAAAAGGGGCGCAACCCCCGTTACACATTGATGAATAGAAGCCTCTACATAAGTAGGTGCTGAAATAAAAGCCTTCAATGCCAGATCAGCAAGATCAGGCCGAAACGCATGCGTTCGAGGATCAAGCTCTTTATGTGTCATAGCGTAATTTTCACGATTTGATAGAATCCCCCGAACAACGAAGTTTTCTCAATTCGACAGCCTCGCCCCTCGTCAGGCATCCATGTGGACAGCTCTTTCTTCCAAAGCGGCGGCGCATAAGGCTCTAACACATAAAGCGCTGTATGCCAGATATATTTCAACGGGTGCCACCATGCGCACCGATTAAACTCGGCGACATAAATCTCTCCCCCTTTTCGTACAACGCGAAAGGCCTCTGCAAAAGTCTGGCGACGGATGCCTTCGGGTTGCTCATGCGGCAGGAAAAAGATCAAAGCACGATCATAACTGTTATCCGCAAAGCCTAGATCGCATGCATCGCGGTGATAAAGATTGACAACGCTGCCTTCTAACCCTTCTGGGATTTTACGGCGCGCATTTTTAAGCTGTTCAGGAGCAACATCAATGATATCCAATCGCCCCTGCCCTGCGTGCACACGCTGCGCCAGCATGGGCTCCAACGCACCATAGCAGCAGGATATTTTTAAGGTTTTACCAGAGATTTGATCGCCCATCGCAGCGAGCACACGGTCGCGTAGAGGCTCATACCATCCCCAAAGGATCAGATTAATAAGCCAGTCGCGCTCAAACAAGCGCACCGCCCACGGACGAACATACGCCCACCAATAGGTTTTTTCCAAATAGTCGGGAATAGAAAGGTTAGGATTCAGGATTCGGGATTCAGGATTCAGGGTGTCTTCTTGCATGCTCTGCTCCCTATTTTTAAAAAGGCTGCCATCATGAAGCGTAGTACCTTCGCGTTAGAGAAGAAACTCGACATGGTGCCCCAGTTCTTTACTTACAACATTCCAGAACAATTACATATCTCAGTCTGGATCGCCACACTCCACGCACCCGCGCAAAGCGCGAATGCGTTCCGTTCGTGATGACAGAAATTGTGTAACCGGTAAAGAGAGACAAGTAAAACGCCCCCCCCTGAATCCTGAATGTTGAATCCCGAATCCTAAAGAACTATTTCTTCTTGCCTTCTTTGATCTTAGCTTCCTTGAAGATCACATGCTGACGCAGGCGTGGATCATACTTGCGCAACTCAAGCTTCGTGGTGTTCTTAGGATTCTTTTTCGTCACATAGAACGTGCCTGTGCCTTCGGTGCTAAGTAATTTAATGTCGTTTTTTGTTTTTGCCATTTTAGGTACCTATTTTTCCATAAACTTTATTCCGGAGAGCGGAATCTCCACAAATCTCTCCCCTTTGTCAAGTTTTCTTGTTTTTGTTGCAAATATCCATAATGAACAAACGGGATATGGGGCGCGCGCAAAAAAAATACTTGTCACACGTCACGTGACAAGTTACAATAAGGGAATGATTAAGAGCTTCAAAGATAAAGAAACCGGCAAATTCTGGGAGACAGGAAAAACAAGAAGGTTTCCCCCAACATTGCAAGCACGAATTATCCTGAAACTCCAAATGCTCAATGCCGCAACACGACCAGAGGATCTTAAAACCCCTGTTAGCAACAAAATTGAAAAGCTCTCAGGTAATTTGGCAGGGTATTGGAGTCTTCGGGTTAACGTTCAATACAGGATCATTTTTGAGTTTCACGAGGGACACGCACATAACGTCCAAGTAGTAGATTACCACTAGTGGTCTGCGTCACTAGAGATAAGGAAATAAAATGGAAACACACCTCAACCACCCAGGTATCATTTTGAAGGAAGAATTTCTTCAAGACTATGGATTGTCCGTGAGCACAGCCGCTGCTGCTATGGGCTTGCCTCGCCAAAGATTAAATGAAATCGTAAATGGAAAACGGGATATTACAGCAGAAACAGCCCTTTTCCTTGGAACCTTCTTTGGCAATGCACCAGAATTCTGGCTTAATTTACAAAGCCACTACAATCTTGCGCTTGCCCAAACCAAAGAGAAAAAGAGGCTCGCTCATGTGAAAAGCGTAGCGTCTCTCCTTCCCATAGATAAAAGCGACCATGCCTGATTATAGCTTTGAAAATGAACATGGCCGCCGCGAGGGGCGCATTATCTGCGGCGTTGACGAAGTCGGCCGGGGGCCATTGGCTGGCCCTGTGGTTTCAGCAGCGGTTATTCTACCTCCCGAGGGGTTACCTCCTGAAATTGAGGGGCTCATCGCCGACAGTAAAAAGCTCACCCCCAAGAAACGGGAGGCTCTTTACCCCCTCCTGATCAAACATTGCTGCTATGCCATAGGCGAATGCAGCGTTGAGGAAATAGATAAGCTCAACATTCTGCACGCCTCTTTGCTTTCCATGAATCGCGCGATTACGGCTCTGGCCGAAAGCGCCGAGCATGCACTCATTGATGGGAACAAGCTTCCCAAAGACCTGCCCTGCTCTGCAACGCCCATCGTTAAGGGTGATGATAAGAGTCTTTCCATCGCGGCAGCCTCCATCATCGCCAAGGTAACGCGCGACCGTTTCATGGCTGAACTGGCCAAGACACACCCTGCCTATGGATGGGAAAAGAACGCAGGCTATGGCACCAAAATCCATATGGAAGGGATCGAGAAGTTCGGCATTACTAAATGGCACCGCCGCTCTTTTGCTCCTGTGGCTAAAATTGCTGGCAAGTAACCGATTCAAAAGACTCACGATTTCAAGCATTAACCGACATTTAAGAAATGGCGCGTTATTTCTAGCGGACTATGAAAAACATGAAAACACCATCGAAAACGCGCACGAAAAGAGCTACGGCACAAGTCAGCTCTGCCCTGCCCCTCAATAAGATTCTCCAAGGCGACTCGATCGAGCTGATGAGAAGCCTTCCTGATGCCTGCGTAGATGCCGTGTTTGCAGACCCTCCGTATAATTTGCAGCTTGGCGGTGAACTTTTGCGCCCCGATCATTCGATGGTAGATGCCGTTGATGACGATTGGGATAAGTTCAGCAGCTTTAAGAGCTATGATGATTTTACCAAGGATTGGCTCATCGAAGCTAAGCGCATCCTCAAACCCGATGGCAGTTTGTGGGTCATTGGCAGCTATCACAACATTTTCCGTGTCGGCGCTATCTTACAGGATCTTGGGTTTTGGATTTTGAACGATATTATTTGGTGTAAATCAAATCCCATGCCCAACTTTAAGGGCACGAGATTCACCAATGCACATGAAACATTGATCTGGGCGGCGACATCTCCAGAAGCCCGCCCCTGCTTCAATTATGAAGCCATGAAGAATATGAATGATGAAAAGCAAATGCGTAGTGACTGGAACCTGCCTATTTGCTCGGGCAGAGAACGGCGCAAGACAGAAGATGGCCACAAAGTCCATCCCACGCAAAAGCCAGAATCTCTTCTGTACCGCGTGATTAATTCCTCGACGAAACCGGGAGACGTTATTCTAGACCCCTTCTTCGGCAGTGGCACCACAGGCGCCGTAGCCAAAAAGCTGGGAAGAAACTTCATCGGCTGCGAGAGAGACGAAACCTACATCAAATACGCCACACAACGGCTGGCCGAGATTCCTGCCGCGCCAAGCGCCGAGTTCCTGATTACCCCAACCAAACGCAGCCAACCGCGCATACCTTTCGGCACAGTGATAGAGCGCGGCCTCTTACAAGCTGGCGATAAATTATTTGACGAAAAACAACGTTATCGCGCGCGCGTCAAAGCCGATGCCACACTGATCGGCATAACCCGTACAGGCGAGGAAATTCGCGGATCAATTCACAAAGTCGGCGCCTCTGTTCAGGGCCTGCCTGCTTGTAACGGGTGGACATTCTGGTGCTTTGAAACAACCGAACGGCAGCTGGTTCCTATTGATATTTTGCGGCAGCAGATCCGGACCGAGGACATGGCGCAGGCGTAGCTTGGGCTGGCCTCTCCCCTTGTTCTGGAGGGCCGAAGGTACGTGTTTCAAGAAAAGCAGCAACCTCTTCCTTGTTCACAAAAGATGAACCTATCAAAGAACGCATCCTGTCTTCATCTGGCACGAATAAAGGGGTGCCGGTCGATTTTAGATGCCCTTCTTTTGTATAGCGCTCTAAGCTCATTTCTCTCATGGACCCAAGAGAATACAGACCATTCTCGCACAGAAATGGATAGTTATATTCATACACATCCGTCCCATCCGCTGTTTTTCTTGAAAGAGAAAGTTGAGCCGTCTCCTTGGTTTCATTAACGAATATATAGACCGTCAAATTTTCAGAAGCTTCCTGTGTAACCTCCCAAAAAGCGCCCATCTTAAAGTTACAGGTAAAGGAGTGTCCGGCTTTGTCTTTTCCTTCATAATGAGCAGAATACCTCGAACCTGTGCTGTCCCTAGATTCTGCACAATAGACTTCCGCCGTTTTGTCACTCGGCTCAACGGGAACAATAGGAAAACTGTCAAAAATTTTGAAAGCACGCGCCTCTTTATCAGACACAGACTGTAACGCCGTTTCAGATGAGACTGGCACAGTATCTTGCGCAAAGGCTTTATGAACAAAAGCACTTCCCGTTACCAAAAGCGCTGCTGCACAAAGCGCAGCCACCGTTTTATTAATCTTCATTTTTATGATTTCCTTAGTTCTGGATAATTCTTTTTCTGTAATTCTGGATTAGGCCTCTTACAGTGCCAACTCACCTTATGCTTCTCTATATAAGTCATCGCATGACGAACAGATGTCATAATTGCTTTGATATCTGCCTGCGATAGATATTTCGTCCCCTTAAAAAACGACGCCCCCAATCCAGTCCCCAATTGCACGACCTCTTCACTCATCGAACCCTTCGCAAGATTGACTTTATAAGCTACAGGAACATCGCACTTAGATTCTCCCACCAAAACGCTTTCTGGTTCATGAGAAAGAGTCAAAATTCCACAGGAAGGAGCGCTCGTTCGATTTTCTTCATAGGACAACTTATGCCCCTGCCCCAAATCAACAGACAGGTGTGATGAACCATCTTGATCCAGCCAATATTCTAAAACCCGCCCTTTTTTATCTTGAGCTGTCCAGCCATTCTTATCTCGCTCGACGGAATCTTTTACCACAGGTGAGAGAACATATTGCTTAGGCGCTCCCAAAGTATCAACGACAAACTCTGCGCTTAATCCTTCAGACAGCTTGTTTCCTATGAACGATGTATGGCCATTAGAATTTTTCCATGCCACACGGCTGCACGCTGCTACACAACAAAGCAACAAGCCAGCTAGGATAAATCTATTAACCACTTTTTTTATTCGCACAGAAAGACCCTTTCGATACAGAAACGGCATTCTACACAAAAAGTAGGCGAGACTTAAATACTTTCAATGGTTTTAGAATTAATTTCCTGCATCTTTACATAGGACAGGAACGGATAAAGACCGGCAAAAGCAGCAATCGTCAGCCCTAAATAACCCTCACGGTAGCCCTTGCGCAAAATAAAACATTTATAAAAACGTCCAAAAATGCGTGCAATGTTCTTACCATAGGTAGATTGATCGCCTTCGTCGATCATATCAAGCGCATGAGCTGTCGTATAACGATCCAGCCTTTGCATCATGTCCGCAACATTCTTATCGACGAGATGATCCATGCGGGTCGTCAACGCCCCTCCTGCAACACCATCCATCTTCACTTTAGGATGAACGCGTTGATTTCCCCACTTTTTGATCCCTTTACGGTACAAAATTGCCTTGGCACCAACGCCGAACTGCGCCCCCCAACCATAGCGCACGAGTCTCTTCCCAACATAATTATCAAAAGGAATCCGCCACCAATCAGCGCCCTGCCCTGCCTCATCCCGCGCTTGAAGAGTTTTTTTAATCTCGGCAGCAAGAGCCGATGGAACACGCTCATCCGCGTCCACCTCAAAAATCCAAGGACCTTTACATGCCTCTTGTCCAGCATTCCGCCGAGGGCCTTCGAGCTCCCACGCGCCCTCAACACATTTTGCATGAAACTCTTCCGCGATAGCTCTGGAATGATCCGTACAGCGATCCAGAACGACAACAATCTCATCGACGAAAGATAAGCATTCCAAACAAGCAGGAAGATTTTCGGCTTCATTGTGAGCAACAACAAGAGCGCTTAGCATTCCCTAGCTCCATCCATTCTGCATCATCGTCGCTTTGAGCGTATTTTGCATCAGGCAGGCAATCGTCATAGGCCCCACGCCCCCTGGAACAGGCGTAATGGCGCTGGCACGCGTAACAGCAACATCAAACTCAACGTCTCCAACAAGTTTTGTTTTTCCTGTTTGGGGCACATCAATACGGTTCACACCCACATCAATGATAATGGCTCCCTCTTTTACCCAATCGCCTTTGATAAAAGCAGGCCTGCCAATCGCCGCGATCAGAACATCTGCATGACGGCATTCCTCGGCTAAATCTCGGGTCCGCGAATGCGCTACGGTAACCGTACAATTCGCCTCTAAAAGCATGGATGCCATAGGCTTTCCAACGATGTTCGAGCGCCCAACGACAAGCGCTTTCTTGCCGCTTAGGTCTGCACAAACGCTCTGCAGAAGAATCATGCAGCCCGAAGGCGTGCAGGGACGTAAGCTCATCAACCCAACAGAAGCACGCCCGACATTGACAGGATGAAACCCATCCACATCTTTTAATGGATCAATGGCATTGATAACATTGTGCTCACTGATATGAGAGGGCAACGGAAGCTGAACCAGAATTCCATTGACCTGCGGGTTGTTATTAAGATCATAAATCAACGCTAAAATATCTTCTTCGCTCGTCGCCGCAGGAAGATTATGAGCATAAGAGCGAAAGCCTATTTCTTGGCAAATTTTATTTTTTTGTCCAACATAATCGTGACTGGCTGGATCA
>JBFXDW010000039.1:0-16757 GCA_050180745.1 Bdellovibrionales bacterium | reverse complement strand
GCCGCATCAATGCATTACGCAAATCGGCACTAAACATCGTGGCATAGTCAAGATTAGCATCAAGAAAATTCACATCACACAAAATGGCCCCTGTAAAATCGGGATGCGCCAGATCCTCGCCACTCAAATTAAATCCAGACAAATTATGATAGGATAAGATAGCACGCTGCCCACCCACACGCGCCTCACGAAACATTTTATGTTTGTGAAGAATGGTCTTCAGCTCTTCTGGCGTGATATGAGATATTTTCATGGGGCAAAGCTCACGGACAGTCCCGATTTTGAAAAAACAGTCTTAACCATAGCACCAAAAGGCAATGTTGTGACATAGGCCCCATGCCCGCAAGGCACATTGAAAGCCAACGGCACATGAGACGGGATATGCTTTTCTATAATCACTTCGAGACTCTGCCCAAACCACGCTTCAGGAGGCTCGTCAGGGTTAGGCGTTTCGTCCTCAATATCACACATCTCCCCCACGATCACAGCGCTAACAGACTCAAGAAAACCCGCAAGACGCAAATGAGTGAGAGTCCGGTCAAGCACATAAAGAGGCTCATCCACATCTTCAACAAAGAGAATGAACTCCTTAGGACAGCAAAGATAATCCGTCCCCGCAAGACACGACAGAAGAGAGAGATTTCCTCCTATCAAAGGCCCCGTAGCACACCCCTCCCGTCTGACATGAGCTTGAGGAAAGGTAAGGCTCTTAGCTTGCGACCCGCAACTTATGACATGAAAAGAATCTTCCAGACTGCGCGGATCAAACCGCCCCTCTTGCCAACTCATCATCCCATGGTAGGTCACCATGCCCGTGTGGCGTGTGATCGCATGAAGAAGGCAGGTGATGTCGGAATAGCCAACAAAGGGTTTAGGATGAGCCGCAATCGCTTTGTAATCTAAAAGCGGAAGAATCTCGAGCGCCCCCGTCCCCCCACGCACGCACATGATCGCATCAATAGAAGGATCAAGAAACATATCCATGATCGCCGCCGCCCTGTCTTTTGCAGCCCCCGCCAACCAGCCGTAACGTTGCTCATTCTGAGGATGAACAACCACCTCTAACCCCCTGCTTTCAAGCGCGTTTTTAAGCGCCTTAAGACGCGCGGGCGCAGCCCAGCGGCTAGGAGAGACGAGCCCGATTCGCCCTCCTTCTGGAAGAAGGGGCGGATAAAAAGAAGAGGAAGACATATGATTCATGACAATAACAGAGAGTACACAATTTTTCCCTTAACGCCAGAGGCATATGAGGCTATCTTAAAGACCTTAAAAATTTGGAGATTAAACTATGATTCTGACCCCCAACGATCTGTTGCGCCGCATTCTCGACACCAAAGCCGTATCCATATGGGATCACGAAAAAGGCCCTATTTTCTGGTACGCGGCCTCTATACCCGGCCCCTTTTACGTTAATACAGAACTCGTTTTAGGCAAGGAATTATCCTCAACCCTCCTCCAAGAAATCACGAGCATCATTGCCGACACGCCCGAACCCGCAATACGCGCCAAGCTCTTAGAAGCCCTTATCATGGAGTCTTATGAAAAGGACTCCTTCTTTAAAAACATCACCGAAACTCTGGTTGCTAAATTAAAAGATTCTTGCCCCGAAGGCTCCTACGACGCCATCTCAGGCGGGGAACGCCGTGACTGGCTGTTTTCTATCCCCATGGCCAAATTGCTGGGGATCAAGCATATCTATCTGTTTAAAAATGGCGATCTCTTCTGTGCTGAAGGTATCGAATCGGGTGAAAGAGCCGTTCATGTGGCCGACCTTATCAATAATGCCGCCAGCCACTTTGATGCATGGCTTCCTGCTCTGGCCAAACATGGTCTGACCTGCCCTGTTGCCATGGCGATCAACAGCCGGGGTCACAATGGCGTTGATCGGCTCAAAGCCAATGGCCAAAACGTTTTAACGCTCAACAGCGTAACAATTGAGTTTTTTGAGAGCTGCTGCGAGCAAGGCCTTGTGTCACAAGCTGTTGTTGATGAGCTACGGATATTCTTCGAAAGCCCCGAGAAATGGGCTTCAACCTATCTTATGGGCAAGCCTGCGCTTTTTAACGTGGCGGCTATTGATGACAAATCCTTCTCACGGCTTTGCACCTTCTTTGAAAAAGACCCATGGAATTTGCGCGCTAATCACGAAGCCTTCTTTAAAGAGATGGAAGCAGCTATCGCAGCGCGGCAGGGCGCATGATGTCTTTCCAAAAATCGGCCAGTGCCGCACGACCATAAAAGAGCGCGTATAGCCCAGCATTAAATCCCATTACAAGCAGCGCGGACGTAAGAATATCGCTTAGGAAGTGCGCGCCCAAAAGCAATCGTGCGCCTGAAAGGATTCCTGCAACCACAAGGCTACCTGCTAGAACAACACGCCGTCGCCGCAGCGGCGCAACATAAGCAAAGCACGTCAGGAAAAAGCCAAAGGCCGCGTCGCCAGAAGAGAACGAGCAGTTACGCACGCACTGGTTCGTTATAAAAAAAGCAGGCGTAAATTCCTTATCGCCGCCAAACGCAACAATATCGCGCGGTCTAGCCCTGCCCCAATGATCCTTAAAACCAAGGTTAATGATCAATCCAGGAGCAATCAGCAGACAGAGAAAAATGAACATACAGGGACGCGCTTTACCGTTCTTATGAGACAAGAAAAAACCAACCGCCCCCAAGAAAGAAAGAACAGCAACAAACCGCGAGGCATAAAAAACAAAGCGCACAAGTTTGTTGAGAAACAAATTCTCGCGCAAAATAAAGCCATCCCGCACAAACAAAGAGGAAACAGCTATGTCCGCCTCAGGCCACACAACAAGCCCCACAAGGAGAATGCATAAAAAGAAGATCAGAAGATACAGCTTATTCATATGGCTTAGACTCAGAACTCATTCAATTCGCAGAACAGAGCTCTTATACCAGAAGCCGATCCGATAACAACTCACATGAACATACTTACAAACTTTGAGAAGTGATCGGGCAACTTTGGACTAGCGCCTCACGGAGCATAAGACATTCAAAAAATTAGCCTGTCAACTCAGATGACTGTATCTGCCTTACCACCCTCCAATTAGGGCTCCGACCTTGGGTTCACAAGCATTAATAACGCTATCATCAAAACAAAATGGGATGCCAGCCGGAGCCCTGGCCCCCCAATCCTTAAATTTGCATTCTGGCTCAGTTTTTTATATCTTTCCGGCTATGAAGAGATTTGCCTTTCTTATGATCATCACGGTATCGCTTCTGGTAGTTTTTCCAGGACCCACCAAGGCAGCCTCGCCCAAGAAACTTGGGACGTTCGGCTATTGGCACACTTATGTCCTTTATGAGGGCAAAGATCCGGTTTGCTATATGTCACTTACCGCCGATCCCCCCCATAAAAAAGGGAAAGAAAATCAACGCGGCAATGTCGTTCTGATGATCACACACCGCCCTGCGGAAAGCTCTTTTGATGTCGTCAGCTATAAGGCTGGCGCGCAATTTAAACCCTCAACGGACGTTGTTGTCCGCGCGGACGGCAAGAAATTTCATCTCTTTACAAAAAACGACACGGCATGGGCACGAGATTCGGCAACAGACCAAGCACTAACCCTCGCGCTTCGTAAAGATTTTAACGCCGTTGTCACAGGCCAATTGGCCTCAAAAGGCAAAATAGCCGATAATGTTAACCTTAAAGGCTCTAATGCAGCCTATAAACAGATTTCCAAAGCCTGCGCAGCCCCTGTTATGAGTCTGCCATAAGAGGCATTCTTTTTTACTAAATATGCTATAATATCGCCATCATGCCTAAAACACGCGCCCCATCTTCCTCATCTGAACGCCGCTACATAGGACGGAGACATGAGGATGTTATCCTTCCCAACTTCAGGGATATGATTGACAATGCCATAGAAGGGATTCTGGTTCACAAGAATTTTAGGCCTCTTTATGTAAACCATGCCTTTGCCAAACTGTTTAAATATCAAACCTCACGAGATATTCTAGAGCTGCCGTTAATTCGACCACTCTGCCCTCTTGATGAGTGGCCACAGATTGAATCCAATTACGAGTCCTTACTGCACGACCATAATCCACGACAAATCGTGCGCATGCGCGGACTCACCAAGAACGGCGATGAGATATGGCTTTCAACAACGCATCGCGTGATTGATTGGCATGGAGAAAAAGCCGTACAAATCACCGCCCAAGACATAAGTACGCAAGTCGCCCTCGAACAAGTTCTCTTAGGCAATGAACAGCTTTTGCGCTCGGTTTTGGAAATCCTGCCCGTCCCCATTTTCATTGCACGCCGCCGTGATGGACGCATCCAGTTTGTCAACAGGAAGACCTGTTTGCTTTTCTCACAAAGCGCGGGACCTCTTTTGAAATCAAAGGCCGATTCTTTCTTTGTGGATCCCGAAGAACAGGAAAAAATCTATCAGCTTATCGACACGATTGAAGATGTGCGCGAAGTTGAAGCTCAGATGAAAAGTTCTCAAGGGCGATGCTTTACCGCAGAAATTGCTGCCATCAAGATGGAGTATGGGGGAGAACCAGCAACGCTTTTTTCAATGAATGATATTTCTGCACGAAAAAAGCTTGAGGAAGAATTATTCCACCAAGCCAATACAGATGCTCTGACAGGGCTAAGTAACAGGCGCCATTTTATTTTTCAAGCCGAGCAGGAAATACGCCGCGCCAAACGGTTTAATCGGGAATTATCTGTCATTATGATGGACTTAGATCATTTCAAGAAAGTTAATGACGAGTTTGGACACGCCATCGGCGATATCGTTCTGGCAACACTAGCCAAAGCGAGCTTGGAAAGCCTGAGAGCTTCAGACATCATAGGAAGAGTGGGCGGCGAAGAATTTGCCGTACTGTTGCCAGAAACGGGTTTAACCGCCGCACAGGAAGTAGCTGAACGTATTTTACAACACGTCCAAGAAACCCCGATCAAAGCAGGACGGAAAACCGTACACTGCACGACAAGCTTGGGAGTAGCCCACATGACAATCAAGGATAAGTCTATTGATGACATTTTGGTGCGTGCTGATAAAGCTCTCTACAAAGCCAAAGAGACGGGACGCAACAGGATCGTCGTTCAAAAACATTGATGTTAATATGATGTTAGCCTTCTCTGTGGCAAAAAGAGAAAAACCGTAGTTGTTAACATCATGACCCACCCAAATAAAGAGCATCTGTTTCAGTTCGTTGCCCTGCCCCTTGTGGCTGTCGCAGGGTTTGCCTTAAGCTCCATTATTATGGCCTTTGACGAAGGCCATTATAGCTTTTGGTCTATATTGCTGGGATGTTTTCTTTTGGGAGGCGGCACAGCCTATCTTGCATGGCTCTTGTTTCAAAAACAACAGAGTTTATCTCTAACAAAAATCTTGCGCCGCCAGAATAAAGATCTCTCTCAACAAGTCGATGACGAAGATAAGATGGCACGCGCGCTTCGCGAGAGCGAACAAAAGTACCGCGCTATTTTTGAAAATGCCGCAATCGGTATTTGCCAAATCAAAATCACAGGCGAATGGGTCAGAGCCAACCGAACCATGGCGCGCATGCTTGGCTATGAAACCGTACAAGATCTACTGCTCGCACAGCCTGATCTGCATGGCTCCCTTTTTATGGATCCTGTTGTACGGCGCAGATGGATCGCCGACATGCAAACCTCCAGCCAAAGCGGACAGGAAGCAGAAATCAAAACAGCGAATGGCACCACAATATGGGTCAATATGTCAGGGCATACTGTACGTGATGCTACCGGAAAGATTGCTCATTTTGAATGCACCATGTTCGACATCACAACACGCCGCCAAACCGAGCAAGAATTGCTCGCCGCCAAAGAACAGGCCGACTTTGCCAATCGTAGTAAATCCGAATTTCTGGCCAATATGAGCCACGAATTGCGCACCCCCCTTAACGCAATTATCGGCTTTTCAGAAATTATTCGCGACCAGCTTTTCGGCCCCGTAGGAAATGAGCAATATGTCGAATATGCCGGAGATATCTATAACAGCGGCTCCCTCTTACTATCTCTAATTAACGACATTCTTGATATGTCCAAAATCGAAGCCGGTAAGCGTGACCTTTCTGAGGAAATATTGGATGTTGAGCAAATCGCTCGCGATGTCACCCGACTCGTCGCAGCTAGAGCAAAAATGGGAAAAGTCAAGTTATCGCTTGTTATTCCTCCGGCCATGCCTTCTTTACGTGCCGAAGAACGCGCCTTCAAGCAAGTTCTAACCAATCTTTTAACCAATGCCATCAAATTTACACCAGAAGGCGGCAATGTCTCACTAAGTGCCTCTATTGCTGATAATGGCAACATGCTTATTGAAGTCGCCGATACAGGTATTGGTATGGCAACGGACGAGATTCCTATTGCCATGGCACCCTTTGGTCAGATTGAAAGCGCCCTGAGCCGTAAAAATCAAGGAACAGGTCTTGGCCTTCCTTTGACGCGCGCGCTCGTAGAACTACATGGCGGCACAATGACCATTCAAAGCAAGGTCAATGAAGGCACAAGCGTTTTGCTGTCTTTCAAAGCAGACCGCGTCGGACAAGATTTATAGGGCTATAGATCAGCCATAACTGCTTGTTGATCTAAGGTGTGTCGTTAAATAAGATAGCCTATAATTCGGGCTGAAAATGGATATTGATTGACGGTATCATGGAATGGAATGACGAAGCCATAGTCCTCTCTGTCCTCCCCCATGGAGAAACCTCCGCGATTGTCACCTTGTTGACATCTCAAAGGGGACGACATGCAGGACTTGTCTCGGGCGGACAGAGCCGGAGTAAACGCCCTCTCTTGCAGGCAGGCAACCGCGTGACGGTGCGCTGGCGGGCGAGACTTGAAGGCCATCTGGGCAATATGTCGCTGGAACTCACCCACGCAACAATGGCTCCATGGCTTAATCATCCTGAAATCCTAGCCATTATTGCAAGCGCCGTAACAGTTACAGAAGCCAGCTTGCCTGAACGGCAGGCTATGCCCCATATTTATCATGGATTATGCGCCCTCTTTTCCTTGGAACAAGCCGAACATTGGGGACCCTCCTATATCAAGTGGGAGCTAGGCGTTCTAAAAGCACTTGGATACGGGCTTGATATGTCGTGCTGCGCCCTGTCAGGCGCAAAAAAGGGCCTCGCCTATATCAGCCCGCGCACAGGCCGCGCGGCAACAGCCCTAGCAGCAGCCGCATATGCCGACAAACTTCTTCCCTTACCGGCTTTCTTATGCAGCGGAAACATAGGAGATGAAAGTGAGATTGCCAAGGGCCTTGATCTGACGGGCTATTTTCTAGAAAACCATGTCTTCATCAATCCCCAAAGCCGCAGATTGATCCCTATAGACGGCATGTTGCCTCTAGCACGCCAACGCCTACGCGCCCTTTATCAGAAGGATGAGCAGCCCCTAGCTACTGCTGCGGCATAAGAATCTGTGAGGCATAGCTCTCTACATAGCGCCGATCAATCATCGTAGGCAGCATGGGAACCAGAACATCTTCTACAACCTCCGTCAAAGAACCGTTCCTGTCTGAGGAAGGCAATGATGACCGTCCCTTCACGACATGAGCTGCATAAGTACAAAGAGAATGAGCAATAACCGCAGGTTTATCCCCGGCTTGAGCCAACATCGTCCACCCAGAAGAATTTGTTTTTTGCATATATGCCGCAAGAACAGGGAAGGTCTCTGCATGAGCTCCTCGCATTTCACCACATAAAGCCGCACACCATCCCATCACTGCCCGATGTTCTTGATCTAGAAGAGTTTGCTGTAAATCTGCCGTTAACACGGGTTGTGGATGAGGTTTTGTCTCAATATCATCCCAAAAGGCCTTTTGAGCTGCTGTTACATTAACATGTGCTGTAAGCGCGGGAGACGTCTTGTCAAAAAGGATACTAACCGCTTGTTGAGGAGTCATTGTCATAATAATCTCCTTTCATGAAATATAAGGAATAAAATCTTATCCAATTATACGCATTTTTTGTCTCCACAACAAAACTTTCATAAATACATACATATTATCAACGTATTACAGAAAGAAAAAGTTAGAGCTCTTTGTCTCTAGGGCGTAAATTATAGCCTAGCTCCTTGTTGCGTAAATTATGCAATGGTTATAAAGTGCCGACTTCCTGAAATTTCAAAGAAATAGCTATAGTTATGGCGAAAAAAACAACCGCATCCGAAATGGCTCAACTCCACCCTGTTGAAGATACCAAGCTCTCTGATGCCCTTTCCGAGCGATACCTCTCTTATGCGCTATCGACCATTATGGCGCGCTCGTTACCAGATGTGCGCGATGGCATGAAACCGGTGCACCGCCGCCTGCTTTACGCGATGAGCGAACTTAAACTCGCCCCGAACCTGCCTCCCAAAAAGTCTGCGCGGGTTGTCGGCGATGTCATCGGTAAATACCATCCTCATGGCGACTCTTCCGTTTACGATGCCTTGGTACGACTAGCCCAAGATTTCAATCAACGCTATCCCATGATTCAGGGCCAAGGTAATTTTGGTAACATTGATGGCGATAATGCCGCCGCCATGCGTTATACCGAAGCAAGACTAACAGATGTCGCGCGATTGATGCTCGAGGGTATCGACGAAGATGCCATTGATTTCCGAGAAACCTATGACGGATCAGGCAAAGAACCAACCGTCCTTCCCGCCGCCTTTCCTAATCTTCTGGCCAACGGCGCCGCAGGCATTGCCGTTGGTATGGCAACGTCCATTCCTCCGCACAATGTGGCCGAGCTTGCCGATGCCATGCGCTATCTTATCAAAACACCACGTGCAGGCATTGATAAGCTGGTTGGGTTTATCTCTGGCCCTGATTTTCCAACTGGCGGCATTTTGATTGAATCACAAGAATCAATCATCGAATCCTACAAAACGGGACGAGGCTCATTCCGCCTCCGCGCCCGCTGGGAGGTTGAAGAACTGCCTCGGGGCACATGGCAGATTATTGTCACGGAAGTTCCCTATCAGATTCAAAAGTCGCGCCTTATCGAGAAAATAGCTGAGCTTTTAAACGCACGTAAACTGCCTTTACTTGACGATGTTCGCGATGAGTCCGCTGAGGATATACGGCTTGTGCTTGTCCCCAAAAGCAAGAATGTGGACCCTGTGCATCTGATGGAATCTCTTTTCCGACACACGGATCTTGAAAGTAAAATATCGCTTAACCTCAATCTGCTCGACAAAGACGGCGTGCCGCAGGTTATGGATTTAAGGCAGGCGCTACAGGCCTATCTCGATCACCGTATCGAGGTCCTAGAACGCCGCGCCCGCTATCGCCTCAGTAAAATCGAAGACCGCTTAGAAGTGCTGGCCGGTTACTTGGTGGCGTATCTCAATTTGGATGAAGTCATTCACATCATCCGGACAGAGGATGAACCTAAGCCTGTTTTGATGAAACGCTTCTCCCTTACCGATGGGCAAGCCGAAGCGATTTTAAACATGAAATTGCGCTCTTTGCGCAAACTCGAAGAAATGGAAATCAAGGGCGAGCAAAAAGAACTCTCCAAAACACAAAAAGAGCTTCAGGCCCTCTTGAAAGATGAGTCTTTGCGTTGGCAAAAAATCGACGAAGAGCTGGTCGAGCTTAAAAAACTCTTCGGTCCCAAAACCGAACTAGGAGCACGACGCACAGAAATTGCAGCGGCTCCAGAGGTAGACGAAAGCGCTTTCGAAGCCACGGTAGAACGCGAAAACGTCACAGTGATATTGTCCGAAAAAGGCTGGATTCGCGCCCTTAAAGGCCACGATATAGCCGAAACCACAATCAAGTACAAAGAAGGCGACTGCGCTTGTTTTACTCTGGAAATGGAGACAACTGACAAAATTATTCTCTTTGCTACCAACGGACGTTTTTATACAATCTGCGTTGATAAACTCCCCGGCGGGCGTGGCTTTGGCGAACCGGTAAGGCTTATCATTGACCTGCCTGGGGAAGATGAAATCCTAGCGCTCACAAAATATGAAGCCGATGATAAATTCATAGTGGCTTCCTCGGATGGTCGCGGTTTTATTGTCAAAGCAGAGGATGTTCTGGCCCAAACCAAAAACGGTAAACAGGTTTTAAAACCAGCAGCAGGCGTACGCGCAACAACCTTCTCTCACCTTGAAGGCGACACGATTGCTGTGATTGGAACGAATAGAAAATTATTGCTCTTCCCTGCTGAGCAATTACCGGAGATGGCTCGCGGACGAGGTGTAATCTTGCAAAAATACAAAGATGCCGAGCTTTCCGATATCAAGAGCTTCAATCTTGCCGATGGCCTGAGCTGGGAGTCAGGAGACCGCACCCGCACCGAACATGATCTGCGTATGTGGCAAGGTGAGCGAGCGCAGGCGGGACGACTACCTCCCACCGGATTCACGCGCAGCAATAGGTTTAGTTAGGATCATACGGCTATGTAAAATGGACAGGAGCTTCAGAAATTCTGTCTGTTTTTTCTGAGAAAAATAGGAACAATTCCAAAAGCTGTTTCTACAAAGCCAATCTAACAAACATAGCTTTCAATGAATCAGTTTCATATCTTGAAGGCGGGTTCCCTATGCTTTCCAAACGTTCAACACGTCGTTCTGTAGCAGGGTGACAAGCTAAAAACAAGTATCCGCAACTCCTCAGGATCATACGCGTGGGGGCAAGAGCGCATTTCACAACCTTTTGAGAAAAAGAAGAAGAATGCCACTCGTCCATTCTCTTTATGTAAGTATCACTGTCGTATTCTTTCAATAGAGATGCGAATGGTTGGGGAAATTCTGAAAGAACAGCACCAATTCGGTCAGCCTGGAACTCATTTTGACGTGCCAGAAAACGGGGTAAAAGTATCACTGATGGCCAAAGTGCAGGAGCTAAGGTAACACCCGCTGCGGAAAGAACACTTAAACAAGCCTCCTTCCACACATGTTTTTTCTTCACATGAGCTAACTCATGGCCACAAATCGCCCTTAGCTGTCCTTGACTGTATTTATCGAACGAGCTTTCTTCAAAGATGACACCACAGAATGGTATAGAGGCAGGGCCAAGAATAGAAACATATTTTCTCCATATGCGTATTTGAGGTGTTTTCTTTAAACCAAGTTTATTGCTGTATTCTTTTGCAGTTCGTTGAAGGTCTTCGTATCTGTTACGATTCCAAGATGCGACTTCTTTTTTTGTCAGCAGAAATCGTGTTATAATAGAGCTAGCAGCCATTAGACTTACTGTTAGCGCACCATAGCTCACGAATATAAACGGCAATAGATTCGCAGATTGAGGAGCCGTAACCGCGCCAGCACAAACTACGACCGCAGCCAAAGCAAAGCTTGCCAACATGTTCTTTTTCTCGCAACGCGAGCTTTTGCATGTATTAAGTTCAGAAGCAATAACTGGTTTAAAATAACTCATCGCAATAACCTTTCTCCGGTAACGCTTCTATCATTTTTGGGCTCCAGTTAACACTTTTATGTTAATACTTTCATTGAATAACGCGGCTTAATAAAAATGACTAAATAATTAATTTATTGATTTTATTGCACAATTATACAACCAAGCCACCTACGGCAAGATATCCATCATCATATCTTGTGAGGAATCCTGTAAGCTAGCTGGTGCTGTTTTGACAGGCTCATGAGCAACCGGAATTTGTTTCGGTACAGGTTTTTCAACAACAGGTTTCGGCTTAGCTTCTTCGCTCGCAGGAACAACTGCCTTAGCCGGAGACGCTATCATTTCCTCTTCTTCAATCACAGGAGGGTATTTCACGCCATTAGGGGTAATCAGCGACTGCAAAGAAGGCGCCAAAGATTTAAGAACCTGCGCCGACAGCGCACTTGTGAACTTATACTGCCCCGCCTTCTGCCCCGCAACATGAGCCGTTACCGTCCCAAACAAATGGTTCCCGATGAAAAAGACAATTGTGCCCGTACGATTCACAACACGTGAGGCAACCACATGCCCCGCCGCATTATATTCTTCATAGCGATGGTCACCTGTACCCGTCTTAGCCCCAACGATCAAAGGTGTTCCGTCCTCACTTACATAAGCGCCCCGCACGCGCCGCGCCGTACCCGCATCAACAACCCCGACCATAGCCGCACGTGCAACGCGTGCGACTTCAGGACTTAACACACGTGTCGCCCGATCAGTCCTCAACCGCATTTCCGTTTCATAAGGCGTATGAACCGCAAACTGCAGACGCTCGAGCCTTTGCATAGGACGATCCATACCATCATTGACCAAAATCCCGACCAGTTTCGCGAGCGCCGCAGGCTTGTCTGCTGAAGTCCCTATTGATGTCGCCAAAGACGGCACCAAATGCGCAAAAGGATATCCCAAGCGGGCCCAACGACTTTGAATACGTACAAAGGCATCTCGTTCCAGCAAAATACGGATGCGCGTATCCTGTGCCGATTTCCGCGTACCCTTAAAGAGCCACGCATAGCTTTGAATCCGTACCTTCCGGCTAACCTTCATGATTTCATGAGAATCGACTTTCGGATTGCGAACTTTATAGCTCGCCAACCATAACTCCAGCGGGTTCAGACCCGTTATATAAGCGCGATCCGCAAGCGTATAACGATCAGGAGGATAATCGGCAAAGAGTTTTTCTAATTTGCTCTCTTGCTCCTCACCAACGCTCATCATATGCGCCTTATAGTCCACAAACGAAGTTTGTGGATAAAGGGAGCGATATAAAATCGTTTGCGCAAGAGCGCTTTTACGTGTGCGATTTTTTATTTTCTCAAGAATTTCTTCAGCCGACAAACCGTCATATGCCGCCATATAACGTCTGAGGAAAGTCTCTCCTTCCTTCGTCGCAAAACGTTCCAAATATTTGCGCCGCGCAGGATTGTCAGGATCGCTTAAGAGCTCCTGCTTGGTTTGCGGACCCTGTGCTATCGTGTAGTTCACAATATCCCGCATCATACGGATAAGCACAAGATTGACCGATTGTTGCATAGCCGTCCACACATCAATCTGGCTATGATCAAAGCGAGAGTTAAAATTAACAAAGTTATGCGAACCACCGCCTGTGAAAAAAGACTCGTTGGGATTAGCCGAATAACGCCGCGCCATAGATGCCTGTAACATATCATCAAGACTAGCATCAGGACGATCCGCAAGCCATGTCATCGCCCACAACGTCAACACATCAGGAGTCTGTTCTGTAACCTCATGGAGATCTTCTAAAGACACCCCTTTATAGCGCTGATAAAGCTCATCCATGATCTCAAGATAAGTCACAAGAGTACGCAACTTTGCCGTTGAACCCAGATCAAGCTTAACACCCTCATTCATATCAAGAGGACCATCTATATTGTCTGTCTGCACACGCAGCACATTCCCATGCTGTGTTTTCTCATAAATAAGAACGCTCCAATGAATAAACGCAGGGTCATTCTCTTCGCTCAATAAATATTCGCCATAGAGTCCGTTCTCTCTTAGAAAATCAGGCTGGCTCATATTCTTCAAAAACGCTGTGACTTCTTGTTGGGCTTTGGCATCAAGAGTTGAGGTTGCTGTCAAATCAATGCGATCAAGCTCATATAATTCTTTAAGCCCCAACAAAGACAACAAGTGATTGCGCATAGCATTGCTGGCTTTATGATCAACGAATGACCCTTGCGGAAAAGAGGGGGCCTTGCTTAAAAAATGAAGACGCTTATGTTTTGTCTCATCACATAAGGCTTCTGAAATAACGCCATGCCGCGCCAATTTATCAAGCATAGCATCAATAAGATGCTCTAATGATCTTCTGTCCTTCAACAAATAATGCGAGGGCCGCCGCTGCGCTAGAATAAGGCCTAGAACTTCACGATAGACCTTAGCCTTAAACCACAAAGAGCGCGGATTATCTTCAGGCAAATTCAATGTTTTTTGAACATCATCCAGCTCGCGCCCGAACCACACCCAAAGCCCATCCCCAATGCTATTAACTTCGCCAAACCCGACGCGTCCGCTTAGAGGGGTACTGTTTAAATAATCCAGAACGATTTGCTTTCGTGCATTTCTTGTATCGGTGCCATCAAGATAAACTCGTAAGCTCCCTGAGATAACCTGACGCAGTTTTTCCATAGGACTTCCCGTCTGTCCGCCCGGAGAGAAACGAAACTTCTCAATCTGCGTTGCAAGCGTACTTCCTCCGCCCAGATTAACGTTCGGCACCATTTTCTTTAACATCTGCCCAAACGCTGCATAAGCCAAACGATCCCATTCAATCGCAGGATTACGCGTTATCTCCCCCTCACGGAGCAATTCTCTATTTTCGATAAAGAGAAGGCTATCAACCAGAAGCGGCGGGATGCTTTCAAAATCTTGAAAAACACGGCTTGGAAACCGCGCCCTATAAAGCGGAGTTGCTTTACGATCATTAATCAAAAGTCCTGCCACTGTCTTAGGATGATAGATTGGATAAATTCCATCATTTACAAGCTGTTGATAGCGCTGCGAGGTCCGCATCTGGCTGACAACCTCATAACCTTCGGACTCCAGAGCCTTGATATAGAATGGCAGGAAACTATACCCCAACCTATGATTATAAGGCCCCTCAAGCGGCACATAAAAATCACTTGCCTTGTCTTTCGCCCTATAAAAACGGACCTCACGAGCCATATCCGAAAAATATTCGGCCTGAAACTTTGAATGTCTGACTTCCTCGCCAATTAAAAAACCAAGCACACTGCCAAAGCCAATCACAAGCGCCAAAGGAATAAGCCAGAAGGCCTGCACCACGCGCATCTGATAAGGCTTATAGGAACGAGGCTTACTTACCGTTGTTGAACGGTTTATCTTTTTCGGTTTTTTCTTATGATGACGAGACGACACCGCATCCAACCCTTACCAAAGACGCGTTTTCAAATAAGCCGCCAGCTCATCACGGCGAACCTCTTCCTGCGCACGTGCGCGAAGATCCTTAACTTGCACCACACCACGTGCCATTTCATCAGACCCCATGACAATCACAAACGGCACACCTTTTTTATCGGCATATTTAAACTGCTTATCCATTTTTGTCGCCATGGTCATATAGTTCTCGATTGCAAAACCTTGTTGCCGCAAGGCGGCCGCCAGCGCCAAATAAGCAGAATCTTTGCCATCTTCCACGCGCGCAATCATTGCGTCAACTGTGCTTTTGGCCTTTGGTAAAAGATTATGCGCCGCCAGTTGCTCATACAGGCGCGTCAGTCCTATCGAGAGGCCTACGCCTGGGAGCTTTGACTTCGTATAGTGGCTTGCTAGATTTTCATAGCGCCCGCCCGAGCACACACTGCCAAACTCAGGATGATCATCAATCAGCGTTTCGTAAACTGTACCCGTATAGTAATCAAGCCCCCGCGCAATCGCCAAGTTAATGCGCGTACGCTCTTCGGGAACAGATAGCGCCCGCAAGCTTGTTACCATTTGGGTTAGCTCATCCCGCCCCTCGACAAAGAGGCTATCCGTTTCGTCTATGGCTGCCAGCGCTGCCAACATCTCATCCTTGTCACCACGCAACGCGATCAGCTCTAACAAACGATCTATCTTATCGGCAGGAACAGAAAGCTTAGACAAAGATTCCTTCACAGCATCTTTGCCGATTTTATCGAGCTTATCAATCTCGCGAAGAACAAGGGTCTGCTGTTCTGAATCCTCAATCCCCCATGCGCGGAAAAGGCCAAGCAAAACTTTCCGATTGCTGAAGTGAATTGTAAAACCCTTGATCCCAAGTTCGGTAAAAATCTGAACAATAATCGCGGGCAGCTCCGCATCATAAGCCGAGTCGAGCGTATCCTTACCGATCACATCAATATCGCATTGATAGAATTCGCGGGACCTTCCCCGCTGAGCTCTCTCGCCCCGATAAACGCGCTGCATCTGATAGCGCCGGAAAGGAAACGCAAGCTCGCGTTCATACATGGCCACATAACGCGCCAGAGGCACCGTCAGATCAAACCGCAGAGCCATATCGGGCTTATGCCCCTGCTGAATAGCCCCCGTGGACTGCACGAAATAAACCTGTTTTTCGGTTTCTCCGCCAGATTTGGTTAACAGCACATCAGCAACTTCGAAAGCAGGAGTCTCCACGGGAACAAAACCGAAACGCTCATAACCGCGCCGAATCACGTCCATCATATGCTGGAAAACAACCTGATCCTGCGGCAGCAATTCCAAGGTTCCAGCGGGCGTACGAGGCTTTGTAATAGACATTTTCGATCCTGATAAGGTTAAGCATTAATAAGGCATTCAGTTATAGCCAAGAGAGGGGGAGGCTGTCACTTATTTTCAGGGATCGGGGGTCAGGGGTCAGGATTCAGCATTCAGGGGATCTTCCTGTTTCTTTCTTCCCCCAAAAAGAAACAACATGTACCATTGCAAAGAGAAATTTCGCTCTGAAATCAAAAAACACTCTTAACAATAAAACGCCCTGAATGCTGAATCCTGAATGCTCTTCTAAAATCCTCCTGATCCGCCTTGGGGCATTAGGAGACTTGGTGCTCTGCATGCGCGCCTTTGCCTCTATACGGGCACATTATCCCCATGCAGATATAGCTCTTTTGACAGCTCCAGCCTTTCGCGGGTTTACCTCGCTGATGCCATGGTTTGATTCTGTTCTGGTTGATGAGCGCCCTAAACTCACGGATATAAGAAAATGGGCTACCCTTATAAGTAGTATCAAAAACTTTGCTCCTGATTTCGTCTATGATTTTCAAGGAAAATTACGCCAGTCGCTTCTATACGGATGTTTAGGAGGCCCCTTATGGGGCCCCTCATGGTCCGGAGCCGCGCCCCTTTGTTCACACCCCC
>JBFXDW010000038.1:0-16967 GCA_050180745.1 Bdellovibrionales bacterium | reverse complement strand
ATGCGCCGTAAGGGAGAAACCGCATTCGGCACGCGCTGTGAGATTAAGAATGTGAACTCTATCCGCTTTATTGTGCAAGCGATTGAGTATGAATCACGTCGCCAAGTTGATGTCCTTGAAAATGGCGGGACGGTCGATCAAGAAACGCGTCTTTGGGATACGGTGAAGGGTGAGACACGGCCTATGCGTTCCAAAGAAGAGGCACATGATTATCGCTATTTCCCTGATCCTGATTTGTTGCCGCTTGTGATTGAGCAGTCTTTTGTAGATGAGATCGCGGCAACCCTGCCAGAGTTACCAGACGAGAAAAAAGATCGGTTGATGGCGCAATACGGCCTATCTGTTTATGATGCGATGGTGTTGACGGCTGAAAAGGCTAATGCCGATTATTTTGAGGCAGCGGCTAAGGGCCGTGATGGCAAGCTGGTTTGTAACTGGGTGACCTCTGCCTTGTTCGGAGCGCTGAAGAAGCTTGATAAGGATATTACCGAGAGCCCTATCTCGCCGGATGAGCTCGGTGGGCTTGTTGATCTGATCGCGGACGAGACGATCTCGGGCAAGATCGCCAAGGATGTTTTTGATCTGATGCTTGAGACAGGTAAGTCAGCTGCCGTTCTCGTTGAGGAAAAGGGCTTGCGCCAAGTCACGGATATGGGCGCCATTACAGGAGAAATCGACAAGATTTTGGCGGCTAACCAAGATAAGGTTGAGCAATATCGTGGTGGCAAGGATAAGCTTTTTGGATTCTTCGTTGGGCAGGTCATGAAAGCGATGGGCGGCAAAGCCAATCCAGAAGCGGTGAACAAGGTCCTGCACGAAAAGCTGGATTAGCGAGGATTCAGTGGTCAGCATTCAGGATTCAGGGAAGCTTCCTGTTTTTTTCTTTCCCAACTCTTACACCCATTCCTCGTGATGACGGAATGATTTTGAGGTCTAGTGGTCTGCATCAAATTAGGTGACGCAGACCACTAGGAGAGAAACGAAAAAGGAAGCTTCCCTGAATCCTGAATGCTGAATCCATTTTTTCACGTGATCCTAATTTGTTTCTTCTTCTTCATTATTCTCAGAATCCCCATCATCCTGCTCGCCCAAGCTTGCTACTGATACAACCTTCTCATCCTTATCAACACGGAAGAGCGTGACGCCCTGAGTCCGGCGGCCCGCTGTGCGTACATCAGCGATGCTCATGCGGATGATCTTGCCGCCATCTGTAACGAGCATCACTTCTTGATCCTCTGTCACAGGGAAGGCGCTGACGATCAAGCCATTGCGTGCGGACATATTCATGTTCCAAAGACCTTTTCCGCCTCGGCCCGCAAGGCGGTACTCGTAGGACGAGGTGCGTTTGCCAAAGCCGCGCTCCGAAACAGTCAGAATTTGCTGTTCTTTGGAGGCTAGTTCTTCATAGCGTTCTTGTGACAAGTCGATATCGGCCACAGCTTCCTCGTCTGTGCCCGTTTCTTCGTCACTGTTGTTTAAGAGTCGTTTTTGCTTGAGGTATGCGGCTCGTTCTTCTGGCGATGCTTCAACATGAGTCAAGATCGACATGGAGATAACTTCATCGTCCTTGGACAGCCTGATGCCGCGTACTCCTTTAGAGGTCCGTCCCGCGAATAGTCTGACGTCCTCGACAGGGAAGCGAATGGCTTTGCCCAGCTTGGTGGCCACGAAAATATCCTCCTCGGAAGCACATATACGCACTGCGATCAGTTTATCACCTTCATCCAGTTTCATGGCAATCAAGCCGTTCGCGCGGACATTAGCAAAATCCGACATCTGGTTTCGGCGAATGCCGCCAGAGGCTGTTGCAAAAACGAGGTTCTGATTTTCCCATGCCTCTTTTTCCTCGGGCATAGCCAGCGTTGCTGTGATCGTCTCGCCCTTTTCAAGAGGTAACAGATTCACAAAAGCCTTGCCTTTTGACTGAGGATTCCCAAGCGGCAATTTATAGGTTTTAAGCGTATAGGCTTTGCCAAGGCTTGAGAAAAACATCATTGGCGTATGCGTTGATGCAACAAAAAGTTCTGAGACAAAATCCTCGTCTTTAGTTGTCATGCCTGCGCGGCCTTTACCGCCGCGCTTTTGGGCGCGATAGGTCGAAAGAGGCACGCGCTTGACATAGCCCGCATGGCTGACAGTGACAACCATATCTTCGCGCTGAATTAAATCTTCGATATCGGTTTCGAATTCTTGCGCTTCAATCGTCGTTTTACGAGGTGTTGCAAAGCGATCTCTGATCTCAGTCAGCTCTTCCTTCATGATGTCAAGAACGCGAGGGCGGTTCGCCAAGATGTCGAGGTAATCCGTGATTTGATCTGCCACAACACGCAAATCATCGCCGATCTTGTCGCGCTCTAGACCTGTTAAGCGGTGCAGTTTCAAATCGAGGATCGCTTTGGCTTGAATCTCGCTCATCTTATAGATGTTGTCTTCGCGAAGACCGGCTTCATCGACGAGCGCGATTAGAGGCGCAATATCATGTGCAGGCCAGTCGCGTTCCATCAACTGCGTTTTGGCCGTTGATGGGTCAGGAGCTTTGCGGATCAGAGCAATGACTTCGTCGATGTTCGCAACAGCGAC
This sequence comes from Bdellovibrionales bacterium, assembly GCA_050180745.1. GTDB lineage: Bacteria > Pseudomonadota > Alphaproteobacteria > UBA9219 > UBA9219 > JBFXDW01. Next base: position 14,387 of record JBFXDW010000038.1, on the reverse strand, counting down.
AGCCAGCCCCAGCAATATGTGCGCACGTGCACGAGCTTGTTCCAATTCGTAAGTCGTGCGGCGGACAATTACATTTTCACGGAATTCAAGAAAGGCGCTCAAGACTTCTTTGAGGCCCATTTGCTCGGGCCGCCCATTATGAAGGGCCAGCATATTGACGCTGAAACTTGATTGCAGCGGTGTATGGCGGAAGAGTTGATTCCGCACGATGTCGGCCATCGCGTCGCGTTTGATTTCAATCACAATGCGCACGCCATCACGATCGGATTCATCCCGCAGGTCCGAGATACCTTCGATCACCTTGTTGTGAACGCAGGCTGCAATTTGTTCGATCAGCGTCTTTTTGTTTTGTTGATAGGGGATCTCGGTTACGACAATCGCTTGGCGGTCTTTTCTGACTTCTTCTACGTCAGAGCGAGCACGCATCATAATACTGCCTCGACCTTTAATGGCTGCCGCGCGGCAACCTGCGTGGCCAAGGATCAGGCCTCCGGTTGGAAAATCGGGGCCGGGGACAATTTGTAACAGCTCTTCAGGTGTAATGGCTGGGTTGTCAATTTGCGCCATGCAGGCGTCGCAAATCTCGCCTAAGTTATGAGGCGCGACATTCGTTGCCATACCTACGGCAATACCGCCTGCACCATTCACGAGCAGGTTAGGATAGCGTGTCGGTAGGACGGTCGGTTCATTCAGGCTTTCGTCATAGTTGGGCTGAAAATCCACCGTATTCTTGCCGATATCCTCAAGGAGCGTTTCGGCGGCTTTGTTCAGGCGTGCCTCTGTGTACCGCATAGCAGCCGGAGGATCGCCGTCCATAGAGCCGAAATTGCCTTGGCCATCGACGAGCGGCAAACGCAAGGAGAAATCCTGAGCCATCCGCACCATAGCGTCATAGATCGCGGCATCGCCATGAGGGTGATATTTACCCATGACATCACCGACGATGCGGGCTGATTTCTTGTAGGGCTTGGTGCTGTCGTATCCGCCTTCCTTCATGGCATAGAGAATGCGGCGGTGAACGGGCTTAAGGCCATCACGTACATCGGGCAGCGCACGGCTGACGATAACGCTCATGGCATAATCGAGATACGAATTGCGCATTTCCTCTTCGATAGAGACAGAGGAAATGTTAGGCTCGTCAGTAGTTGCCGTGTTGGAATCCGTCAAGGAATCACCTTTTTCTTAAGATATTGAAATGAGAGGGCTAAACTAGCAAATTTAGGCCAGAACACCAAATAAAAAAGGCAAAGAAACACACCTTTTTTCAATATGTTAGTGAAGATATGCAGCGGTTCAACCATTTAGTAGGAAAGTTCTGGTAAAAAGGAGTCTCCTTCCTTTTTACCTAACCCCCAAGACAATCATGTTACATACTGCAAGTTGGACTGGTCCAGCCATCCTGATTACCTTTGTAATCGCATATCTATTTGTTTTTGCTGAAGAAAAACTGCATCTTCGTAAATCAAAGCCTGTTATGGCGGCGGCGGGGCTGATTTGGATCTTCGTTGCGATAGATTTTCATGCTGAAAACCGTGTGCATGAGGTGGGCGAGCAAATCCGCCATGTGCTGCTTGAGTACAGTGAATTATTCCTTTTTCTGCTGGCGGCGATGAGCTTCGTTAATACTCTTACCGAACGTAATCTATTTGAGTCGCTGCGGACTCGCCTTGTGGCTGCGCAATTCTCGTTTCGGAAAATATTTTGGATCACGGGGGCGTGCGCGTTTGTGTTGTCTCCTATCGCGGATAATTTGACAACTTCGCTTGTGATGGGGACTGTTGTACTCTCCTGTTTTGCGTCTCGCAAAGAGTTGCTACCCGTGGGGCTTGTCAATATAGTTGTTGCAGCTAATGCTGGGGGAGCTTTCTCGCCTTTCGGAGACATCACAACGCTGATGATCTGGCAAAAAGGCATGGTTGAGTTTGGCCAGTTCTTTGCTCTCTTTTTGCCATCTCTTGCGAATTGGCTCGTGCCTGCTCTTATTATGTCTTTCACATTGCCCAATAAGAAATCGACAGCGCGTGCTGCTATTGCACCTGTTTATAAGGGAGGATATGTCGTTACGGGATTGTTCTTAGGAACCATTGCGACGACTGTAACGTTGGATCATTTACTGCATTTGCCGCCTTTTTTGGGGATGATGCTGGGGTTTGGTGTGTTGAATATTTATGGTTATTTCTTACATGGAATCGAGGTGCGGGATTGTTGTGAAGCCTTTGCTCATGATCCTCCTGCGGGGAAGAAGCGCCGCGTTAAGAGAAAGGCTTTTGATATTTTCCATATTATCGAAAAAGTTGAATGGGACACGTTGCTCTTTTTCTATGGAGTCATGTTATGTGTGGGAGGGCTGAATGCGATAGGTTATTTGCATGAGGTATCTGTCCTTCTTTACGAGGATGCAGGACCCACAACAGCAAATATCACGATAGGCGTTCTGTCGGCTATCGTTGACAATATCCCGCTGACTTTTGCGGTATTGACTATGCACCCGACGATGGATCTGGGGCAGTGGCTTTTGATTACGTTGACAGCGGGCGTGGGCGGCTCACTTCTATCCATAGGCTCTGCGGCGGGCGTGGCGCTGATGGGCATTGCCAGAGGGAGGTATACCTTCCTTTCACACCTGAAATGGGTGTGGGCGATTGCGCTGGGCTATGCGGCGAGTATCGCTGTTCATATGGCCGTAAATCATGGTTTATTTACGGGATAGGCATGAAAATTCGTAAAAAATGAGAAAAAAGAGGCTGCAAGGGATTTTAAGTGTTGATTTTTAGGGCATTCCTTCTTAGGTTGCCATCCTCCTCTTGCAAAGAGAAATGATCCTGTAGCTCAGTCGGTAGAGCATCTGACTTTTAATCAGAGGGTCGCGGGTTCAAGTCCCGCCGGGATCACCACAAGGCAACAGGTTCTTCTACAAAGGGGGGGGGGAATTAAATTACTTTCATCCTCTTATTTGTGTATAAGTACAGCGTGCTGTGTATAGCAGAAGCATATATTTTCATGAAATAGGATTAAGAGAGCAATGACAAAGACGACCGTAGAACAAGAAAAAACAAGCAAAGAACCAGATAGAGCAAAGGAAATCAGGACCCTTTTTAGAACGGTTGGAGGTGATGTCACCGCTAAACGCAAAGCTCTTGATGAGCTTTCTTCCTCGCCTGATCTTCTCGCTCAAATCACAAAGTTTAAAGGTAATAATTTCTCGCCCTCTTTTATGACATTGCTCGCTCAAGCTTCTATTGCCGAGGAAGATTTGTATTTGCGTGAGAATATACGTCGAACAATTCGTAAAATTTTGCGCCTTCAACCTCATGGGGATTTTACGGCTGTTTCTAGAGTCGCTGTACAAGGCATGATAGAGACGGGGGACCGAGAACTTGGAGCCAGACGTGTTGTTGAGGCCCAAAAATTATTTTCTGTGCTTCTAGACGTCAATCCGGCGCATAGTATTTTGCATGGAGGATGCATTATTGGGGCTGATGCGGGGAGTGTCCGCAATATTTTTACGGGGCATCGGGGTGTCGTTTCGCTTATTCCAAATCCAAACAACGAAGCTTCTTGTGGTGTTGCTGCGGCGCGAGGATTGTTTGTTGATAATTACATGCGTTGGCTAAAGGCAAAGGAAGATAAAACGATCAGATGTTCAAAAGATTATGAGAGCTTCTGTCATTGCTATGCTGACGATAAATGGATGATGGTTGGATTCTTTAGGCGCTATCTTGAACATGCAGCAGAAAATCCAAATTTATTCACAGAAAATATGGCCAAGAGTGTTATCAGGCTTTTTAACGACAGCGCTGATCAACCTGGTGTTCATGTGACGCTTCGTAGAAACCTAAAAGAGGTCGGCACGGCTATGTTGCCCCATGTTTCCGATACAACAAAACTTGCTCTGAAGTCACAAGTTGTAGGAGCTCATTTAAATAGGACGCCCGCTTCTAGAAAGAATGGGTCTTTGAAGCGCATTGCTTCTCTGTAAGTTGAGTGATAATGTATTGATTCACTAAAGCCCCCGTAAGGGGGCTTTTTGATGTGAGGACTTATCTTGGAATAGCACCATTTTTGTAAGAACTAGGAAGGAATACTGTACTTAGAAATCTTCTGATCGGGCCGTGCCCATTCCCCCTCATATGCATTGTTTGGCTCATACAGGAAGCTAGAAAACCTAAACCTATAGGTATTGATAGTGTCAGCGCTACCTTCCCTAGTTCCTGCAAATGGGGGTTTGGTTCTATCAGATTGGCAACTTTACATGCCGTACCACATAAGACCAAAGCTGCGCCAAAAAAGAAAAAACCGAATTTGGGGAGACGAACAAAATGATCTTCATTATTTATGGGATATAAATATTTTGGCATTTTTTTCTCCAATAATTTGAGTAATATTTCGAAACAGGCAGAGTCTATCATAACCTTCTTTTAAAGGGAATTGGTTTCGCGTCCATAATGAATTGGATTTACTAAGGTTTTAGAAAGTTCTTTAAGTCTTACCCCGCTTGTCCGTGGCAGTGCTTGTATTTCTTGCCTGAACCACAGGGGCAGGGCGCGTTGCGTGGGGTATTACTCCACGTGCTGGGATCATCAGGATTCATCACATTGCGTGCAGGACCATTTTTGTTCAGTCCTGCAAACGTGTCAGCGCGGTCTTCCTCTCGTATCATACCTTCGGGCAGATCGTGCAGCTCTTTCATTTCCATAGCGCGTTGGCTGGCTATATATTCTTCTAGTGTAGGCATACGCACCTTTGCCTGCATCAGCGTTTTTGTGACTTCAACGCGCACCGTCTCAAGCAGCATTTGGAACAGGCCAAAGGCTTCGCGGCTGTACTCGTTAAGTGGATCGCGTTGCCCATAGCCACGCAAATGAATCCCTTGCCGCAATTGGTCCAAGGCCAGCAAGTGGTCTTTCCAGCTCTGATCCAGAATTCCTAAAAGAGCTGCTTTTTCAGCCGCAGCAAAACGCTCATGGCCAACAATCTCGATCTTCTCTTTCATGGCGTTGCTTGCAGCGGTGATAAGCCTTTCTTCAACTTCTGCTTCGGCTATGCCTTCCTCTGTTGCCCATGAAATGACAGGCAGGTCGAGGGCGAGGATATCGTGTACGCGTCCTTGCAGACCTTCCATGTCCCACTGTTCAGCATAAGAGTGGGTAGGGATTGCGGCAGAGACCATTTCCTGAATAACTTCACAGCGCAAATCGTTGATGGTTTCACTGACATCCTCGGTTTCCATAATCTCGCGGCGTTGCTCGTAAATGACTTTGCGCTGATCATTCATAATGTTGTCGAATTTCAGCAGATTTTTCCGCATGTCGAAATTACGCCCTTCGACCTTTTGTTGGGCCTTTTCGAGCGCCGTACTAATCCATGGATGCGCGATTTTTTCACCATTCCGCAGGCCCAGCTTTGCCAGAACCTTCTCCATCCGATCCGATCCGAAAATACGCATCAGGTCATCTTCGAGCGAGAGGAAGAAGATGGAGGCTCCCGGATCGCCTTGACGGCCAGAGCGTCCCCGTAGCTGATTGTCAATCCGGCGGGATTCATGGCGCTCAGTCCCGATGACAAACAAGCCGCCTGCTTCTCGTGCGGTTTTGGACTCTGTTCCAAATTCGGACCGTAGCTTCTTTTCTATCTCGGCGCGTTTGGCTTCGTCTTGAATGCCTTCAAGATCCTGTTCCAGCCGCATTTCGAGATTACCGCCGAGTTTAATATCCGTTCCGCGTCCTGCCATGTTGGTTGCGATGGTGACCATCCCAGGGCGGCCCGCTTGGGCAATGATCACAGCCTCTTGATCATGGTGGCGTGCATTTAAAACGCTGTGCTTGATTTTTTTCTTTTTCAGAAGATCAGACAGGATTTCAGATTTTTCAATTGATACGGTGCCTACCAGAACGGGCTGCTGACGTTTTTGGCATTCCTGAATCGTGGCGACGATAGCATCGTATTTTTCAGCCATTGTGCCATAGATTTCATCTTCGAAGTCTTCGCGGATGGCATCAACATTGGTTGGAATAGCGACAACATCCAAGTTATAAATCTCGGCAAACTCTGCTTCTTCGGTGAGCGCTGTGCCGGTCATGCCCGAGAGTTTTGGATAGAGGCGGAAATAGTTTTGGAAGGTGATGCTGGCCAGCGTTTGGTTTTCGCGTTGGATGGAGACATGCTCTTTGGCTTCGAGCGCCTGATGCAACCCTTCCGAGAAGCGGCGGCCATCCATCATGCGGCCCGTGAATTCGTCGATGATGATAACTTTGTCGTCCTTGACGATATAGTCCACGTCCTTAGAAAACATCTTATGCGCGCGTAGCGCCTGATTAACGTGATGCACAACGGAAATGTTCTGCGCGTCATAAAGGCCGCCTCCGGGTGTCAGTAGGCCCGCTTCGCCGAGCAGTTCCTCGATATGCTCATTGCCTTCCTCGGTTAGAATAACCGTTTTGGCTTTTTCGTCTGTTTCATAATCCTCGTCTGCCAGAGAGGGTATCAGTGCGTCGATTTTTTGATAAAGTTCAGACGAATCTTCAGCGGGGCCAGAGATAATCAACGGCGTTCTGGCCTCATCAATCAGGATACTGTCAACCTCGTCAACAATAGCGAAGTTGAAAGGGCGTTGACAGAGTTCAGACGTTTCGAACTTCATGTTGTCGCGCAAATAGTCAAAGCCGAATTCGTTATTTGTGCCATAGGTAATGTCGGCGCCATAGGCTTCTTGGCGTTCCTCGTCCGTCAGACCATGGGTGATGCAGCCTGTGGTTAGACCGAGAAAGCCATAGACCCGCCCCATCCATCTGCTATCGCGGGATGCCAGATAATCGTTAACCGTAACGACATGTGCGCCTTTACCTTCAAGTGCGTTAAGATAAGTCGGCAGCGTAGCAACGAGAGTTTTACCTTCGCCTGTTTTCATCTCGGCGATTTTGCCGCTGTGGAGGATCATACCGCCGCGCAGTTGGACATCAAAGGGGCGTTGGCCCAAAACGCGCCATGCGGCTTCTCTGACCGTAGCGAAGGCTTCGGGGAGGAGATCATCCAGAGTCTCGCCAGCTTTCAGGCGGGTGCGAAATTCGTCTGTCTTAGCGCGGAGCTGTTCATCAGATAGAGCTTTTAAAGAAGGTTCTAACGCGTTGATTTCGGCTATGGTTTTATCTTGTGCATGGAGAACACGATCATTGTGGGAGCCGAATAACTTACGGGCTAGACTGGATAACATAAGAACCTCGAAACATACGAAACGGAACAGAATCGCCTTACTTTAGAGCAAAACGGCTCTGATTCCCAACAAAAGGGGATAGTCCTTCCAAGATAAGATGATTATGGTTTTAGGGAGGCAAAACTCACAAAATTTCCGTCATTCCCGCCTTCCGCCTACGCTACTTCGGAGCTTCCGCCTACGCTACTTCGGAGCTTCGGCAAGACAAGTCGGCGCGACAGGTCGCGGGAATGACGGTGGTTTTTAGTGGGATGTTCTTGCTACGCTTTAACCATTTTATAGTGGATAGACGACTTCAACCCACCATTTCTGGCGGTTTCGAGCTATATGGGACTTTCGACACCAAAAAGCAAGGGGCGGAGTGTACTTTCCCTTAACGTGAGAGGGTTTGTAAAATGCTTTGGGGCAGAGGTTGAAGGGCGTCTTTTTTCGTATAGAGAGTTGGCGAAATAGAGAAGCCGTACGTTTCAAGATCGGGCCCTTGGGGTTCTGGTGTTTCCTTGAAAGCTTTTGCAAAATCATGCGCTGAGAAAGGTGCGGGCGCGTCTTGTTTTTTTAGTGTGGTAAGAACGTGTGCCATATGTTGCCAATTCTTGCCAACGTAGGGAGCCGTTATTCCCATCATGCCGACAACATTCACTTTATGGATGTGCGGTTTATCTTGCCAACAAAACTCCATCAAGTTGGGCGACACTATAAGGATGGTCGGGATTTTTTGGTTTTGTGGAATATTTTCTCTTTTTTGATAAACACAGAGCTGAGTTGCCGTAGTCACGTCGCAGACGCAAAGGGATGCCTTTGAAAGAAGGTCAAATGTTGTGTTAGGATTGTCTGCGACAGTAATTTTTACAGGAGCGATATCTTTCTGAAAATTATCAATCGTTTCCCGAATAACGTTTGAAATACTTGATACGTAGCTAATAAAAACGATATCAGGGTCAGCTTTATTGGACATAAGAAAATCCTTTCTACAAAAGAAGCGTACAAGTTGTAACAAAAAAACGCGTGACATTAAAATAGTTTCTCATTACAAAATCTTATATGGCACAGTGTGTTAACTATAATTTGTTCAAGAAGGTATGATGAAAGAGTGAAGAACCTATCCTAACAACATCTCCGTCATTCCCGCCTTCCCCCTACGCTACTTCGTAGCTTCGGCAAGACAAGTCGGCGCGACAAGTCGCGAAAATGACGGTGGTTTTTGATGAGACGCTTCATTTCTTAAAAACCTTGTTTCTTGAAGACTTCATTTCTCGAAAACTTTGGTTTTCAAAAACTTTGAAAGAAATACATGAAAATACTGGTAACTGGCGGAGCGGGGTATATCGGCTCTCATACGTGTTTGGCTCTTAAAAAAGCGGGGCATGAGCCTATCGTTCTGGATTCACTTGTTACGGGCCATGAGTGGGCTGTGAAATATGGTCCCTTTGTCAAAGGTGATATTGCGGATGAAGAGACAGTGCGGCAGCTTTGTGCGGAATATCGTCCGCAAGCGTTGATCCATTTTGCAGGCTTTATTGACGTTGCCGAGTCCGTTGAACAACCAGCCAAATATTTTGAGAATAATTTTGAAAAGGCCCAAATTCTTTTCGATACGGTTCTGGACTGCGGAATTAAGAAGGCTGTTTTTTCAAGTACGGCAGCTGTTTATGGCTCTCCGGAAAGCGAAGAGCCGATCAAGGAGACTCATCCGCTTCGTCCGATTAATCCTTATGGGGAGTCCAAACTAAGGACAGAGAATTATCTGCGTGAGCTCGAAGGAAAGGGCATGCGCTTTGCGGCCTTGCGTTATTTTAATGCAGCTGGCGCGGCATCTGTAGAAGAAGCGATTGGTGAGGCCCATGATCCTGAAACGCATCTTATTCCTAATATGTTGTTGGCTGGGTTAGGAAAACGAGAGGGTCTTTCCGTTTTTGGCGATGATTATCCTACGCGTGATGGGACGGCGTTGCGCGATTATGTGCATGTGATGGACTTAGCAGCGGCGCATATGGCCTCGATAGGCTATCTGATTGCAGGCGGAAAAAGCGGAGCCTTTAATGTGGGGTCTGGTTATGGCGCGACGGTTTTAGAGGTCCTTCAAACGGCATCTTGGGTGATGGGGAAAGAGATCCCCTATAGCCTTAAGACTCGGCGTGCGGGAGATCCTCCGTTTCTGTTAGCCGATATTTCGAAGATTCGTGACGAAATGGCATGGTCACCAGAGTATTCGCTCGCGGAGATTATAGAAACGGCATTAGCATGGCATAATAGTAATGTATGCAAATAGCATGATTTATTTGTCACATTTGTGCGCGCTTGTTCCATTTATCCTTTTGCTTTATTGACGCTTCTTAAAAATTGCGCCTAACTTGTGGGTGATTTGCCTTTTCGGTTTGTTTCCACCTAAAGTTACGGAGCTCCGCTATGTCCTTACGTCAAATTCTTTTGGCAACAACCTTTCTGTCCGTTGCATCTGTTTGTGCCGCGCCAGCAGCTATGGCTGCGGATGTGAAAGATGATATTGCTGTGCTGAAGGAAGAAAATGCAGAGCTACAAAAATCTCTGGCTCGTTTGATGAGCCGGTTGAGCCAGCTTGAGCAAAAGACTGCCGCCACAGCCAAAGCTGCCGAAAAGGTGGAGGCAATAGCTGATAAAGTTGTTACCAAGGCCGATGATGGGAGCTTCCAACTTCCCGGCGGGACAACTGTAAAGCTTGGGGGCTATGCCAAGCTTGATGTGATCCATGATGTTGGGATGCGGCCAACTTCTACGGGGGGGACGGCTGATGCGGATGTTATGTCTTTTACCAACATTCCCCTTGAGTCGGATTCAGTTGCAGGAAAACGTAAACACACGACGCGTGTCCATGCGCGGCAGACGCGCCTTAATCTGGCAACGAGCTCTGATACGGCATGGGGTAAGCTTAAGAGCTTTTTTGAGATGGATCTCTTTGGTACGGCGGGAAGTGCTCTTACCAATAACCCCCACACGCCACGCCTTCGTCATGCCTATGTGGAGTTCGGTGAGTTTCTCGCGGGGCAAGCGTGGTCAACTTTCCAAGATACGAGTGCGATGGCTAATACGCTTGATATGACGGGGCCCGTAGGAACGCCTCCTATCCGTCAAGCACAGCTTCGCTATACGCATGATTTTGAAGATGGAAATAAGCTCCTTTTGGCTGTTGAAGAGGCTGAAGCCGATATTCGGGATAACACAGGGGGAACAAACAGCAATTCAATCACGCGTTGGCCTGATTTTGTTGCTCAATGGCGTTACGACGGCAGCGAAGGTCACGTTGCTTTCGCTGGTTTGTTGCGGAACCTTGCTTATGATAGCGGTAACGTTGCGACAGGTTCGCAAGGCGATAAGAATGTGTGGGGCTATGGCTTGTCTTTGACGGGAGTATGGACTCCGTTCAAGGGATATACAGGAGCTTATGCAAAAGATAACCTCTATTTCCGTTTAGCTGGTGGTGATGGTATTGGGCGTTATCTTGCTGAGACAGCTTACTCTGGTGCAGCCGTCAATCAAAACACAAACCATATTGATACGCAGTTTGCGTGGGGTGGTTATGCGGGAGTTCAGCACTACTGGATGGATACGCTACGCTCTACACTCGTTTATGGGCATGCAAAAATGGATCTGAGCGACTTTATCGCGAATACAACGACGAAGGAAGTTGACTCGGTTCACACAAACTTGATCTGGAGTCCTGTGCCTGCGATGGATATTGGGGCTGAGTATATCTATGGCCGTCGTGAGGTTAAAAGTGGCGAACATGGTGAAGTTAACCGCATTCAAGGCAGCGTGACCTATCGGTTCTAGAGGATCGACTGTACAAGAAAAGGGCGAGGGATTATTTCTCTTGCCCTTTTTTTGATTCAAGCTACGACACAGGCCATTGGCTGTTTTCCGTTTTGTTTTCCTTTTGAGGCAAGGGGCCTGTTCATGCTGTCCACAACAATTGCTTCAGGGGGTGTTGTTTTTTGCAGCATCTGATTAAGCTTGTGAGCATCTTTGGGTAAGGCTTGAAAGGTAAGTTGGTTGAAGGTCTCCGAGTCAACAGAGACAGTTGTGATCTTGCGCCCCAGCAGGGCGCCCTCTTTCTTTAAAAAACGCAACGCATTTTGGGGAACCTCTTTATGGTGGGGTCCATCTGCTGCTGTCAGTCGAATAGCGTAAGAACTGAATTCGCCTGATGTGTCGTGTTCTATCTGTTGAGAAAGATTTCCTTTTTCCAACGCTTGGCCGAGTTTTTCTGTGAAAGGGAGTGTTGTTACAAAGTCAAAAACAGCACGGTCATTTTTTCTGCTGGTTTGCGGCAGGTATGGGATTCCTGCTTCTGTATGGAGACGACCAAGGGTGCTGTGAATAATCTCCGATAATGCCTTCACATCTTCTTTGTTAGTATATTTGCCTGTTTCTATACGAAATTTATAAAGAGTATCGTCCATATGAATATCTCCTATTCTTGTATAATAGGAGATATTCTCTATTTTATTCAGGGATAAGTCAAACCGCCGTTAACCATGAAATACTTTCATGGAATGCCTATCAGACGTCTAGCGAGGGTGGCTTAGCTTTTCTTACTTTTTTGGGCAATGCTGTGTTGTGAACGGCTTTTTGTGTCACGGGCTTCTTATCAGAAATAGCTTCTCCTTTATGGTCAACAACGATTGCAAGGCATGCCCTAGATTCTATTGTCCAGCTCTGATTGCCACTCACATAGCGGCAGTTTGCTACTTTCATGACAGAAACAGCAGTTTTTCGCAAAAGCGCATCAACCTCTTTGGCATCTTGTGGGAAAGATTGGAAGGGAAGTTGCTTGAATGTTTCTAAGCCAACGGTCACATTGGTAGTCTTATTGCCAACAAGAGCGCCGCATTTCCGTAAAAAGCGTAAAGCATTATCGGGAACTTTTTTGCTATAGGGGCCTGTTCCTGCCATAAGCCGAATAGCATAGGAGCGAAACTCTCCAGAGCTTGCTTGGCGCACGCGGTAGTAGCTGGGTAAGTTCCGTGCTCCGAATAGTGTTGTAAATTCTTTTGAAAGATCAGGTGTTGTTGCAAAACAAAAAGCTGGTGAAAAAGGACCTGTCCGTTTTATTTGGGGAATATAAGGGATGTTCAAGTCATAATGGACGGGTGAAACTATGCCATGCACTGTACGCAGTAATGTTTCTGCATCGGCTGTATTTGTACCATAAGGCATTTCGATAAGGTATTTATAGAGAGGGGGATGCTCGATCATGGTTCTTCCTCCTGATGTTTTGTGTTAGAAAAATGTATTCTTTCTTTTATTTAAACATAAGTCAAATCACCTTAATTGGTTAACTATAATTTCTTTTAAAAGCCCTCGATTACCTGACCGGTCAGAAGGCTAAAGCTTTGATGAGGACAGAGTGTTACATGACGTATTCCTGTCAGAGCAGGGTGTTTTATGGTTAAGGAAACACCGCTCTTTGTGACTTCGTCGATTTTGATGTGTTTGTCTTTTGTTTGAGGCGTCCACTTTCTGCCATGCAGCCAGATTGTCCAGCGGGTGGGGCCAAAATAAAGAAGACTGCTGAAATGAATAAGGTGCTTGGCTTGATCCTCGCTGCGGTTCTTTTGGATAAGGGCATTTATTTGCGCTTTTTCGTCCACGCTGAAAAAGAGTGAGGCTTGGGCGGGCGTTGCAAAAAGAATAAGGAGGATGATGAACCTATATCTCATTTTATCTGTCCCCTTTCATCGTTCATCATAAGTTTGATTTCACCATTCACAATAAGATTACGTAAGCCAAGTTTGGGGGCAGGGCTTCGGGCAAGGGTTATCTTGTCTATTTCCGCATGTATTTTTAAGTTTTGAAAGGAATCCAGAAAATGATAAATCGCCTCTTCATAAGGAACATTAGCGCGAAATGTCAGGCGGCTTTCAGTTACATCCGTAAAACTGGGAAAGGCACGATTGCCCGACCATTGCGCTGAAGGAGAAAGAGTGTACGTAAAGTCGAGGACTCCAGAAGCGGCAGCCAAAAGTTCAATGCGTTCCATCAGGCGCGTGCGGTTTGTTTTTTGAAGATAGCTTAAAATATCTTTGCTTCTTTTTTCGTCCTGCAAAATAGTTGCCGTGAGTGTATCCTGTTCCCAGTTTTGGATTTGGGTGAGGCGTTCGTCTTTTGTTGTGTTTAGGCGCCTCTTTTCTTGCAGTACGTTTTTTTCGAAAAAATTTTCAATCGGTGTCAGGATTAGCAAGGCAAGGATGCTGCCAATCAGAAGAGAAAGCCATTTTTTATGATCATTTATTGTCATGATTGCCCCCCTTTTTTCTTTGTCAAAAGAAATGTGGCGCGGGCTTCGTCTTTCTGTAGTCCCTTGTTTGTTATGGTGTCTGTTGGCAGGTTAGGGAATGGGTAATTTGAAATCGTAACGCTGTAGTCGGGAATCTCTTTTTCAAGAGTGGTCTTGAGGGTTTCGTATTGCATGAGAATATCTGAGCGCGTCATTTTCTCGGCGCGGGTTAGGTTCAATTCTATTTCAATTTTATTTTGTTGCCATGTCACTTTATGAGCGCGCGCTTGTTTTTCTGTCAGAGAATCTATGTAAGACAAAATCTCTTCAGGCGTGTCTATGTTTTGCGTATAAAAACGTTCTTTCTCAACGGCCATGCGTAAAGCGTCTAAGTCAGAGCTTGGCGCGTGCATAGATTTTTGGAGTGTTTCAAATTCATCGTTTAATTCTGCAACATCCTGCCTGAGTTGGGTTGTCTCGTGATAATTTTTAAGAACGGAAAATCCAAAGAGAGAAATACGAATAAGCGCGATTGCAAAGATAAGAAGGGCCATAGAAAAACCGACATAGCGCATGATGTCGTTATAAAAGCGCGTTTTGTCTTCTGGTAAAAAGAGGCGGCTTTTCCACCCAAAGCTAGCCCTTGCCCATAAAAGAGATAACAGATCAGCGCCGTTGTTCCAGTGATGAGGGTAAGGAAGGTGTATCTGATGTGCGGCATTTGAAGGCGAGAGGATTGTTGCCTCGCAGTGATCTAGGGTTAGTGTGCTAAGGTGAGCGGGCATGATGGCGACAACAGAAAATTTACTTCGACGCTTTGATCCAAAACGGCCCAAGTAATTGCGCGTGGCAAGAATATCCTGAGTGAGGCGCTCTTCAACAAAATCTGCGGATGTTGTTTCAGGAAGAGGCGGTGTTAGACGT
>JBFXDW010000037.1:0-17109 GCA_050180745.1 Bdellovibrionales bacterium | reverse complement strand
GATTCCGGCCCGTGCCTCCAAGACCTCATTCGCAGACGTTCGCTCCCGTTCATAGATGTTCACAAAAGCGCTGAAAATACAGCGCTTTTTCTTTATCTGTGTTCGTGTTAGATTGCTTGCATTCGCCCACAGCCGGAAGCTTTAGGGGCAAGAAACGGGGGCAAGCGCGAAAAAGTGGGGGCAAGATGAAGCTGACAGACAAGGCCGTGAAGAACGCCAAACCGAAGGACAAAGCCTACAAGCTCTTTGACGGAGCTGGCCTATACCTCGAAATCACCCCAGCCGGAGGCAAACTCTGGCGGCTCAAGTACTATTATCTCGCCAAAGAGAAACGTATTTCCCTCGGCCCTTATCCCCTCGTGACGCTCGCAGAGGCTAGAGAAAAACGTGACCTCGCCAAGAAACAGCTCCTCAAGGACATAGACCCCTCTGCTGCTAAGCAGGAGCACAGGCAAGAAATCGTCCGAAACGCCGCCAATACCTTTGAAGCCATTGCCCGCGAATGGCATGAGATCAAGAAAGACAGCGGATGGAGCGACCACCACGCCTCCAACATCCTGCGAAGGCTGGAGATGGACATTTTCCCATATATCGGCAAACGCCCCATATCCGGCATTGACGCGCCAGAGATACTGGACACCCTTCGGAAAATAGAAGCACGCGGCGCTCTGGATATAGCAGCCCGCGTTAAAGGCCTGTGTGGGCAAGTCTTCCGTTACGGCATCCAAACGGGTCGCTGTGCAAACAACCCTATCCCCAATCTTGCTGGCGCTCTAAAAACAAAAAAGACAGAACATTTCGCTGCACTGGACAGCAAGGAAATCCCCGAACTCCTCCAAGCTATCGAACATAATGACCAACGCCTTTTCAGCGGAACCCGACGTGCTATCCTTTTCAACCTCCTTACCTTCGTCCGCCCCGGTGAACTGCGCGGAGCCAAATGGGAAGAGATCGACTTCGAGGAAAAACTTTGGACAATCCCGGCAGAGCGCATGAAAATGCGCCGCGTTCACATCGTCCCTCTTTCACGACAAGCCATCGAGCTCCTCAAGGAACAACGCGAAGAATACAAGCACCTCAAGACCCCGTGGGTCTTCCCAAGCCCCATCCGCCCCAAAGACCCCATGAGCGACGGCTCCGTCCTCATGGCCATCAAGCGCATGGGCTTCAAAGGCCGAATGACCGCCCACGGCTTTCGAGCGCTGGCCCGAACGACGATCAGAGAAAAGCTGGACTATGAGCCAGACGTGATCGAGGCCCAACTCGCCCACAAAGCCGCAGGCCCTCTCGGTGAAGCCTATAACCGCGCCATACACCTGCCCAAACGTAAGAAAATGATGCAGGACTGGGCAAACTATATCGACAACGTCGCCGATAATGGCAGGGTGATTAAAGGAAAATTTGGACAGGCGGCATAACGGCCATAAAAATATTGGCGCAACGAATCCTGTTTTACTCTATATCTTATCACATACACACATGACTGACGCGAGGATACCACATGACAACGATGAAAACTGATTTTGTTGGACGCGTCAGACGCTTGCCAGAGCCTCGGACAACCGCAGAGGCACTTCAACCGCTGTTTGAAGCAGTTATGAATTCCATACATTCAACGCAGGATAAATTTGACAAGCAGGTTGCAGCTCTAGGCCGGATTGAAGTCACGATAAAGAAAGGAAAAAATAAGAGTCCGCTAAAGATTATCGTTCAGGATAACGGAAAAGGATTGGATGCAGAAAATTACAATGCCTTCCTAACAACAGATACCGAACACAAGAAAATTACTCGAGGTGGGAAGGGTGTCGGGCGTCTCTTATGGCTGTCATGCTTTGAAGAAATTGAAATCACAAGTGACTTCTTGGACAACGGACATAAACAACGCCGCAGTTTTCGTTTTGTCCTTAAGGATGAAGAACAAATAGAAAATGAAGCCCTAGAAGATGTAAACCCTATCGACAACGAAACAGGTCTTAATGCGGTTTTTATCGGCCTAAGAAAAGCCTACGCCGAGAAGTTCCCACAAAGAGCCACTTATCTCTTTCAGCACCTGTTGTCTCATTTTCTTCCGGTTATGGTTGGAAATATGTGCCCCCAGATATCTATTTCTTATGGAGAAGATAGTCGAACATTTCCTCAAGATATTCAAGACTACATAAAACACAAAGAAAAAACATACGTTTTACACGAAGGAAATAAGCTAACCCTAGAAATGCTCGAATGCGACAAAGTCGTTAGCAGCAACCTACAGGGAAGCAACTTTGTTCATTTTATCGCACACGATAGGACAGTCCACTCTCAACCTATAGACGGGAAATTAGGACTTAAGGCATTCTCTTGTGAGAATGAAGAAAGAGTTTTTCATGCTCTGCTGAGCGGGGAGTTCCTAAATACACACGTCAATCAAGAAAGGACGAAATTTACATTTGAGGATGATGTTATCGAAAAGATAATCAATGACTCGTGCATGGCTAAAATTGCTACTTTTCTAGACGAACCTCTGAAAAAAGTGAAAAAAGACCAAATGCAAGAAATTTCCAAAATTGTAGGACATTACCCATCGATAGAATTCGATACTTTAGAAGAACTCTCAAAAATCGTCCCAGCCGGAGAAACTAGGGACGATCAACTTTACGGTACCCTATCAATACACAGATACCGCCGCGACAAAAAGCAACGTGATAAAATAAACGCTGTTGTTGAAAAGCTACGTCGAGAACCTTTTAAATATGAAACATTCGATGGTGCATTAAAAGAAGCATCAACCGCAGTGATAGATACAGAAAGGCGCAGTCTTGCCGAATACGTCGTTCGGCGAAAAGTTTTGATTGATTTTCTTCGAGAGTTATTGAAAGCAGCACAAAAAACAAGTTCTGATAGCGACTATGAGCTTGAAAGCACATTACACAATTTCATATGCCCGATTAGGATAAAATCGTCTCGCGTAGAGGCCGCCAGTCATGATCTTTGGATTATAGATGAAAGATTGACTTTTTCTCGTACGTTCAGTTCAGATATGCCGTTTCAGGAAATTCTTGAAGTCTCACAAAATGGAGATCGTGCAGACCTGCTTGTATTTGATAACGCCTATGGATTGCGCCATGGAAATAGCGACCCCTACGTTCTAGTTGTAGAATTCAAAAGACCAGGAAGACAAACATACAAGGATGATGAGAACCCGCAGTTTCAGATAGAGAAATATATACGGGAAATGCAAACAAACAACGCTGTTGATATTGATGGACGCCCCATACGCCTTTCACCAAACACAAGATTCCATTGTTTCTTAGTAGCAGACAGACGTGGAAAACTAGCAGATTGGACATCCTCATGGCCCGCCACTCCCGATGGTCGGGGCAGGATATATGCTTTACAAGGCGACTATAAAGGGTTCATTGAAGTTATCGAATGGGATCAGCTGATTGATGACGCCCACGAAAGAAACCAAGCTTTTTTTGACAAGGCAGGAATCAACTGACCTATCACTATAGCGTTGCATTCTCCTTTTGTCTGACACGGAACATTCTTTGCTTACACCGATCTGAACAAAACTTTTTATTCGACCTCTTTTTTATCCAAGTGCTGCACTCGGGATTTCCGCATGACTTTAATTGAGTTCCTCGTGACAGCTCATCGGCAAGCATGATCCACATCGCGCCACATAAATATTTCGGGTTAATCTCAAAAACCCGGTCACCTTTCTTTTTCGCAGGAGAAATAGAAGGTCGCATCACCAAGCCCCAGTTGCTAAATTCGTTGAAAGAATAACAGGCAATTTCCGCGTATCCTTCATCAAGGAGCGAAAAAATATCAGAGAACCTGTCTATAATAGAAGACCACTCCTTTAAATCTTCTCCTCCCTTCTTATTGAAGATACCTACACCTAACAAACCGTATTTGTTAGCGAACTCGACCGCAGCTTCGGGCATCACTTCTCTCGTTTTGGGATCGAGTGGAAGTTTCGAGAAAACTCTAGCGACCTCTGGGGTTTGCAAGAATGGATTGTACTTCCGCATCTTGCCCCCTCGTGGGACGAGCCAATCTGTTTTGCTCGCTTCGGCATACAACCGTTCCCGACCTTTTACATCCTCAGAAATTTTATCGTGCTCAACGTGATACCCGGACTGATCAACCGACCACTCCATGTCGAAAAGCACATCGTTGTATATGTCCATGTTGCGTTACGGTTTTGTTACGGTTTTATACCTTTACCGTAACGCTCTTTTTCCTATTATTCAACAACGATCTACAACGAGCACACAGGAGCCCACCATGAAACAGCTATCATTCTCTATTGAGGAGACTATCACCCTGACTGGCCTAGGAAAAACAAAGCTATATGAGCTCATAAAATCTGGGGAATTGAAGGCCAAAAAGTTAGGAAAACGAACCTTAATCCTTAAACCCGACCTGAAGGATTTCCTATCTAGACTTAAAAATTATCCCTCTCAATCGGAAGAGATATAGAAATGTCTTCTTCCCCAAACATAGAAAAGACAACCTACAAAACCGACAAAACCATCGTAGTCAAAAATCAAGATTTTGTAGCTGACCTGTGCCGCCAGCCCTTGCTTTGGCTGGGACTACCTGATCCAACCGAAGCCATGTTTAGCGCCATGAACGAAGACCCAGAACGAGAAACCTTGGGGCGTTTGTTGGAGGCGTGGTCTGGCTGCTTCGGCAACGGCGCGAAGATGATCCGCGAGGCCATGGACTATACAACGCAAAGCTATAAATCGTCTTATGTTGACGAGCTTGTCGAGGCTATAAGTGATATTGCCGGAGAGCCCAAAGGGATCAACAGGAAAACCTTGGGACGTTACATCAAACGAAACGCCAACCGAATTGTTAACGGACAACGGTTTGTTCCAGCCCCCGGCAAACGCTCATCAAAGGCATGGAGAGTAGAACAGGTTTCGTCGGTTTTGTCGGTTTCTACGCCATCAACTGAAAAAGTGGCAGAGTTCGACGATGGAGAGGAAATCCCGTTTGATGGAGGCTAAAACACAGCCAAAACTATTGACGGAGTCTGGAAGACAGGAGCCCGCTTAGGCTTAGTCCCTTGTCATGGAATGTTTTTCATACACAAAACCGATGACTCCTAACGCCATGCATATGGAAGTCCATGCCTCAAGCCACTTTGTCTCAGGAAAACCGAATAAACAGAGGGCAAGAAATGCTAAACACAAGATTGTGCCAAATCCCGCCATAACGTAAACAACCGAAATTTTTTCGCTTGGAGCAATTTTTGTTGATGCAAGCATGAAGGCAGCTCCCGATCCAGCAGCAACACTGCTCTCGGCAACAATGTTAAAACCCATGCTTATTACACTTGCAGTCTCTGGATCGACATAACGCCCGACAGACCAAAGCCACATGAATTTGATGACAACACCCGCCAGCGCAGCGAAAACGATAGCGAGAGGGATGCTTGATCCCCAGCGGAGAATAACCAATAGTTTTAACAAAGCAGGATTCGTTGTGTTCATATTCACCCCCAAATAAAAAAGCCTCCAGAGATGTCCTCTCTGGAGACCGGGAGTGAATAAGCCGCGTTAACACGACCGCGACGGCCTTTAGCCGCGAGGCTTGGACATACGCCGACGCCTCCCGGCCACAAAGGGTCGAGAAGCGACGTTTTGACGGGCGTCATCCGGTTAACGAGGGGTTATTCAAGCCCCGATCTGTCCAAAGGGACAAACTGGGGGCATATTGCAGGAAATCATCCGTGATGACAATCGGATTACAGCGAAGGCTTAGACGGCACTCGGGGGAGCGCAGAGCGCAGTATCGGAACATATTGCGGAGCTCTTTGGCTTGGTTTTCAGTGCGGGTATGGTTAAGAGGGAATTTCCAACCCCACGCTTTTACTGGATAAAAAGCTTAACAATGCTCATTTATTAACAAATTGTAAACTTAACTTATTGAAAATAATGACAAAATTGTTTAATTGCTGTTTTTCTGTTATGATCCGTGGATAGGAAAAATGAATTTTAGCGCACCGCGCAACAATTAACAGGCCACGAAATTATTTACCAGCCCATGGGGGAACGTTATTATGAACACAGCAAGAGCATTGAATTACGATTATAGAGAACCGCAGGTGATTGCATTCTCCTTCGGAAAAAGGAAAAAAGGTAAAGTGTCCAACATCGAACAACCAGTTCGAGATATTGTTCCGACCGCGACCATTAAAGCTGGTACGCGTGGGATACAGCCGCCTGAAGGGACAGTCTATACTGTAACTTTCTTGGACGGGACAAGTCGGGAAATCTTCGTAGAATCTAATGATAAAGGTGAGCATTATTTTGACACCTGCCGTTTCTTAAACGAAGGGCGTAAAACCAACCTTTTGAGCGAAGTCTGGGACTTAATAGTCACGGATCATAAAGATCGTCCTGCGCGACACGTCATTGAGCGAATGAAAAAAGAGGCGATTGCGCGTGGTGCACAGAACGCACCAATCCCGAGCGTTAGCTAACCGTCTTTTCAACTTAAACAAGACGGATTTCCATGTGCGCTCGGAAGCTAAAAAAGCCGACATCCTTTGACGTGATTAACGTCATTAAAGACATGATCAATACGCATGGTGTAAGTGCGTTTGAGGTTGAAGGTCGTGTCCAACTTTATTCCGGCCCATTGGTTTTTATAACGAAGGCGCTCAGAGTTATAAACAACCACAATAGAGCGCTTGATAACGCTGATGGAACATCAGCGCTCATTGATGACTGTAAGGTTGGACAGAAGCTTGGCGCTTATGATCGTGGGCAGGATATATATGAGTATTTTAAAGGCCTTTATGGCCGTGACTCTGCTGAGGCAGATCAAAATGCCGATAAAGTTATGCGTTTTGCTTCGCGTGAGTTTGCAAAGGCATGTTCTGGTCATATAGAAACACATGTCTGTGGCGCAGGAATAGATAAGGTATTTTTTGAAGTTGAGCTTCCCGAACTCATCCGCAACAACCGCGTTAAAACGATCAACGACATCCCAGCACAGCGGATTAAAGATATTTATCTGACCCAAGGGGCCTATATTGCCTACCGTGAAATCTGCAAAGGCGAGTTGAGACTTGCTCAGGCCAAAGCTAAAGAAGAATATACGGATATTGCAAAGAAGACGGCGGCAAAGAAGAATTACAAAGAACGCTTGAAGTTTTTCAGCATAGGAAATTTACATCATCATGCCATGCTACTCTTCCGGCGAACTGAGACGATCCAGAGACATGGCCCGCATCTACCGCGCACAACACGAGACAAACCTTTGCGGATGAATAAGGCGGCGTATGGATATCAAGCGCTTTCAGTGCAATACGGCTGATTTACTGCGAATAAGAATTTTGACCACGAATCGGCAAAAGAGTATTCTCTTTTCGAAACTATCCATAAATACAGTGAGGGAGTAGTGGCAAACGCAGAAAATCTTACCCCTTGGCAAGAAGGACAATCAGGCAATCCCTCCGGCAAGCGGAAGGGAACGCTGAACCGCGCTACAATTCTGAAACGCTATCTTTCCGCAAACCTGAAAGAGGCCCCTGAGGATATCCCTATTGAGCTGGAAGGCCGGATTACGGTGGAGGAGGCGATCTCCCTTGCCCTTATCAAAAAGGCTCTCTCCGGCGATATCGCAGCAATCAGGGAAGTACAGGACACGGTTTACGGAAAGATCGTCGAGACTTCGGAAATCAGCCATAGTTATACCCAGATGGGCAACGTTATGGTAAGGCTGTCAGATGGAACCATGTGCGGCTTAACCTTTGATGTTGGCATCGAGGCAGCAGCCTCCCACTAAGACAAGGCTAAGATTGTCAGTTATCTTAATCTGTGCTTAGATCGTCCTGTCAATTGGCTTGTTGCTGGAATCGAACTGAATACGCCCATTTCAGGGGCATGTTTGGGGGCAGGATAGTTTAGGGGGCGATCTTACATCGTTTCAATACAACCAGTTACGGGCTCAATTCGATAGAGGCCCGTCCATTGAGCAAACATCAGGCTCTTCTCATCTCCTTTTTAACCATAACCTTATGACAGGTTTTTGTTTTTTGTCCCTTGACAAAGTGTCGTTTTTGTCGAATTGTCCTGATTCGTTTATTGTAGGGTGGTGATGCTTTTTTGTCACTGTGTGTTGTGGACTATCCTTTTGGATTTATTGTTTCCATTCTTAATTTAGATGTAAGGGCTATGAGATCATGAATGATTCCGGATTTTCTTTGGTGAAGGCGTGGAAATTTTGTGCAACTGCGGCGTGTGAAAAACTTGGCTCTGTTTGCTCTTCTATTCCCAAAAAGATATGTCGAGACTGGAAACGAAACGCTTTTCTTTTCACCACATGCGCTTGCGCCGCGGCAAGTGTTTTAGGAGTCGGTAGTGCATGGGGGGATTATAAAGTCATTGATCTGGATCTGCCTTCTCCGCCTCTTGCCATTAATAATCACAAGCAGATCGTTGGAACTCTTACAGACCAAGGCAAAGGATATATCTATAATGCAGAAACAGGCACCTACACATGGATTACAGGTACCGGCTTAAGCCTTAAAGACATCAATGATAACGGAGAAGTAGTAGGGGTATATGGTAAGGAGCATTACTATCAAAAACGTGTTGAGAACAAATATACGGGCACCTCACATCTTGAGGATGCATGGTTGGTCGTTGGTACGGTTTTTGTGTACAATAACGGCTCTTTCAGGGACCTACCTATTGTAACTATACCAGAAGATTATAATCCTAGCTATGATCGTTCCTCTTATCCCTACCTTAAACCGACAAGTATTAATAATCAGGGCGATGTTACTGGATATGCAGATACTCTTTTAGGAGATCGTTTCAGCTTTATCAATGACCCCAATAATCCTGTCTTATTTGCGCGAAGTGGCTCCTATTGGCAGGAAGGCGAAAGCTCCACATTTTTTTATCCTAGCCTACTGTCAATTAATGATAATGGTATTGTAACAGGGGCGGGGCGTTTATATTCGGACGGAAAGCTTGTAAAAATAGAAGTGCCAGAGGGCGTGTGGCTTCCTTATGATTATGGTGTTTTTCCCGTTAATAATCAAAACAAGATGATCGGAACATATACGGTAGATGGGGATACTACCCCTAGACAAATTCTTTATGATTTGGACGATGGAACATTTGATATCGTATTAAAAAATCTGACTCTTAAGTATTCGACTCCTTTGTCCGATGCAGAGGTTTCTTACGATGGGGTAAAGCTTCTTGACCTAAGCAACGATGGCCGTCTTCTCTTAGGTAAGTATCAGGAAAAAGGAGGAAAGGTCCATTATTTCTATGCCGAAGAGTCTCCTGATGAGTCTTCCGATGGAGCTGTTAATACAGAAGATGCGGGAAAGACACCTTGCGAATATGGTAACCCCATCAGTATTGGCACAGGCAATAAGTTCCAAGAAGAAACAGATTATCAAGGAGCAGCGCATACAGGGCTAGAGATGATCCGTTACTATAACAGCCAAGGTAACGGCGAGTCAGGTATGGGGAGGCGTTGGACCAGCACATGGCACCGTTTGTTTGCTTATGATAATAGCAGCGATGCAGAGCAGGTCTATATTTCTCGTGCGGATGGTAAGACCTATCACTTCACCAAAAATGATTCTGGCGCTTGGGAAACAGGGCCTGATGATTTGCTCGAATTAATCGGCAACAATTCCTCCGGTTGGTCTCTTGTGTTGCCGGATGATAGTACTGAACGTTACTCTTCTGAAGGATTGCTCCAAAGCATCACAACGCGTGAGGGCCGTGTAACGTCTCTTGCTTATGATGGTCAAGGAAACCTTAGCACAGTAACGGGCCCCTTTGGGCATCGCTTGAGCTTTTCTTGTGATGGAGAAGGATATATTAGCCGAGCAACGCTTCCAGATGGCGGTGTTTACTCTTATACGCATGACAGCAACGGCAATTTGGTTTCTGTTACTTATCCTGATGGAGCCAAGCGGCAGTACGTATATGAGAACACAACCTATCCGAATGCGTTGACGGGCATTATTGATGCAAATGGCAGTCGCTTTTCAACCTATACGTATGACGCAGAAGGACGCGCTGTTGAAAGCACACATGCAGGCGGTGCGGAGATGACTTCCGTTACCTATGGTGATGATGCAGCGAGTGTTATTCTACCGAGCGGTGGACAACGGGCTATTTCTTTTGCAACTGTTTTTGGACAGGTCAAACCAACTGAGGTTGAAAATTCTTCCTGCAATTGTGGTGCGCGGGCTTACGAGTATGACCCTAACACTGGCTTGCTAGCGAGCCGGACTGACAATAACGGGAATATGACAAGCTATGTTCGTAATGACCGCGGGCTGGAGATATCGCGGACCGAGGCTGTAGGGACAGAGGATGAGCGCACGATTACTACGGAATGGCACGCGAGCTTCAGGCTGCCGACCAAGATCACGGACGGGGAAAGAGTGACAAGCTTCAGCTATAACCAAGACGGCACGTTGTTGCGTCGTACGGTTTCTGGCGGTGGAGCTTCCCATGTATGGACGTATAGCTATAATGATGATGCGCAACTTGTGCAGATTGATGGGCCTCGCAGCGATGTCGAGGATGTCACGAACTTCACCTATGACAGCTATGGCAACCTTGCTTCTGTGAGGAATGCGCTGGGGCATAAAACGAGTTATGATCGGTACGATGCCAACGGCAACCTGTTGCAGGTCACCGATCCGAATGGCCTCGTGACGCAATACGAGTATGACGAACGAGGGCGCTTGATTGAGAAAAACACAGGCGGCGAGGTCACGCGCTATGAATATGACTTCGTGGGGCTTTTAAGCAAGCTCACGCGTCCTGATGGCTCTTATCTTTCCTATAGCTATGATGCGGCGCATCGTCTGACGAGCGTTTCAGATGCGCAAGGGAACTCGATCAAATACCAGCTTGATGAAGCGGGGAATGTGTTGAGTGAAACTGTGGCGGATCGAACGGGCAATCTGGCACGTATGGTGGGGTATTCCTATGATGATCTTAATCGAGTGACTACGGATAAAAACACTCAGTATAGTTATGATGCTAACGGGAATGTGATTACTTCTACCGATGGGACAGGCCTTACCAGCCAATATGATTATGATAATTTGAATCGCCTTGTACAGACGGTGAATCCAGCCTCCTATCATAGCCGCTTTACGTATAATCGTTATGATGAGGTTATCCAGGCAACCGATGCTCGTAATCTGACGACCCGCTATAGCTATGACGCTTTTGGCAACCGCTTGAGCGTTAACAGCCCAGACAGCGGAGAGACCTCATACGAATATGATGGAGCAGGTAATGTTGTTGCGGTGACGAATGCCAAAGCGGAACCCCGAGTCATGAAATATGATGCGTTGAACCGCATGGTGTCTGTTGCCTATGCGAACGGGAAGACGACCTTATATACCTATGACGAGGGAGCGCATGGTGTAGGCCATATGACGGGTATTCATATGAGCAACGGTTCAAGCTCGACCGCGTTTACCTATGACGAGCATGGGCGGATGATCGGGAAAGAAGTTAAGATCGGCCCGAAGGTTTTAGAGAGCGCGTATTCGTATAACGGGGCAGGACAGCTGGTTGGTGTGACTTATCCTTCTGGAGCAGAAGTGAGCTATCAGTACGATAATCAGACGGGCAACCTGTCTGACATCAAAGTGAATGGGCAGACCTTGGTCATGAGGGCAACACATCAGCCATTTGGTCCGGTGAATGGGTGGATAACGGGAAATGGCTCAACCTTATATCGCAGTTTTGATGCCCACGGCCGGTTAGACCAACAGGCACGACTAGGCGACTATTTTACATGCACGTATGATTCTGCAGATAAGCTTGTTGGGTTTACGGATAACGGACAGGATACGAGCTATTCCTATTATGACGATGGGGCGTTGTTGAGCCGCGATGCAGGGCCCTCGTCTGAGAGCTATGGCGTAGATCCCAACCAGAACCGAATAGATGATGCAGCGAATGGTGCGACTTCTTCCTACAAGATTGCGAGCACCAGCAACCGGATTGTCGTGACCGAAGATGGCAACGGGAGGATCGCGTTGAGCTATAGCGCAACGGGAGGGTTGGCACAAAACAAGGGCCTGTCGATAGGTTATAACGAAGCCGAGCGGATGTCTATGGCGGCCTCTAGAACGAGCAACGCTTTTACGTCCTATTTCTATAACGGGTTGAATGAGCGGACGTATAAGATTGGCTCGACAGGAACGGGGCGTGTCTTGTATGCTTATGATGCGGATCAGCGGATTATCGGGGAGTATCAGCAGGCCCGCAACAGCGCGACGATAGAGAGCTCTACGGAGACGATTTACATGCCGAATGTGGCGGATTATGGAAGCCGAGACGGGTATATGCCGATAGGGGTTCTGAAGGATGGAGAGCTGTACTATGTGGCCTGTGGTCTTCAGGGAGAGCCGCGGTACATAGTGGACAGCACGAACAAGCCTGTGTGGCGTTGGCGGCATGATGCGTTTGGGCGCGGAGCGCCTGACCAGCGGCCCAGTGGTTCGAGCAAGGATTTTGTGTACAACAATCGCTTTCCGGGTCAGACTTACGATGCGGAGACAGGGTTCTTCTATAACCTGAACCGTTACTATGACCCCGCGACGGGGAGATATACCCGCCCCGACCCGATCGGCCTAGCCGGAGGCATGAACCCTTACGCCTACGTCGGGGGTGATCCAGTCACCAACGTCGATCCGAGTGGGTTGGAGAACGTAAATCTTCAACGTCTTAGCATCTTAGAAAGATCAGGACAAAGTGGTAGTGAGATTTGGTGGAAAATAGCAGATATTATATCTACTATTGGTGAGAGTGTGCAAAGAGAAGCTAGCGGAGCTATAGATTGGTGCGGCTCGGCTCTTGTTTCTTCAGCTGAAATAGCTCCATCCGTGGCTGCTGGGGCGCCAGTGCCTGTGGTTGGAACTTCCGAGGTGCTTAGCTTAGCAAAGGGTTATTTAGAGAAGCAGCAAGATCCAGATGATATAAATCGTTACGTCAATAATGATGTTAAACTTATGGAAAAAAGAGAAAAGGAACATCTCTCTCGTCTTCAGTATCTTCGCGATCCAGCACCGTAAAATGGCGTTATGGATAGAAAAGGAATCATCATGCATAGGAAATTTAATAAGAGGATAATCGTCTGTATCCTTTTCTTATTGATAACGTCGATTATGGAAGCTTCTGCTTTTAATGAAAGCACGGAGTCTATCACTAAAAATCAAATCGCTATGCTAAAAGAACTTGCAGAAGAAGGTGAGGCTGAAATGCAGTTAGAGTTAGGCAAACTATATTTCAATGGCCACAAGAAAGAGAACATAGAAAGAGATTATAAGAGAGCGGAGTATTGGATCAAAAAAGCAGCGTTACAGGAACTTCCCAATGCGCAACTTCTTCTTTGTTTTTTTTACATGAATCTTCCCGAAATGAGAAATTATGAATCAGCAATTGGTTGGTGTAAAAAGGCAGCTAGTCATAATTTTACCATAGCATATACGAAATTGGGATGGCTTTACACTATGGGATACGGGGTGCCAAAAGATTCTTACGAAGGTGCAAAATGGTTTCTTAAGGGCGCTCTTTCTGGAGAAGCTGTTGCACAAGAGAACCTTGGCAGGTCTTATTACAAAGGTGAAGGTGTAAAGAAAGATTTAGTAAAGGCCTATTTTTGGATGAATTTTACAAAAGCTCCGATTTCTAAGGAAAAGGAGGCTGGGATTGAGTTGCTCAAAAAACAAATGACCGCTTCGCAAATTAAAGAAGCTGAGTTACTGTTAAAAGGGTTGGAAGAAACAGGACGTTATCCAGACGTAAAACCAGATGACAAGTAAGAGAAGTGCCTGTTGCTTTGGGCTGAAGATTCTAGAAACCGCTTTGATGATACGGCGAATGGAGCCTCTTCTTCCTATAAGATCGCGGACGATAGCAACCGGATTGTCGGGGAGCATTATGGGAACGGGACGCGGTCCTTTGGTTACAACCCAACGGGCAGCCTGACGAAAACTTCAGATGTTATTATGGGCTATGATGGTACGGAGCGTATGTATATCGCGGCTTCTAGGCATAATCATGATTTTGCGTTATACCGTTATAATGGATTAGGTGAGCGGACACATAAGTTTGGTCTGTCATCGGGGAAAGTTTTATACGCGTATGATGCAGATCATCGGATTATCGGTGAGTATAAACAAGCGCTAAACAGCACGAAGATACTCTCTTCGACGGAGACGATTTACATGCCGAATGTGGCGGATTATGGAAGCCGAGACGGGTATATGCCGATAGGGGTTCTGAAGGATGGAGAGCTGTACTATGTGGCCTGTGGTCTTCAGGGAGAGCCGCGGTATATAGTGGACAGCACGAACAAGCCTGTGTGGCGTTGGCGGCATGATGCGTTTGGGCGCGGAGCGCCTGACCAGCGGCCCAGTGGCTCGAGCAAGGATTTTGTGTACAACAATCGCTTTCCGGGTCAGACTTACGATGCGGAGACAGGGTTCTTCTATAACCTGAACCGGTATTACGACCCCGCGACGGGGAGATATACCCGCCCCGACCCGATCGGCCTAGCCGGAGGCATGAACCCCTACGCCTACGTCGGCGGAAATCCCGTCACCAACGTCGATCCGAGTGGGTTGGTTGAGATTGATTTCTTTAATCGAACTGGAGGAAGAAATCCGTTTAGTTTAACAACTGGTCCTACATATGGCAATTGGTGTGGTGGGAAGTGGAGTGGAAGACAATATACTCCTTTGCTACATCAAACAGGAACGGAGAAGCCAGTTGATAGCTTAGATAATTTGTGTCAAGCACATGACGATTGTTATCTATATACCAGTAAGATTTCTATAGAGGAAGTTCGCTCTATCGGTATGAAGTCTTGTGACCAAACTCTTGTGAAGGGTTTGGAAGGGTTAAGCAGTGATCCTCGTGAGTGGCCTGTTCCTCCTGTTACGGGGACGGAAGAAAGTGCGCGGCGTTATCGAGTTATGGCCCAGTTCTTATTTAGCAATTGGGGACAAAAATGAACCAAAAGAAAATTAAGCATATTGTTTCGCTTTGGCTACCGTTTGTCATTGTTTCTATTCTTTCTGCGCGTATATATGCCATATATTTTGGACCATATATACTTGGTGTAAGCCTTTTTTTGTCGGTATTAAGTATATTTTGTGCGATAAGAATTATACGTTACTATGGTTTTTTTACGCTATACGTAGGGTTGGTTTTTTTGTTTCTAGTTTTTGCATTGCGGTATTTTTTTGAGTTCTTACTCTTTATGTTCTTCTGGCAGAATGGGTTTCCTGTATAATCGAGCGCGACGATAGAGAGCTCTACGGAGACGATTTACATGCCGAATGTAGCGGATTATGGAAGCCGAGACGGGTATATGCCGATCGGAGTTCTGAAGGATGGAGAGCTGTACTTTGTAGCCTGTGGTCTTCAGGGAGAGCCGCGGTACATAGTGGACGGCACGAACAAGCCTGTGTGGCGTTGGCGGCATGATGCGTTTGGGCGCGGAGCCCCTGACCAGCGGCCCAGTGGCTCGAGCAAGGATTTTGTGTACAACAATCGCTTTCCGGGTCAGACTTACGATGCGGAGACAGGGTTCTTCTATAACCTGAACCGGTATTACGACCCCGCGACGGGGAGATATACCCGCCCCGACCCGATCGGCCTAGCCGGAGGCATGAACCCCTACGCCTACGTCGGCGGGAATCCCGCCACCAACGTCGATCCGAGTGGGTTGATCGAATTTACACCAAGCCAGCAAGAATGGATATTGAAGAATCCAGTTCTAAAATATACTGCGGATAACCCAGAAGTTGGCTACTATATGGCGGCAGCTGGGGCAGGTCTTGTAACTTGTGGTGTTGCTGCAGATATTACGGCAGTACGAAGTGGCATTCTTTTTGGAACACGTTATGCAGGTAATAGACCAATTCTGAATTCTGCTTCTTCTCTTAGAGTTGGATGGAGTAAACTGGGAGACGAATACACATTTCGCATTGGAGGAAAGTTGATAGAAAAAATAAAGCCACAAGATCCGCATATAACTTTGTGGCCTCCGAAATATTGGTTTACGTCGCCAAAGCCATAAACTGTTTGAAAGGACTACCAGCATGTGGAAAAATAATATGAACTCAGAAGAAGTGGCAGGTGTCATTGAACGTTTCTTGGAAGAAAAATCATCCTATTTTATGGAATGGAATAATTTTGTCGATACTACTCAAGATGATGAAATTATAGATTCTTACAGAGAACGTTGTTACGAATTAGACCCTATATTTGAAGAACATTTTCATGCTGTTAAAGAATTACGGGCTATGGTTGAGTATCTACGGAAGACGCAAGATCCAAAGAAACTGTGTATAAAGAAAGAAAAAAAAGCCACGAGAAATTATGTGTCTATAATGATGATTTGGCTGTTGTTTGCTGTAGTTTTTGCAGTGACGATAATTCTTATGGACATGTCTTGTACTATTAGATGACGCCCACTCTGGTCAGACTTACGATGCGGAGACAGGGTTCTTCTATAACCTGAACCGTTACTATGACCCCGCGACGGGGAGATATACCCGCCCCGACCCGATCGGCCTAGCCGGAGGCATGAACCCCTACGCCTACGTCGGCGGTGATCCAGTCACCAACGTCGATCCGAGTGGGTTGATAGAAAATCCATATTATACTATCTATGATACATATAGCACTACTCGAGATGCTCTGGTGGGAGTAAGGGAAGGCTTAACTGCCTCAAGTAAGCCATATAATGATCAGTGGACATGGGATCCATTAAGTAAGGAATTTATTGCTCAATTTACTTATGATTTAAAAACATTATATATATCCTATATGGAAAGTCAGTCTACATGTCAGGGCTATGCTTCTCGTAAAGAATTTGCTGTAAAGGAAAAGGAAAGACTTAATGCTTCTTTACAAGAGAATGGGAGCTATCTGCCTAAAATTTATGAATATGAGTCAGATCTTCTTGACAAAAAGCGACTAAATAGGGCTGTCCAATATAATGGTTCTTTTATGCCTCAGATTAAGTAGGAGTAAGCGCATGAATAGGTATATGAAAACAACATTATATGTGACGGTGTTTTGCCTA
>JBFXDW010000036.1:0-17154 GCA_050180745.1 Bdellovibrionales bacterium | reverse complement strand
GAGCGTGAGCGCATCCCCCATGACGTGTGGGAGCCTGCTTGCGGTGAGGGTCATATCTCAAAATATTTGGAAGATATGGGGCACAACGTCATATCCACGGATCTTGTTGATCGCGGCTTTGGCACGGTGCGGGTTGATTTCCTGATGGAGACACGCGGCCCCACTGCCATCATTACAAACCCACCGTGGAAGCTTTCAGAAGAGTTTGTCCGGCACGCGCTGTTTCAGCTTGATGTTCATTATATGGCCCTCCTTCTCCCCGCCATGTGGTGGCACGCCAGCACCCGCGCTGACATTTTTGAAAAACGTCCACCGGCGCGAGAATTAAAGCTCGGCTGGCGGCCTGACTTATTTGGCATCGGAAGTCCCGACCAGCGTTGCTGTGTCACTTGGTACGTGTGGGATAAGTACGCCTGCAACGGCCAACAAACCAAAATCCTAAGGAGGCCATCATGAGTTTCGATCAATGCCCTAAATGCAAGAATTTTGGTGATTTGGATTACCATAAATGCCCACCTTTGTTTCTTTGTCTTGATTACGATTATCACGGCACAGATTGGGGGGCGGCAAGAGAAACCCATGCGTACGATGCCGAAGAAGCAGCCATGAATATAGAGCAAGAAATGGGCAGTGAAGGAGATGGCCCTTATGAAGGAATTATCCACGTAAAATCACCCCAAGGAGAAATCACGGCGTGGGAGATCACAAACGAACCATCCATTGAATATTATGCAACAGAACACGAGGTTGAGGAACTAACGGCATGACCCAGAAAGAGAATTATAATCTGGTGCGCCAGACATTAACCGACCTACTTCAAAGCAAATATGAACCCCAGCGAAAAGCTGCCAAGGCTGCCCTAGATGCTTTGACGACTTTAGGTCCGTTCATTTTTCCTGAGCTAAGAGAAATGCCAAATGGATATGATTTTCAGCAATTATCTTACTCATACAAGTACCGACGCTGGTTTTGTACTTTTGTGGAAAAGGGTACACCTCCAAGAAAATATATCGAAGACAACGGCAACAGCCCCCGCGATGCCTTCATGGCTGTCTGTGAAAGGATTGAACGAGAAAAAGGAATGGCAGCATGACCAGCGATCCCGTTAACCATCCAACGCACTACAACGCCCATCCATCGGGCGTGGAATGTATCACGGTTGTGGAGCACATGAATTTCTGCCTCGGCAACGCCATAAAATACCTCTGGCGAGCCGATCATAAGAACGGGATTGAGGACCTAAAAAAAGCCGCTTGGTATATCCAGCGCGAAATTGAAAGGAGGGAGAGAGAGAATGGTTGAATGCGCCACAATTATTAACCCTATATTATTAACAGCAAATCAAGTCGCTGAAATGCTTCAAGTTTCTGAAAAGGATGTGAAACGCTTGCGTAATCAACGTAGAATTGCTTTTGTGAAGATTGGTAGAGTTATTAGATTTAGACCGGAGGATGTAGAAACCTACGTGTCATCAGTTATTAGGAAACCACCATGTCAAGAAAACTCCGCACCCCATGGCTCGACAGAGAGCGAGGGCAACCCAACTGGTACATTTACTGGTATGACCAAGCTTCAGGACGCGTCAAACGACGCTCAACTGGCAAAAGCGTTCGCCCAGAAGCTGAAGAAGAACTCGCGGATTTCCTGCTCACCAGAGCAAAGGAGCAGTCACACGATCAGACAAAACAACGGCCAGAACGTTATAAGATCGCTACCGCTTTAAGATGGTATGCTCAAGAAAAAGCTGGAGACCTTGCAAGTGCCTCTTTCGCCGGAAGAGCTATAGAGAACTTTCTGAATTTTTTTGACGAGAAGGCCACCGTTTCAACAATTACGCCGCAAAAAATAGTGGACTATGAAAAATGGCGAAAAGTAAATTCAAGCACTGTACGACGAGAGTGTGTTGTTTTGTCGGCAGCACTCAATCACGCTGTTAAGAATGGGCGACTTACGTCTGCACCGCACTTTCCTAAACCCAAAGGAAACAAACCAAAAGATAGATATCTCACTAAAGAGGAACTCCACTGGCTCCTTAAGGGCTGTATAGAACCTCACATCAAACTATTCATCCTGTTGGCCCTAAATACCGGAGCCAGAAAAGGCGCTATATTGGATTTAAAATGGCCACAAGTTGATATGGTAAACAAACTTATCTATCTGAATCCACCAGACCGAGAAGAAACCAACAAAAAACGCCCTATCGTACCGATAAACGATCGCCTCTACAAAACCTTACAAGATGCCCGTAAAAAGGCTGAGCAGGAATACAAGAAAGCAAAAGAGGATCGACAAAAAAGGATCGAAGCCGGAAAAAACGCGCCCCCTCTACATCCTCCCTGCGCACATGTCATCAGCTATAGGAATCAGCCCATCCTGAACATCAAAAAGGGATTTAGGGAAACTTGCAGACGTGCTGAAGAACTTCATAAAGAGCATTTGAGCAGGCAGGCCATTGAATATCCAGCAACTTACAAGCAAATGAAAAAAGAGCCTCTAAATCTTGATGGAGTCACCCCACACACATTACGCCACACGGCAGGGACGCTCATGGCACAGGCAGGAATCGACATTTTCATGATTGCAAAAATGCTGGGGCACTCTGTTGCTAAAACAACTGAGCTCTACGCCCATCACAAGCCGGATTATTTGAAAGATGCTGCCAACGTCTTGGCTAGCTTTACAACGGAATAAGACTGAAACTCCCATTAAAACTCCCAACAGAAAGAATCGCGGCTCCCTATAATCTCCCTAACCCCTTGAAAAGTCATGGAGCGGGTGACGAGGCTCGAACTCGCGACCCCAACCTTGGCAAGGTTGTGCTCTACCACTGAGCTACACCCGCTCGACAGACAATATCGGCCCTAAGCGCTCATAACGAAGCGCCGCCGAAGAGGAGCCTGATAATACATAGCGCGCCGCTCTTTGCAAGCCTCTATTTATCAAAAAAGCCCTCTCCACACATTTTTTTATCATGATTTGCCAACTGCTTGCCAAATAAGGCATAATACGGCCTCCATTAACCTTGAGCGAATCTCATGACTTCCTCTCCTTACATATTCACAACATCCCTCAGCACATTCGCTGTGGACGTTATAGAGGCCTCAAAAGAAGCTCCTATTCTTGTCGATTTCACCTCGCCCCGCAGCCAACTTTCAGCCAAGCTCTCCCCTCTTCTGGATAAGCTTGTTATAGCCGAAAACGGTGCCGTTCGCCTGACTCACATCAACATTGATGAGAACCCGCAAATCGCCCAACAGCTTCGCTTGGAAAGCATCCCAACCCTCTATGCCTTCTTTAATGGCCAAGTTGTCGATGGCTTTGCCGGACTTTTACCTGAGCCCCAAATTAGGAACTGGCTCAAAACATTCATCAAAACCACAGGTGCCAAAGCCACAGATGAAAATGCAGAAGATGCCGAAGCCGCTCTTACCCAAGCTGAAACGCATTTCGAGGAAGGCGATTATTACACGGCTAATGCTATCTATCTGGACGTTCTTGAGTATGTGCCCGATGAGCCGCGCGCTCACGCTGGAAAGATTCGCTGTCTGATCGCAGAAAAGAAGATAAAAGAAGCACAAGCTGCCTTTGATGCGCTTCCTGATAACATCAAAAAGGATCCCGCTCTTGCCCCTGTCCGAACCGCGTTGGACCTTGCAACCCAAAGCCAAGGAATAGAAACGGATATAATCGCTCTTCAAAGTAAGCTAACACAAAATGAGAATGATCATCAGACTCGCTTTGATCTGGCGATGGCCTATTATGGAACAGGAGAGTATCAATACGCGATCGACTGTCTGCTTGATATTATCCGTAAGAACCGTAAGTGGGAGGACGATAAAGCCCGCAAACAGCTTTTGAAATTCTTTGAAGCTTTAGGACAAACGCACCCGCTTACGATTGACACCCGCAAACGCCTTTCGACGATTTTATTCTCATGAGCATTCGTCTTCCAAACACCCTTCCTCTTCTCTGCCTCAGCGGCGCGATCTTGTTACCGCACTTACGCCTGCCGCTGAACATTTTCGAACCACGCTACCTCAATATGATCAGCCACGCCTTGGGAAAAGATCGTATGATTGGCATGATTCAGCCTATCAAAACCCAAGAAACACAAAAACACCCTCCCCTTTATAAAATTGGCTGCGCAGGAAAAATAGTAACCTTTGCTGAATCCGAGGATGGCCGTTTCCTAATTACACTTTCTGGCATTTCACGCTTTACGCTCACAGAAGAAACCATTTCGAGCACCTTTCGCATAGGCACTGTGGATTACAGCTCTTTCAAGAATGACCTTCTGCCTATAGATAAAATAGACTTTTCTCGCCCACGCCTGATTGCGCTTTTAAGACCCTATTTTGCCAGCTATGGCGTTGATGCAGACTGGTCTCTTATTGAAGCCAGCGATGACGAAGAACTGATATCGTCTTTGTGCCTCTCTTGCCCGTTTGAATCGAGTGAAAAGCAGGCTCTTTTAGAAGCTCCCTCTTTTGCAGAACGAACCGAGACGTTAATTGCTCTTCTTGAAATGGCCAATTTAAGACGCGACAATGGCGAGCGCGCCAAACACTAAAGGAAAAAATCATGCCTCATGAACATAAAGCCTCCCCAAAAATGCTAGAGATGCTATGCTGCCCCGTCACGCATGCCCCCTTGCAATATAACGCGCAAAAGAAAGAACTATTCAGCGAAAAAGCTGGATTAGCCTTTCCCGTTCAGGAGGGCATTCCCATTATGCTAACCGATGAAGCAAGAGAATTGCTTGATTAAAATGAAACACTTTATTCTTTTCTTTTTCCTCTTCCTATCAGCCTGCGCCATGCAACGCGCCGAAGAGGCTCAAAAAGCCAAGACAAAACTCATTGGCATGAGTTCTGAAGAGATTTTCTCCTGCATGGGCATCCCCTCTAAGAAAGGAAAAGTAGGTGACACGGAAATATGGCTTTATAAATCGGGTGATGGCTGGTCAATGAAACATAAGAAATCCGTCAAAACGACTGTTTCCGGAGCAATCGAGAACGCATTTACGCTTGGAGATGAATTCTACCATCGCCGCTTTTGCAATGTCAGTATTGTGATGATGAACAATCGCGTAGCAAAAGTAAATTACAATGGTCCCACGGGCGGTTTTATGACAGAGGACGAACAATGTGCCTATGCCGTAAAGAATTGTTTGGAGTAGAATTTCAAGCCCTCACAAACCAAGTCATTCTTTCTTTTTTACACCTCGCTCTTCCATATAATCAACAAAAGACGGACAGGAATCTGGTTCGCTGCAATATGCCTTATAGGCCTCTAACCAGTTTTCTTGGATAGCCTTTTGCGCCTTTTTTACATCGTAGTCCTCATGACAAACCATGCGATAGAGCTTAAATTCAAGCCGATCCTTATCGTACCCATTCATAGGACTCGTAAAGAGTGGAGATGGCCATAGATTTGGCGCATTATCTGAACCCCCAATGGATAGAGGTATTAAATGGTCGATCTTATAGCGTTTATGCCATTCTTTGATGCCATATTTCTTATAAATGCTTCGCTTTAGTTGGGGCGAGGTACGCCGCACGCTCTTCGAATAACCAGGCTGACATATCTCTTCCACATTTGTGCTGCGCACCTCGCCTGGAGTCAAAACCTTATGAGGCAGCAATGCCCCCTCTTCTGCCATAGCAGGAAAAGAAAGAAGGATAAGGAAGAGGAGGAGAGGAAAAGGCATCGCAGAGTCGGAAGTCAAAGTTTCGGCATTTATAGGGGGGACTTTCTTTACATTTCTCTTCCTATTGTCAACATCCATTCCTTTCGTCATCCCTGCGCAGGCAGCGGATCCCGTTTTTTATTTCCAAGAATTGCAAAGAAAGTAAGCATTGCAAGTTTCAAACCTACCAAAATGGGATTCCAGAACAGCGCTCACCTGCCTACTCGCTGACGGCATTGTCAGTCAAATTGAAAAAACGATGTTTCTTTCAGCGAGTGGCAGGTTCGCGTATCTGGAATGACGGGGTTTCTTAGAGCAAATTCCTCTTCCTCATTAATCCTTAAGATTCTGAACAGGCCCTAACCCACGATTCTTATAAACCGCTCTACAGCTTCAAGGTCAAACAAAACGGCTTTATGACGAGCCTCGGTCACAGGATCGGCTCCCCATCTTTGATGCTGTTGCAGAACATCCATTTCGCTAAGAGCCAAGGTCTCTTGCGCCGAAATGCGCCCTGCACACAGTGCTAAACCTAGAACTAATGAGCCCGACACATCCGCCGCCTGTTGTAACCCCGTAAGAGCATAATCGTCGTAAGTTTCAAGCCTGTTCTGGAGAGCTGCAATAGACTCCTCAGACGGCGCAACCGGCATAATACCTGTTGTCGGAAAAAGACGTAAGCCTATCTCTGACTCACACCAATCGAGCAAGGGTTGCCATTCTTTCTCTTGCTGGAGGACAAGCTCCTCTGGCCTTTCTGCACGGTGGCATAAAAGCTCACTGCGGGTATAAGCAATCAAACTTTGAATAACACGAGGACGCACTTCTATCATCACATCAAGCGCTGTTGCCGCAAGCTGCGTCAAGGGCATCGTAGCAGGCACAATTTTATCTTTCTGCCCCCGCCATTCGACAGCAATCGCCTCAGCCAGCCCTTCCTTGGGCACAAGGTAGGGCGTCCCTTTGGGAGTCATAAGCGAGCGCTCATTCCGCCGAACCAGCCACCCCTTCTCAGATTCTATAATGGTATATACGGGTGCCGTGTATTCTCTTTTCTTTTTCTGCATTCTTTTCTAATTCCCAAAAAGCTTCAACTGCTCGAGAAGGGGGCCGCCTATATTTTTTCCCAAACTTCTAATCGTGTCTTCTATTTTTCCCGCTGTTCCTGGCAAAATAGAATTCTGCGTTCCAGATGAAACGGCAGGTCTTACCACAGGCGCCATCAACGCAACCTCACACGCGTTTTTCCCCGCAACAGCAACCACATCAGGCACGCCCTCGCTATGAGTTTCCTCCCCCACGACCATACCCAAAACTTTATTCAAAACGCCCTTGCTTTCCATCGCATATTGCGGGGACGTTAGGGGGCCATAAATCTTCATAGGTGGAATGATACTACCCACACCTTTAGCCTTCGTTTTGAAATTGAGATTAATACGTTCATCCGGCAAATTGACAAGCCCTTCGCCAGCAATCGTTGTCATTTGCGTATCAGCAAGGAACCCCTTTGTCTCAACGACCCCGTTTTTCACAACATAATGCGCCGCCATGCAATTCACGCCAGCCTCAAGAAACGCATTGAAACCGGGAACAAAAAGACCCAGAGCCTGCCCCATAAACCCATTAAAGACACTGCTGGAAGCGGCATCCGTATCCAACAAAATGTCTATATTCCCTCGCAGGAGCGAAGCCAACTGATAAGGACTATTCCCAGAGCTATGCAAAGAAACGCCAACATCCGCACGCCCCGTGACAAACCGATCCACGCCCTGATAGTCAATCAATTTAGTCAAATTAATTTGCGCCGCATTAAGACTAAACGAAAACGCTGGAGTCTCCAAAGCCGCTCGCAGCACAAGCTCCCCTTTCGCGGGCGCACCGCCTATGTCCGCAAGAAAAGGAACAGATAAAGCCCCATTCTTAAGCTTGACCCGAAGATCAACATTATCAACATGCGCCCCGCTCATTTGCCAGCGCTTAATTTCAAAGGCGAGATCAACATTCCCTTTACGAAGACCTTCAAGATCAAACGCAGCACGCGAGAATAACTGCGTGTTGTTTCCCTTTTCAGAAGAGGAAGGAACGGTTTCTGAAGAAGCCGCTTGCCCTACCCCGCTCATAGCCGCGCCAGAGAGCGCAAGAAAAGAGCTGTCCAAACTATTTGCCTTAAAGCGTCCATAAAGAGAAGGGACTACGTTCTGGAAAGACACACGTGCAGACCCGCTGAGCTGATGCTCGCCCTTATACAAAGAAAGAAAACTAAAGGTGATTTGCTTACCTTGTGCCGCGATAGAGCCCGTTGCCTCCAGCTTATGCGACCCAACCATCGCCTTCATATCAAAAGGCCATTGCTTAGCGTTCCATTGCTCCAGCGGAGCCCCCTTAAGAGTCAGCTGAAGGGGTAAATCATTAAGTATACCCACCATCTCAAGACGCGTTGACTTTTTTTGACTCCGCAACGTAAAACGAGGCAAAGACATCAATGTCACCTTGCCATCAGGCGAACGAAACCCAATTTTGTTATTAAGAATTTGAGCTTCTTGAATATGGAAAGAAACGCGCCGTTGATCTACTGGATCGTTTTTGGCTCCCGCCTTTACACCGCCCGTTGATGCCGTTTCCTTTGCCTGAAACGACCAGTTGTTTTGTCCCTTCGTGTTGCTCTCGAGCTGAGCTTGAACGTCCTCTATAAGAAGCGTTGAGATACTAATCTTTTTCTCAAAAAGCGGCCTTAAATCTAAACCAAAACGGAGCCGCCCCACATGAGCCATATCCTCACGACTAGCCCATGAAGGATTGCCTATCCGGACATCCTTGACATCAAGCATAACCTCCAAACTCTTGGAAAGAGTCAAAGACAGCGCGCCTCCGAGCTGAATATGACGGCCCGTTTTCTCGCTTAGAAGACGCGCCAGCTCATCTCGATAAGCGTTTGGATCAAAGCTCGCGATATAGGCCCCGCCACAACCGATTACAAAAGCAACCAGCAGAAAGAAAACCCGTAAGACTCTGCCTTTTTTCATTGTCGCCATCTTCCTCTTGTCATTCCTGTTCGAATAAAAGGTCTGTGTTTTCATCAAACCCAAACCAGCGCCATGTTTTTAGCATAGCTTCCCCTAAAGGCGCGACCACATCTATCATCCCGCCACGTGGATGAGGGACAATAAGCCGCCGCGCATGAAGGTGCAGACCACAACCCAAATCTTCTTCAGGAAGATCGTTCTCCTCTTCCTTACTATAAAGGGGGTCCCCATAGATGGGCATACCTAAATATGCCATATGAACACGAAGCTGATGAGTTCGCCCCGTTAAAGGCCACAGCATCATAAATGCCGCTTTTTTTCCTACGGTTTCAATCGCTCGATAGCGTGTACGGGCTTTCTTAGCTTCAGGCTCTCCCTCATCCGCTATAGCCATAACCTGCCCACATTTGACAAGAGGCGCAACAATCTCGCCTTCAGCTTCTGGAGGCACACCACATGTCAGCGCAAAATATATTTTCTGCGTATCGTGATTACGGAAAGCCTTCGCTAATTTGGCCGCCGCAAAATCATTACGCGCAATCAAGAGAACGCCGCTCGTATCCCGATCAAGCCTGTGGACTAGTTTAGGACGCGTTGTACCGTCCATACTAAAAACCATCAAGCTATCATCAAGATTTTCTTTAAGCCCCGTTCCACCCTGAACGGCTAGTCCGGCAGGCTTATTCAGAACGATCACATCATCATCTTCAAAAATCACCATAGCCTTAAGGCGTTCCTCAGAAATTCCACCTGCCACGCGAAGCGGCGGTGCGAATTGAAACCGAGGGTCCCGCAAAAGAGGCATAGGTAAACGAATAGTTTGACCTTCTTGGAGCCGTAAAGCCGAATCAGCACGCTTACCGTCCACACGAATTTGTCCTTTACGTAACCATTTTTGGAGCTCGCCATGAGACAAAGTTGAAAAATGGCGACGGAACCAACGATCAAGACGTAAATCTGTTTCATCCGCCGAAACGGTACGTAACAATCGGTTTTCATCAAAATCGTCGTGTTTTGTAGGCTTATCCATAAAAACCTCTGAAATCCTGTTTTTCATTTTGTGGCAAGAGTGTGACGCAAAGGCCACAAAAACTATTACCCTTTTGCTTGTTATCGAGACGTTAACAAATTAAACTGTAAACGATTCTTATCATTTAAGCGCTTGGAATCTTCTTTGATTCCCTTTAAATATGATCCGCTAACAGGCGAATCTTTTAAAGAGCCAAGCCGCCCTTCCGTGGGTCATACTGAAGGGCAACTCCGTGGGTATAGGTCTAAACATGATGCAAACGCCAAACATGATCCAAACAAAAGGATTTGCGATGAACCGCAAAATTATTCTCGTCCTCTTCTTGGCTATCCTCCTCTCAGCTGGTCGCCCTGTTCTAGCTGCCGATGATATGGCTATGATGCCAGAAAATGATATGCCATCCTCAGCACCTCAACTTGCCTTGCAACAGCCCCTTGATCTGGGCGTTTCAAGTGGGGGGGACTCGCTGTCTGGCTTTGGCCCCTCATCAGGCACTGTAGTCGGCAACCGCGCCCTAGAGCTTCGGGACGAAGTTTTGCGTCTTCGCTCATCGGTTAACCTTAATGCCAATGAGTTTGCTCTTCTCCGCGCCAATGGTGCCGCAGGTGCCGTTCAATATCACTCGACCGTGGCCGCTATCACCGCACGTCTGCAAAATGGTACGACACGCGGCAACCCGATCTTGCTTCGCCAATGGGATGAAGCTGAATCGAGCCTAAATGAGGTCACAAACTCTCTTTATCGTTTGAACTCACTACAGACCTCTGTAGCATCTGATGCTTCGCTGGCTTCCTATATGCTAGAATCCATCCAGGCCGGTTTCTTACTATCAGGAGCCGTCGATGAGGATCATGATCAGTTGAAACTTCTTCGTGATGAAATTAGCCGCCTGATCGTTCAACTTGATTACTTGCGCAATCAAGTCGCCGCAGACATCCAACGACAAACGACCTATTTGACGACGGAACGCTCTAACCTTCAAGCTTTGGCCTTTGCGATTACGCGTGGTGAGCTCTTAGGGAACAGCATTGCTAATCGTCCCGTTATCGTCAACCCGGCACCCGTTATGACAACAGCACCCAACAGCATGGAAATGAACGATATGGGAATGGGGAATCCAGGCATGGGTGGCAACATCTCCTTCGCTCCATCACCAGCAGCGGCACCTATGTCACCAGTTATGTCTGGTGTTCTGGGGCCTTCTCCTATGTCACCAACGGAGTATCTAAAAGAGTCAGGCCTATCAGGAGCCCCTCCCTTTATGCCAACCGGTGATAGCGCCGTAGCCCCCTCCACAGGGCGTCTTTTGGTTCTGATCCGTTTCAATCAAAAGAACGTCGAGTATGAGCAACAGCTTTCAAACGCTGTCAATATGGCGCTGCAAAGAAAACCGGATGCAGATTTCACGATTCTGGCTATTTCTCCATCTAGCGGCGAGCCTGCTGAAATGGCCTCTATGCAAGAGGCTGCTTCGCGGAATAGTGAGAATGTAAAACGCTCACTCATTCAATTGGGGCTAGTCCCTTCCCGTATAACAATGGGCGGCTCACAAAGCCAAGAGGCCAGTTATCCTGAAGTGCATGTTTACGTGCGCTAGAACTGCCTCCAATTAGGTTAATTGGTTAAAACACACCTTCAGAACTTTATAAAGCTCGCCACAAAGCGAGCTTTTTTTTATGCCGCAACTATTTATGATTTTGTATGCTGCTTTCTAGAAAAAAAGAGGCCTTATGAGAAACAGTGATATATAATATGACAAATCCAGATCAAATAAACACAGGTGCGCATCTAGGGACACAAATAAAGAAACAAATAGAACGCCTGAAGGACTCCGAGATCACGGCAACAGAAAGAACACATGCCATAGAAGAGATCATAGCGATCGCCGATCAACATAAAGATAAGGGGGTCGCCGCTCACTATCTATTATTCGTTACCTTGCCGCTTCTAGAAAGAGGCAGTCAGGAAGGAAAAAATGTTCTTATAAAAATTCACCAAACAATACCTCAAATTAAAGATCCTGATTGGGCCATCTTTTGTTATTTTACTCTCTATGACCGAATGGAAAACAATGTCCCAGCTCTTCTTGCCATGGGGGACGAGCTGGTAACTTATGTTCAAAGACACAAAGATAACCGCGAACAATTGCAGTTTTTCAAGGAAGAAGTTAATCGCCTTCTCGTTCTCGAAGAACGCAATAAGATAAACAATGACGATCCTAAACTTCTAAAATATGGCCTTCTTAGCAACAAAATGCTCCAAGGATTATTTGCCGCTATAGAAGCTATTCCAGACTCAACAGCTTTAGGAGATGAATATACAAACCTGCTCCGCAACCAATCTTACCCAGAGAAAATCGTCCGTCAGATTGTCTCTCAGATATCACAACACAACACACGAAAAGATATTGAAGCAGAAAGACGTTATCTCTTTCTCTATACGGCAAACGAAATAACTGATTGGTCTCATTCTCAGCTTATTGAGGCATCCATTGTTGCAAGCCTCAGTATTGAAAGCAAAAATGGCCGCATCACAGCGCTACAAAATGCCCTGCGAAAAACAAAAGGCAAGCACCCCGATATATATCGAAAATATCTGCCCGACCTTATTGATGGAGCCAATGATTGGGAGAAGACAGAAGACAAAATCCAAACATGGCTTGATGTTGCGACTTATTTATCCGAAAAAGATAAAAACTGGATGTACGATGTTTATGGCTATATGCTCGGCGCATGTATGGATAAAGATGTCCCCCCAAAAACAGCATGCACTTACGCACGATACGTTGCCTTCACTATTAACAAGGGCAAACACCATCCCCATGAAAGAAGCAATGCCGAAAACATGCTGCTTACTATGGCTCATGAAACATGGCGAAAAGCAGTTACTCGAAACAATAATCCCGCTCCTAAAATTGTAAGAGAGGCCTTCCTCATTCTGTTAAATGATTCTCTGG
Organism: Bdellovibrionales bacterium; assembly: GCA_050180745.1. GTDB lineage: Bacteria > Pseudomonadota > Alphaproteobacteria > UBA9219 > UBA9219 > JBFXDW01. The sequence goes on along the minus strand of JBFXDW010000036.1, from coordinate 4,456 downwards.
ATGATGAATTTAAAGAAATCGCCACAGATGTTTTCAGAACAGCGCTTACAGATCTAAAAGCTGATATTGCTCTTGTACGTTGTCAAAGCATTCTCTCCTACCCCGATCTTCCCTCAAAAATCCATGAGAGCATTGAGAAAACCTATTTCCGGACCTTCCTGCGCGAGAAGGACAACATTCACAGATGCATTTTATATGCAACAGCCTTTGGAGAGACACCCCCAAAATACAGGCCCCTTATTTCAGAACGCTTCGTTAAGACACTAGACACACTTTCTCAAAAAGATGCGCTCTCGACCTGTCTAACACTCCTCCAAAAAGAGGCAATTCATGACGATCTAAGAACAGATATGGAGGAGTATTGCATTACAAGACTAGGGACAAGACTAGACGATACCACTGACATGCCCCCCCTCTTTAATAAGCTTTCCGAGTACACAGCTGCACTTTATACACAAACGCAAGACACCGCTTTTACAGACTCTCTCCTCGTTGGTTTTGAAATAACAGCCTCCCAATATCCAGAACCACAAGACAGAATGATTTATAAATTTACAAACAAGACAGCCCCAATTGGAAGTCCGCTAAAAAAACATCTCTCCGACAAACTTGTCGAGATGGGAGAAAAGCCTTTTATTCCAGGAATTCCGGTTCGCTGCTCTGTTCGTCTTTCCGCGCCACGCATGGGATAAAGGGTTTCGTTAACGCACCTGCATCTTGATCGGCCCATCGGCACGACCATTGATAAACTGGTCCACATAGGCATTACCAGACTGGTCGATATCGCTCCTTGCGCCTTCCCAGATGATTTTGCCCTCATGCAACATGGCAATTCTGTCTGCTATCTTACGAACTGATGCCATATCATGCGTAATTGACAGGGTAGTAATACCGCGCTCTTTCACACACTTAATGATCAGATCATTAATCACATCCGACATAATGGGATCTAGCCCCGTTGTGGGCTCATCAAAAAAAACAATCTCAGGATCAGCCGCAATAGCGCGGGCCAAACCAACGCGCTTTTGCATACCGCCTGATAGCTCCGCTGGATAGAGGTCAGCTACATCCGCACGCATACCCACAGAAGCTAGCACATCAATAGCTTTATCTTTTGCCTCTTTACGTTTCATTCTCAAAACACGTAAGAGCTTAAAAGCGACATTCTCCCATACCGGGATCGAGTCGAACAAAGCCGCACTCTGAAAGAGCATACCAAACTTGGCCATATACGCATCCTGAGCGCGCCCCTTAAGGTTCATGGCATTTTGTCCATCGACCTCAATTTGACCTTCGTCTGGCGTTAGAATGCCCAAGATTGACTTGATGAGAACAGACTTCCCTGTCCCAGACCCGCCGATGACTACCAACGACTCTTTTTCCGCAATTGATACATCTACCCCGCACAAGACTCGCTTTGTGCCAAAGGCTTTTTTGACGCCATGAAGGGCTATTTTTGTCTTAGCTTGCAAAGAGAATCCCCGTCAGCAGATAGTTACTAATCAAAATCAAGATCGAAGCAGACACGACCGCATTCGTTGTCGCCGCACCAACACCTTGCGCCCCGCCCCTAGAGTTAAAACCGTTATAGCATCCCATCAGCACAATGATGAAGCCAAATATCGCCGCCTTCCACAGACCGCACGTTACATCCGAGATTTCCAAATACTTCCATGTTTGATGGATGTAATGGGCGGCATTAAAATCAAGCCGATATACAGACACCAAAAAGCCACCAAACACCCCGATAATATCCGCCAGCAACACCAAAAGAGGCAGCATCAACGTGCCTGCCAACACACGCGGCACGATCAGATATTTATAAGGATTGGTTGAAAGGGTAGTCAGCGCGTCAATTTGCTCTGTCACGCGCATGGTGCCAAGCTCTGCCGCAATAGCCGCCCCAATCCGCCCAGCGACCATAAGGCCTGCTAAGACAGGTCCAAGCTCCCGCGTAATAGACAAAACGACCACAGTCGGAATAGCGCTATCGGCATCAAAGCGCGAGAAGCCAGAAAAGCTCTGTAAAGCCAGCACCATACCTGTAAAGAGAGCCGTCAACCCCACGACAGGAAGCGAATAATAGCCAATATCCACGAACTGACGGCCAATCTGGCTCCAGTAAAAAGGAGGCCGCGAGCAATGGCTTAGAGATCTGGCGGTAAAATGAGCAAGATTACCCGTTGCAGCCAGAAATCTAAGGAGTGTACGTCCAATAAGCGCCAAAAAATTCATAATCAACAAGCCTCAGAACAGAAGAGAATCTGGCGTGATTCTATGAGGATAAAACAAGTACCGCAAGAAGTTAATTTGGCCTCTTAGGCTCCTCTTTTAATAAGAGCATCAACAGCCTGTCTGAGCGCACGGGCAGCAAGAGGAAGCGTGTCCTCCCAAGAACGGACCGCACAATCATCAGCTCCATCTGTTATATATTTAAAACAACAAAAGGGGATTTCATGTGCCGCACAGAATTTAGCTAACGCATAAGCCTCCATATCCGTCACGCTCCATTCGTTTTTTGTCCCTTCAACAGAGAAATTATCGCCGCTGCCGCAAATTCCCATCGGAAAAGCCTCACAGCGCACCCCATAGGAGAACAACGCAGGCGTGTCATCGAATGGCGTTGTATAAAGAGGTGTTCCCAGCGCTGTCGCATCCATGTCGCGTTGCATAAACTGAATGCAGTTAACAGTCTCACCCTGAGGAAAATGAGTAGAACCAGCACTCCCTACATTCAGAACAAGATCAGGAAAGCTTCCCCGTCTCTCCTTCCACCCAGCCAAAGCAACGGATAAATTCACACTTGCATTAACTTTACCAACCCCGCAAAAGCAGGTTGAAAAATCCTTGAAACAATCTTGAGCCTCAGCCTCAAGAGCCAGAACAAGCAACACGTTGTCAGAAGTATAACTCACCATCCAGAATCACATTTCTCTTACAAAAAATATTTTCTCTTATTGAGAACGCACATTGGCAAGAAAGCCGTCCACTTCTCTATGAAGGCTCTCAGCTCCCTGAGCCAACTCACTCGCAGTTGCCAAGACCTGCTCAGAAGCCGCACCCGTTTGAGATGCCGCGTCCGTAACTAACGTTATATTCGATGAAACCTCTTGCGTTCCCTGGGAGGCTTGCATGACATTTCGAGCAATCTCCTTCGTTGCAGAATCCTGCTCTTCAACAGTTGCCGCAATACTCGAAGAAATGTCCCGCACCTGATCAATAATCTGCGAAATTGAATGAATAGCCTTAACCGCATTGTTTGTTTCTGTCTGAACAGATGCAATTTGTATGCTTATTTCCTCAGTAGCCCTAGCCGTCTGATTAGCTAAACCCTTCACCTCACTCGCCACAACAGCAAAGCCTTTTCCGGCCTCCCCCGCACGCGCAGCCTCAATTGTCGCGTTAAGAGCCAACAGATTGGTTTGCGAAGCAATCTGAGTAATAAGCTCAACAACCTCACCGATTTTAGCCGATGAACCTGCAAGCTTTTCAACAGTCGCTGCCGTCCTTTTACTTTCTTCAGAGGCCTTTTGTGCGACACGAGCCGCATCCGAAACACGGTTGCTAATCTCCCCAACTGATGCCGACAGCTCTTCTGTTGCCGTCGCAACAGTCTCAACATTAGCGCTTGCCTGCGTCGAAGCCGCCGCAACAGAAGCCGCACGTGTACTTGTGGTTTGTGCAATTTCCGACATGTCTCTTGCTGTAGCCTGCATCTCCGTTGAGGAAGAAGCCACACCTTTGACGATTCCCATGACGCTCGCCTCAAACTTATCGGCCATCTCGAGCATAGCCCTCCGACGCTCCGCTTCCATCCTCTTTTTATTTTCTGCGGCCTCCGCTTCAATTCTTTTTTTCTCAATTGCATTCACTTTAAAAATCTCAACAGTTTTTGCAATATCACCAACCTCATCTTTTCTGTGAACACCAAAGACATCCACGTCTGTATCCCCGTCTGCCAGTTTTGTCATAACTTGAATCATACCCTTGACAGGAACCGTAATTGATCTCGTGATAATCCATGCCAGAAGCATTCCCATAAGCACCGCAACCAGCATCGTGAGAATAACATTATTCTTCGTTTTTTCGTAAATTACACCGCCTTTTTCATACTCGTTTTTTGCCCCCTCAATTTGAAACAGCGTCAATTCGCGGACAACGTTCATAACAAGGCGGAAATCCTGCAACCCCTGAGTAACGCTGTATTCAGCCAACTCATCAAACTTCTTGGCACGGACAAAAGCGGCCATCGTATCAACGGACGCATTATATATTTTGACGTTCGATAAGTAGTTGTTTGCAAGCTCTTGTTCTTGGGGCCCCAGACTCCTAGAAGAATAAGCATCCCACTCTTTTTTCATCGCTGCTTTAAGGTTAACAATATCGGCAAGATTCTTCTCGTGAATAGCCGTATCTTCCGTGGAAGCGGCCTCCGTAAAACGAAAACGAATTCTGT